>DAIRTE010000021.1:2597-28454 GCA_036804025.1 Clostridia bacterium | reverse complement strand
TCCACGCGATTTCAATTGCGTTTCGCATTGCGTGCTCCACCAGCGGCGGGCGCGTATTATAAATTCTTGCCACGGTTGGATAGATGTCATTCGTGATGCTCAAATCCACCGGGGAACCGCTGAGCGCATAGATGCGAATCGCGTCCCGCAGATAGTAGTAGCCCTTCAGGTGCGCCGGCACGCCGAGCGCGCGAATACCGGAGGCAATTTGGCTTTCCAGCAGATCAACGACGTCGTCTTCCTTCTCGGCTTCCCGCTCGAACACGCGAAGAAACTCCAGCACGCGAAGCTGAATGATTTCGTATTTGAGCGGTTTGGTGAAGCAATAGATGACCCGGTCTTTGATGATCTGTAGCAGGCGGTCGTCCGCCAGCGCGGTCGTTACAAACACAAGCGGACGGCGATCCTCGTTGAGCTTGCCAATGAAGTCCAGCACGCTGATGCCGTCCAGGTCGTGTAAAAAGAGGTCGAGAATCAGCAAATCGACGTCCTGCGCAAGAATGGTGTCGATGGTTTCGCGTCCCGAAAACACGCTCGGCAACAGCTGGATTTCCTCTAAATTGCAAAAAACACCTTCGATGCCCTTTGCATCGGCAAGGTTGTTGCTCGCAATCAAGAGGTTCTTCTTCATCCATTCTCCCGCGCCGTCAAGGATTCGATTCTATCAACTCTGGTTCCCGAAGTTATTTATTTCACACGAAGTCAGTTTTACTAGCTCAACTACCGCACGGCCTCGTTTGCCGCGTCGATGAGCCGCTGCGCATGCTCCAGCGCAACCGCATCCCCCGCGCTGCCCATGATCCGCGCAATCTCCCGCGCGCGCTGAGACTCGTCCAGAAGAACCGCGTTCGAACGCGTGTGCTCGCCGCTTTCTTCTTTATATACGTAGTATTGCTGGTTGGCGTAAGCGGCGATCTGCGGCAGGTGCGTGATGCAGAGCACCTGATGGCTCTTTGCTATCTGGCGCATCTTGACCGCGAGCGCCGTACCGATTTGCCCGCTGATGCCACTGTCGATCTCGTCGAACACCATGGTCGGGATTCCGTCGAGATCTGCCAGCACGGATTTAAACGAAAGCATGATACGCGAAAGCTCGCCGCCAGATGCGACCTTGCTCAGCGCCTTGACCGGCTCGCCACGGTTGGTGGAAAGCAAAAACTCGACGCTGTCAATTCCGTTTGCGGAGGGGATTTCACCGTTCAACGTTTCAAAACGAACCTCAAACGCGGCATGCGGCATGCCAAGATCGCCCAGTTCCGGCAGAATCCGCTCGGACAGCCGCTGTGCCGCCTGCTTTCGCATTTCGCTGAGCTGATTGCTGCGTTCCTCATAGACCTGCTTGTGTGCCGCGTACTCCGCCGTCAACTGGTCGCGGCGTTCTTCGGCGTTGTTGATCTGGTCGAGTTCGACGATGCACTGTTCCCGATACGCCAGAATCTCGGCGATGCTTGCGCCGTATTTGCGCTTGAGCGTGGAAATCAGTTCCAGCCGAGTTTCGATTTCGTCCAGCATGCCCGGTTCAAACGAGAAATCCGTCCGATAGCTGCGCAGCGTATAGCTCGCGTCCTCCAGATCGTAATAGAGCGCGTGCATTTTTTCCGCAAGCTGCGCATATTCCGCGCGATACTGGGCAATTGCGTCGAGCTGATGCAGGGCAACGCTGAAGAGTTCCAGTGCTCCGGTCTCGTCGTTCTCTCCGCCGAGCAGGGCACCGCTTGATCCCTCGAGCCCTTCCATCACCGCCTGCGCGTTTTGCAGGAGGCTGCGCTGCTCTTCGAGCTGCTCCTCTTCGCCAACAATCAGATTCGCTGCCTCGATTTCCTGAATCTGGTAGCTAAGAAGGTCGCAGCGGCGCGCGCGTTCCTGCTCGTTGAGCTGGGCGGCGTTGAGCAGACGCTTTGCTTCGGATGCTTTCTGGTAGGCTTGCGCAACGCGCGCTTTGAGTTCCAGCGCTTCGCGTCCCGCGAACCGGTCCAGCAGCGTAATATGCTTCTTCTCATCGAGCAGCGATTGATGCGCATGTTGACCGTGGATGTCCACGAGCGCATCCCCAAGCAGCTTTAGCACGGAGGCGTTGATGAGCGTGCCGTTTGCGCGGCAGACGTTCTTTCCGCTGAGCGAAAACTCGCGATAGAGCACCAGCTCGCCGTCCGCTTCGCATTCGATTCCCTGCTCCTGCAGAAACTCCAATACCGGTTCATTCGGCATAAGACGAAACGCGGCCTCGACGCTCGCTTTCTCCTCGCCGGATTTGACGAGTTCGCGGCTGGCGCGTTCGCCCAATACAAAATTGAGCGCTTCAATGATAATGGATTTTCCGGCGCCGGTCTCACCCGTCAGGACGGAAAACCCATTTTCGAAAGCTATTTGTTGTCGGTCGATCAACGCGACGTTTTGAATCGACAGTTGTTTGAGCAAACGCGACGCCCTCCTGTTTTTGAGCATCCTTTGTTCGGGAATGATGCGACAATTTCGATTTCAGTATGCGCGTTTTTGCGCTCAACTACAAGCCCCGCGCGCGGGGTTTTCGAAAAAACAAATTGAACTGGAGATTTATTTGAGCATCTTCTGGAATTTTTTAATGATGTCGCCAACGACTTTGGCGTCCCGAACGGCGATGAAAATCGTGTTGTCTCCGGCGATGGAGCCGAGCACATCCGGCCACTTCAGTGAGTCTACCGCCTCCGCCGCTGCGTTTGCGCTGCCGGCGATGGTCTTAATGACAATCATGTTGCCCGCGCTCGTCACAGAAAGCACGCAGTTGCTGAACATGCGGATAAACCGCTCCTGCAAATCCGCCTCCGCCTTCTCCACCGTCGCATAGCGATAGCGTCCCTCGGGCGTGAGCACCTTGATCAGGCGCAGCTCCTTAATATCCCGCGAAACGGTCGCCTGCGTCACGGAGAATCCGTGGTCACGGAGTTTTCCGGCGAGCTCTTCCTGCGTTTCAATGTTTTCCGAAACGATCAGTTTCGAAATCATATCGTGTCTTTTCGCTTTCATGTCTTAACCCTCGAATAATTCATGATAATTGCGGTGTGCGGTGTTTCCGGAGACCATGATTCGAATGTTGTGTGTCGTTCACTGTCCAAGAGTCGCCGTCGGCGAAAGGAGCGTCTCGGGTATGTTCTTCAAGTTATCTGTTTCGTCGGTTACGTTAGTTTTCGTGAGATGAGATCGAATACGTTCTGCTCACAGAATCGAATAAACTTGCTCGTTTGCTTGGATCGCGTCACGGTGATCCGGTCGTCCGGATCGACCCGCCGCAGTTTGATGCCGTCTCCCGCAACGAAACCCTCGCCGTTGACGTGGAAGGTCCAGACGGAGTCCGGCGCGCTTACGATTGGGCGAATGTGCAGCGTATGGGAGCACACGGGCGTTACAACGATGGAGTCCAGGTTCTGGGTCACCACGGGGCCGCCCGCGGAGAGGTTGTAGGCCGTCGACCCGGTTGGAGTCGATGCGATAATTCCGTCGCTGAACACGGTGCCGACGCTGAGATTATCGCAAAACAGGTCCACCTGAATCGTGCCGGAAAAGGACTTCTTGGAGATAAGCACGTCGTTAAGGCAGCTGGGATACTCTTCGCCGTTGATGCGGCATTCGAGCATCATTCGCTCTTCGAGGAACCCTTCGCCGGCTTGAATCCGTTGCAAGGATTCCGAAAACTGCTCCGCCGTGATTTCGCTCAAAAACCCGATACGCCCAAGATTAACTCCGAGAATCGGAATCTCACGCTCAGCGGCAGCCGCCGCAAACCTTAGGAGCGTTCCATCGCCACCGATGACGACGAGCAGATCCGGCGCCTGCGGAAGTTCGCGAATCTCCTGCGCCGAGTTCAGCGCAAGGCAAACCGCGTGTTGCGCCTCCGCCTCCAGCATCAACTGCCCGCGCAGTTCGGCAATGCCTTCTTTTTCCAGATTGCCGGCAAAGCCGATCTTCATACGATTCGCTCCAGACCCAATTGAACAACGTTTGGATGGAAGCAGACAACAAAGCAATCTTCGAGATTCTGCTCCAAAATTGGTAATATAAGCATATTATACGGCCTCATTCATAAAAATACAAGAGAAAATATGAATATGTATGCTTTATATGCAGACAATGTGCGATTCTTTTACAATGGAAACCGCCGTGTTATGGTCAATTACGCTGTGACAGTTTTCGTCTTCTATGCATTTTTCGAGAAATACGAGGTATTCGATGTTTCCCTTCGGCCCGCGTATGGGTGAATACGAGAGCCCTTTTACGCAAAAACCGATCCCACGGGACACCGCAAGAATGCGGTCGATTACTTCGATGTGCGTCTCCTCCAGCGAGACGACGCCATGTTTGCCGACCTTCTCCCTGCCCGCCTCAAACTGCGGCTTGATCAGCGCAACCACCTGCCCGCCATCGCGAAGGCAGGCATACAGCGCGGGTAAAATCTTGTCGAGCGAGATAAACGAAACGTCGATGGACGCAAAATCCAGCGGGCTCGAAAACCAGCCGGGCTCCATAAACCGTGCGTTCGTGCGTTCCAGCACGACAACGCGCTCGTCGCTTCTCAGCTTCCAGTCGAGTTGTCCGTAGCCGACGTCAATTGCGTAAACCTGTTTTGCGCCGCTTTGGAGCATGCAGTCCGTAAAGCCGCCCGTGGACGCGCCAATGTCGGCGGCAACCGCGCCTTCCAGTGAGATCGGGAACTCCTGCATCGCCTTTTGCAGCTTCAGCCCGCCCCGGCTGACGAACGGGCAGGTTTCGCCGCGCACGTTGATGACCGTTTCTTCCGTGACAAACTGCCCTGCTTTTTCGGCCTTGGTTTCACCAAGATAGACCAGCCCGGCCATCACGAGCGCGCGCGCTTCCTCGCGGCTTTTGGAGAGTCCGCGTTCGAACAGGGCGACGTCCAGGCGTGTTTTCATAGGAGGTTCTCCAGCAAGTTCGCTTCCAGCGCTTCCGCGGTGAGTCCGCAACAGGCGCGCTGATGGTTCACCGTTGCCTGCGAGGTGGGCGCGCAGGGCGCGCACATGCGCACCACCGGAACTGGGGAGAGATCGGCGGTGATTCGAAGGCCGAGGCAATCCACGCTTTCTTCCAGAACAACCACACGGCGGGCTTGCTTCTTGATCGCATCCAGCATTTCGAAATCCATCGGTTGAATGGTCCGCGCGTTGACCAGTCCCGCGCCGAGTTTTCGAGCCACCGGCAGCGCGAGCGCGATCATGCTCCCCGTCGCAACGACGGTTTGCTCCGCGATTGGTTCCAGAATTTCCCACTTGCCCTTTTCCACCGGTTGCGCGGAGACCGCCTGCATGAGGCTCCCGCGCGGATAGCGCACGGCGGCGGGTTCGCCCCGCTCAATCGCGAGCGCAAGCATATGGATCAGTTCCTGCTGCGTTGCGGGCGAGTAGACCGTCATATTCGGCATGCTGCACAAAAACGAGGCGTCGAAGATGCCCTGGTGCGTTTCGCCGTCGTCTCCGACGAGGCCCGCGCGATCCACCGCGAGCACGACCGGCAGGTTCTGCAGGCAGATGTCGTGCAAAATCTGATCATATCCGCGCTGTAGAAACGTCGAGTAAATCGCGACAACCGGTTTGAGTCCGCCGCTCGCCATGCCCGCCGCCATCGTCAGCGCATGCTCCTCGGCAATGCCGACGTCAAAGAAACGATCCGGAAACCGGCCCGCAAATTCGGTCAGTCCCGTGCCAATCGCCATTGCCGCCGAGACGGCGACGATCTTTGGGTCCTTTTCCGCGAGGGCGACCATCGTTTCGCCAAAGATGCTCGAGTTGCTCTTTTTCAGTGTGCTTTCTACGTCCCCCGTGTCGATGGCGAACGGCGCGACGCCGTGGAATTTTTCCGGGTTCCGCTCGGAGAATGTGTACCCTTTTCCCTTCTGCGTGACGCAGTGTACGAGAACCGGCACATGCAGCCCTTTGGCGCGACGGAACATCCGCGTCAGTGCGGTGATATCGTGTCCGTCAATCGGGCCAAGGTACAGAAACCCCATGTCCTCGAAGAGACGCTTTGGCATCAAAAAGCTCTTGATGCGGTTTTTGAAGCTTTCCATATAATGCGACAGCCAGCGGCCAATCACGCCGGTATCGAGAATCCGAACAAGAAAGCGTTTGAAGCGAACGTACCACTCGCTGGAACGCATGTTGACGAGCATACGGTGCAGCGCGCCGACGTTCGGCGAAATGGACATCTCATTGTCGTTTAGAATCACGATGAGCGGAACATCCGCCTGACCCGCGTCGTTAAGTCCCTCAAAGGCGAGCCCGCCGGTGAGTGCGCCGTCGCCAACCAGCGCGATGGCCGCGCCTTCCTCACCGAGCAGCCGTTTTGCACGCGCAACGCCAAGCGCGGCGGAGATTGCCGTAGACGCGTGCCCCGTGTTGAACGGGTCGTGCTCGCTCTCCTCGCGCTTTGGAAAGCCGGAGATTCCCTTTCCCTGCCGCAGCGTGCAGAAAGCCTTGCGGCGTCCGGTCAAAATCTTATGCGTATAGGACTGGTGCCCGACGTCGAAGATAATCGAATCCTTCGGGCTGTTGAACGCGCGGTGCATCGCGATGGTGATCTCCACCACGCCAAGGTTCGAAGCAAGATGACCGCCGCACTTGGCGACGTTCTCAATCATATATTGGCGAATTTGCGCCGCTAATGCGGGCAGTTCGCTTTCTTTCAGCTTTTTGAAATCCTCGAGCGAATCGATTCGGTCGAGTATTGGGTATCGATCCATGGTTGTTTTGTACTTCCCTGTGTTCTGTTTTTTTAAGGATGCTTTCAACTGTTACGACTTTCGCGTAAGCGTATACTGAATTAATTCGGTAAAGAATGTTGGCTCCGCATGCGCGTCCAACACTGACTCCTGCGCGATCTTGGCATAGGACTGCGCGCGCGTTTTCGCGCCCTCAAGCCCGTAGACGGAGACAAAGGTAACCTTTCCTTCGGCCTCGTCCTTGCCGACGGTTTTGCCAAGCAGCGCCGCGTCGCCGGTGCAGTCGAGAATATCGTCCGTAATCTGAAACAGCATGCCGTATGCGTTTGCAAAACGAAGCAGCGCATCCATCTGCGCCTCGCTTGCCTTTGCGCAGGCCGCGCCGGAGGCAACCGCCGCGCGAATCAGCGCGCCCGTCTTATAATCCTGCAACGCTTCGAGCAGTTCCGCGCCGCCGTCCGCGTTGACGTCCAGGCTCTGCCCCATCACCATCTGCAGCGCGCCGTGCGCAATCGGTTCCAGCGCGTCCTTGCAGGCGCACTGCGCGAGAGAAAGAAACGCCAGCGCCTGGAGCGCGTCTCCCGCGAGAATTGCGTTCGCCTCGCCAAATGCCTTGTGGCTGCTGGGCTTTCCGCGGCGCATATCGTCGTTGTCCATCGCGGGCAGGTCGTCGTGAATCAGCGAGTAGGTGTGAATCAGCTCCACCGCGCAGGCGGCGAGCAACGCGTCCTCCGCCTTGCCGCCGCAGAGCTCGCAGGCGGCCATGCAAAGCGCGGGCCGAACCCGCTTTCCGCCGGAAAACGTGCTATAGACCATGCTCCGGTTCAGCACCGGGGCACAGGAGGTTTCGTCGAGCAGTTCCTGAAGCTTTTGCTCGGTCAGCCGCGAATACGCCGTCAGCTGTTCACTCAACATCGCCCGCACCCTCCGCCGATTCGTTGAGCTTTTCAATCTTGGCTTCGTAGGCGTCCAGCTGCGTTTCGCAGGATTTCACCAGCGACATACCTTCCTCGTACAGGCGAATCATCTCGTCGAGCGAGCCTTCGCCGCCTTCGAGTTTCTCAACGATTTCGGAAAGCTTTTGCATCGCTTCCTCAAACCGTATTTGCTGTTCCATGCTCTTCTTCCTCTCTCGTCCTGTCATGCCTGCTCTATCTGTTCGATCACCGCGTCCGCCGTGCCGTCGCGCATGCGAATGCGAACACCGTCCTGCGGGTGCAGCCCGGCGACTCCGCTGAGCGTTTCGCCCGCGCGGTCGGTGACGATCGCATAGCCGCGATTCAGCACCGCGCCGGGGTCAAGTGCCTGTAGCTTGACCATGTTTTGGGACAGTTCCGTTCGCGCGCGCTGCAGGTTTGTCTGCATGCCACGCAGTGCCTGCTCCCGCAACTGGTCGAGCGACTGACGACGGTTTTCCACCTTGCGTTCGAGCAGCCGAAACGACTTTGCGGAGGCAAAGAGTTTCACGTTTGCGCGCATTCGTTCCAACCGTGCGTTGAGCGCGCGATTCATGCGGTCGCTCTGCAACTGGACGGCCTCGTAACAGGCGTCCATCGCCGGCACGGCGAGTTCCGCCGCCGCGGAGGGCGTCGGTGCACGCAGATCCGCCGCAAAGTCGGCAATCGTGAAATCGGTTTCATGCCCAACCGCGCTGATCACGGGTATTCCGCTGTTGACGATTGCCTCCGCGACCACCGGCTCGTTGAACGCCCAGAGGTCTTCCAAGCTGCCGCCGCCGCGGCCGACGATCAGCACATCCGCCGCATGTTTCCTGTTCATATCGCGAATGGCCCGCGCAATCTCCTCCGCCGCGCCCGCGCCCTGCACGCGAACGCTCGCGAGCACGACCGGCATGCGCGGAAACCGTCGCGAGATGATGTTTAAGATATCCTGCACCGCAGCGCCCGTGCCGCTGGTGACAACGCCAACCCGCCTCGGCAGAAACGGAATCGGGCGTTTACGCTCCTGCGCGAACCACCCCTTTTGCTCTAGTTCCGCTTTGAGCGCGAGAAACCGGCGATAGAGCTCGCCTTCGCCGCTTTTTTTGAGATAGTCGGCATAGAGCTGAAACGAGCCGTCTTTTTCGTAGAGCGACGCTTTTCCGTAGAGCAAAACCTGCATGCCGTCCTGCGGCGAAAACGTCAGTCGCATCGCCTGCTGGCGAAACATCACGCAGCGTACCAGCGCGTTTTCGTCCTTGAGCGAAAAATACAGATGCCCGGACGAGTGCCGCTTGAACCCGCTGATCTCCCCGCTGACGCGAAGCTCGCAAAGATTCGGATCGGCGGACAAGACACAGCCGACGTACTCGTTCAGCTCGCTGACGCTGAACACGGGTTTTAACGCCTGTTCCAACTCGACTCGCCTCCTTTGCCCGTTTTTTACTCGGAAAGATCCCTGGTTTGCAGTGCTACTCCAACCGCATTGTCGGAGGAAAGCCCCGGCTTTGCGTAAAGAATGTCCTTCTGTAGCCGTTCGTGCAGCAGGTCCCGCAAGAGCATGCTGCCGGACACACCGCCGGAGAGCAGAATTGTCGAACACCCGGTGCGTTCTGTCGCGGAAGCGAGCATTTTCGAAAATGTTCGCGCCATCGCGTCGTAAACGGCGTAGGCTACGGTGTTTCGCTCTGCCCCGGAGTCCAGCAGGCGCATAGACTGCGACTCCATGCCGGAGAACGAGCAAACAAGCCCTTTTACGCTGGATGGCAGCCGCAAGGATCGATCCGTCGCCGCGTGCGCGAGCTTTTCCAGCTCGACCCCGCTCGGAAACGGCAGTCCCATCCGGACGCCGACCCGATCGACGAACTGCCCCGCATGCAAATCTTCGCTGCCGCCGATGCATTCAATCGAATCGATCAGATCACCGACCAGCGTTACTTTAAGCACATCGGTCGTCCCACCGGAGAGGTGCATCGACAGAAACGTCTTATCTTCGAGTTCCGGTTCGTTCCCGAGCATTGCCGCGCGAACGTGCCCCGCTTGATGCGTCGTTTCGATGAGCGGAACGTTTAGTGCGTTTGCCAGCGCGTTTGCCGCGAGCTTGCCCGCCAGAAACACCGGCATGTAGGACTCCGCCGCCGACGTCGGCTTTGCGCTGACCCCAACGGCCTGAATGCTTTCGCGCTCGACCGACGCAAACAGCGCGTCGAGCAGCGGCGGCAGGTTTCGAACGTGCTGAAACAGCGCGTCCGACTGCCGGAGTCCGCGCTCGCCCAAGGCTACAGAAAGCATCGTTCTCCGCTCGAAAACGATGCCTTCTTTGGAAACACAAGCCACGGACGTCGTATAGTTGCTGGTGTCGACGCCGAGGTAGGCGCCGCTCATGCGGATTCCATCTCGCGCGCGACGCTGCCCAGAATGCCGTTGATGAACGCATAGGAGCGTTCGCCGCCGTAGCGTTTGGCGAGTTCGACCGCTTCGTTGATTGCCGCGCCGGTCGGCACGTCCTTTCCGCGAAACAGCATTTCAAAAATCGCCACACGAAGAATGCTCAAGTCCACGCGTGCAATGCGCTCAATGACCCAGTCCTTCGAATACCGGCTGATCAGCTCGTCAATCTGCGCCTCGTGCTGAAGAACGCCCGACTGTATCTCTTCGATATACGTCAGGTCGTCCTGCTCGAGCTTGCCGATTTCGCCGGCCTTCTCCAATACATGCTCCGGTGTATCCTCGCCGCCCAGCATGCTGGAAAACTGCAGCATCATTGCGACTTCACGCGCGGTTGTTCTACTCATTGTTCCTTAATCCTTTTATCGCAAACGAGCCAGACGGTTTCGTGCGCTTTATTTGCCTTTGAAAATCTTTTGAATGAAGTTTTTCACGCCCTCCGGCCCGCTCTGATCGAGCAGATACCCAATCAGGAAGCAAAGCGCCAGAATCACCAATAGCAGCAGCGTTCTCCAGAATCCAATCGTGAAGAACAGCACCGCCAGAATCAACCCCAGCAGCGAGAGGATAATCGTGAATTTATACTTTTTCAGGAACTCCTGAAATCCGCTTCCGCTTTCCATGTTGCTTCCTCACTCCGCGCGCTGAACGGCGTTGGTTGCGGGCGCGGCCGCGCTCTCCACCAGAATGCCGATCTCATTCACATGAACGCCGGTCAATCCTTCGACGTATTCCTTGAGTGACTTCTGCAGTTCGCCGGAAAGCGATACCACATCCGTATCCGGCAGCACGCAGAGGCGAATGCCAATCGTTACGCCCGTTTCGTTGGAATGCAGCGTCGTTTTGCAGTCCTTCACCCGCTGCTGCGAACGGCAGTGCTTCTGCACCATTGCGTCGATTGCTTCCAACGAAATGAAGGTTCCGCCAATCTCCGTTTGCTGCATCAAAGCGGAAGCCGGGCGAATCTCCGCGCGCTTGGTTCTTCCCGCAAAGAGGAGCTTGATGGAGATCAGCAGCAACAGCAAGCCGCTTCCGGCAAGGATCATCGCGTTTTCACGGAACTGATAGAACAGGCTGATAAAGCCGGTTACCATCGGTTGGGTAACGATGTTTGCCGCAATGCCGAAGAGTACAAACGATACTAAAATTGCGACGATGAGCAGCAAGCCCAACAGGATTCGATCAAATACCCTTAGTTTCATAAGACTTCGACTCCTTCACCGGTTTCAACATTCAACACCATATCATTCAGCGTTTAGGATTCAGCGTTTCGTACCGTGCGACACAACAAAAAAGACGTTTGTCTGCGCGGTCCTTCCGCCCATTCTCGCAGGAAGCGGGCGGAACGCCTGTCCGCCCGCGTTGTGAGAAACCGTTTTATTTTACGCGGGGTGGTTCCGGCGGAACGATCTCCGCTTCGACCTCCTGCACTTCTTTTTCCTTTGCCTTGTCTTTTTCCTTGCGCCGCGCAATTTTCGCGCTCTCCTGCTCGGTGGGCTCAAACGTTACGCCTTGAACGAATACGTTTACCTCCACAACGCGCAGGCCGGTCATGGTTTCGATTGCGCTCTTCGCCGCGAGCTGAATCTTTTCGCAAACCTCGCGAATCTTAAACCCGTAACGAATGTTGACCGAAACGTCGACGGCGGCTTCTTCCGCGCCAACCTCAACCTTCACGCCTTTTGTCAGATTCTTCTTGCCGAGCATCTCGGTAAAGCCTTCTACCACTCCGCCAGTCATAGCGGATACACCTTCCACATCGGAAACCGCAAGCGCGGCGATGGTAGCAACAACGTCGTCCGCGAAAATGATGCGACCGCCATCGGTTTCGGTTTTGGAAACCTCCGCGTTCGTCTTTTGGTCTTCGGACATATGCGCACCTCCATTCTTCTTTGGTAAAAATTATACCAGTCTGCCGAGCGTCTGTAAATACGTAGCGGGGCCGTGATGTTACCGGCGCGTGAACGTTATGCGGAAATTTATCGCATCCGGTCGAAATTTCTCGCGTTTGGTACCCGTCGTCGTGCCCAAGTTCGCAGGCAAGCGGCAGACTTCCTGCGTTTGGCAAGTATACGCTTTTTTTGCCGGATTGGCAATGCGAATCTTGCTTGCTTTAGCAATGTCCGCGCGCAATATCCCTGAAAACACCCAAGTCTGCGGGATTTGTCCGCAGCGTGTCCAGATTGTATATTTGTATACCAACTATTGAAATTTCACGCGGTAACAATTAAACTAAATGTGTATATTTTATATGATGTACTCACCATCTGGCCATTGCAAAACCAGTGTTTCAAATTGAGTTGCGGCGTGTTCTGCGCCGTGAAAGCAGGAATACAAATGAACGGACTCTATGACTCGAAAGAGTATTCTTCCCTCTCGGAAAAAGTGTACCGCATTTTGCGGGACGGAATTGCCGAGGGGCGTTATCAAACCGGCGAGTGTCTCGTAGAAATGAAGATTGCCGAGGAGCTCGGCGTCAGCCGCACGCCCGTGCGCGAGGCGCTCAAACAACTTGAGCTTGAGGACCTTGTGTCCTCGCACCCGAATCGCGGCGTCGTGGTAAAAGCGTTCTCCAGCGAGGATTTGCAGGACGTTTCGACGATTCGTCATTTGCTTGAAGGACAGGCCGCATTCTGGGCGGCGCAACGCGTCACCGAGCAGCAGCTGCAGGAGCTCAAAGAGGTTGTGGAGCTCATGGAGTTCTACACCGCAAAGAACGACGTTTCACATTTGGTACAGCTCGACACGCGGTTTCACGAGCTGATCTACGAGGCGAGCGGCAGCCGGACAATTCGGCACATTCTCGCGTCGCTGCACCACAACATTCGCAAGGCGCGCCAAAGTTCGCTGACCATTCCGGATCGCGCCGCCTGCTCGCTTCAGGAGCACATTTTGATCTATCACGCCATCGAGCGCCATGACGCGGTTGAGGCCAAGCTGCAAATGGAGTCCCACGTCGCCATTGCGGCGGGCAGCAAGCCGGTCGAATAGTCCGAGCTTTCCCCATCACCTTCCCGGTTTTTCACCGCTACGAAATCGCGAGTTACGCGTTTAGTCATATCCTTATCTCATCGACCGAACCGGGAGGGAACGAAATGCGAATTGACTGTACTTCGGAAATCCACCAAAACGGCGGGCCCGGTGAGTTTCTCTCCGCCCGTACGGAGGATGCGCTCCAGTCTTTGTTGGAATCCTACAAAGGAAATGTTCAGGTCGTCTATCTCGATCCTCCGTTTGGCACGGGGGATGTTTTTCATGTGCGCGTGCATGCGCAGAAACGCCAGTTCACGATTCCGGCCTATACCGACCAGCTCGACGAGGCGGAATACCTGCGCTGGATGCGCATCATCCTCTCCGGCGCGCGCGAACTGCTCTGCGAGAGCGGTTCGCTCTATCTGCACATCGACTACCGGATGAGCGCGAAGCTGCGGCTGCTGCTCGACGAAATCTTTGGCGCGCAGAACTTCCTTAACGAAATCGTCTGGTGCTACAAATCCGGCGGGCGCAGCACGCGCTACTACCCGCGCAAGCACGACACAATTCTCTTTTACCGTAAGAGCGCAAAAGTATACTTCAACATCTCGGCGGTCGGCCACCCGCGCGGACCGGAGAAGCGCAACCACATGCGCCGCACCATTGACGACGAGGGGCGCATTTGCTTTACGATTCGATCCGCGGGCAAGCTCTATACCTATTACGAAAACACCCCGATGTACCCCAGCGACGTTTGGGACGACATTGAGCATCTCCAACAGAAAGACAAGGAGCGCGTCGGCTACGCAACGCAGAAACCGGAAGCGCTCTTAAACCGCGTGATCCTCGCCTCCTCGCGTCCGGGTGATCTGGTCTGCGACCTGTTCAGCGGCAGCGGAACGACCGCATCCGCCGCGAGCAAGCTAGGCCGGCGCTTTCTCGCGCTGGACGCTTCCCCCGCCGCTCTCTATGTGCTGCGCGCGCGTCAACTGCAAAACGCCAGCGTGCTCTCTCTGCTGGACGGCGAACACGCGCTGACCATTCGCTACCCAAAGTCGGAAGCACCCGCCAAACTGACCGCCAGCATCGAAACACGACGCGGCGTACGGGTTGCACTACTCCAGCAAGCGTCGTTTGAAACGGGCATTCCGCTCGTGTACGCGGCGGTTGGCGCCGAACAGGACGGTTGTTTTTACCCGTACGCGACGGACTGCGAGCCAAAGCTTCCGTTGGAACTTCCGCTGGACGGGTTGACCCGCCCCGTCGTACAGATTTGCGACATCTACGGCAGGCAGGCGTTCTTTTCCATAGATTAATAGTTTAACAACAAAGGATTTCTATTTACGATATCTACGGCAGGCAGGCGTTCTTTACTATAGATCAATAGTTTTACAACAAAGGACTTCTATTTTCGATATCTACGGTAGGCAGGCGTTCTTTACATTGGATGATTGATGCTACCCGAAAGGATCCTTAACCGAATGAACCACTGGATACACGACTACTGCATGCAGAAACCCGGCGTCACGGAAGAGTTTAAGGATGCCTGGAATTCGCAGCTCTATCAGCTCGGCGGCAAGATCTTTGTGATGCACGGCGAATACAAGGACGGTCGTCCCCTGCTGACCGTAAAGCTAGAACCCGCGTTCTCCGAACTGTTGCGTCAACAATACGAAGGCAGTATCATACCCGGATATTATACGAACAAAACACACTGGAGTTCGCTCTTTCTCGACAGCGACGTTCCGCAGGACGTTGCCCGCGCCATGCTGGACAACGGATACGAAACCATGCTTGCCGCGCTGCCCAAAAAGATCCAATTACAGATTCGTCCATCCGAAATCAAGTAACGCACTTTTGATTGTGCGCTATGAATCGGAACGATTCCGAATTGTAAAACCAACGCCATACTATTGTTGCGCTCCTGCTACACACGGCTCTGGCGTTTTGAACGATTTTTTAGTATGATAGGACTGATGGAACAGAAGAATATTACGAATCAATTGAACGAACCCGAAACCACTTGCACGGATCCGTCCCAATCGAATCCGCCAAGGAAAAAGCGCTGGAATCTTCTCAGCGCTGTCTTTATGCTTGCGCTGATCGTCGTAACGATCGTGATTCTCTTTAAGGATACCTCGATTTCCGAGGTTTGGTCCGCCGTACAGTCCGCAGACCCCCTTTGGTTGCTCGCGGCTCTCGGCGCGGCGCTCTTTGCCGCGGTGCTCTTTGGCGTGGCGCTGCACATCGGCCTTCGCGCGCTCTACCGAAAGCGGATTCCGCTGCTGCGCGACATCGGCTTTGGGTTCATTGGGCAGTACTACACCGCCATCACGCCGGCGGGCGCGGCGGGACAGCCCATGCAGCTCTACTACATGCTGGCCTACGGCGTAGACGTTTCGTATGCCTCGCTCGTACTCCTGCTGGTCAACGCGGCGCATCAGATCGTCGTGCTGCTGATTCCGACCGTGCTGTTTCCGTTTCACACAAGCCTGATTCTGAATAACCTCGGCGCGTTTCTCTGGCTGTTTCTGCTGGGCGCGCTGATCAACATCGGGTTGATCCTCTTTCTGCTGTTTGCCATGTTCTCCAAGAGCTTTGCGCAGCGCGCGGTACATTGGGTCATCAATCTGCTGGTCAAGATGCACATCGTGAAGCACCCGGAAAAAATCTTTTCGAAGGCGGACGAGCAGATTCGCCGCTACAGTCAGGGTGCGGAGGTGCTCAAGCAACACCCGTGGCTGATTGTCGGCGAATTGGTCGCATATACATTGCTACTCGGTTCGCAGTTTGTCATTCCGTATTTCATCTATCGCTCGTTTGGTTTGAGCGGATTCGGCATGATGGACTTTATCGCCCTGCAATCCGTGCTCTATCTAGCCGTGTGCTTCTTGCCGATTCCCGGTTCGGCGGGCGTCAGCGAAAGCGGCTTTGTCACGATCTTCCGCGTGCTGTTTCAGAGCGCGCTGATCGTTCCGGCCATGCTGCTCTCGCGTCTTGCGAGCTTTTACCTCATCCTTCTGGTCAGCGGAAGCATCGCGCTGGCCATGCAGCTTGTGCTCTCTGCCCGAAAAAAACGCGAAGCGCAGGCGAAAGCTTTGGTTGCGACGCAAACGCCCTGTCCGCCGAAAGAGCCCGAAGGCGAAACGATCCCCTGACGATTCAAACCATGCAATCACAAACACGCAAACAAGAGCGGCTTACCGAATCGGTAAACCGCTCTTTTGTGTCGTCAATTCTTAACGCCCCCTGGACGAGGATTTCTTCCCGCTTCGGGTTTCCGCGCCTTCGCCCATGGTCGCCGCCAGCTTTTCGAGCAGCGAGCGCTGTTCCTCGGTCAGGTGTTTGGGCACCTCAATGTGTACCGTAACGATCAGGTCGCCTTTGCCGTTTGCGTTCAGGCGCTGTATGCCCTGCTCGCGCAGGCGGTAGGTCGCGCCGGTCTGCGTGCCCGCCGGAATGGTGTATTTCACGCTCTCCTTGAGCGTGGGCACCGTAACGCTGCCGCCGAGCGCCGCCGTCGTGTAGGTAATCGGCATTTCGATGTACAGGTCGAATCCCTTGCGGGTAAACTGCCGATGCGGACGCACGGTAATGGACACATACAGGTCGCCGCTCGGCCCGCCGCGATGCCCCGCGTTGCCCATGCCGCGCAGGCATAGGCTCTGTCCGTTGTCGATGCCCGCGGGAATTTTGACCGTCTTTTTGGTGTTTTTACGCACTCGTCCCGAACCACGGCAACTCGTGCAGGGATCGTTGATCACCTTGCCGGTGCCGCGGCAGTTGGAGCAGGGCCGCGTAGAGGTAAACGACCCCAGAATCGTGTTCTGCTGGGAGCGCACCTGTCCGGTACCGTTGCAGGTTTTACAGGTCGTCGCTTCCGTTCCGGGTTTTGCGCCGCTGCCGTGGCAAACGTCGCAGGCCTCTTCGCGCGGAATCGTGATTTCCTTTTCGACGCCGAACGCGGCTTCCTCAAACGTTATGGTCAGGTTATATCGCAGGTCGTCCCCCGGTATGGGGCCGTTTCGCGTCTGCCCGCCGCCGAATCCGCCAAAACCGCCGCCGAACATCTGACCCAGAATATCTCCAAAGTCTCCAAATCCGCCAAACCCGCCCGCGAACGGGTCCTGCCCGCCCATCGAGGGGTCGAACGCCGCATGACCAAATTGATCATACTTGGCGCGTTTGTCTGCATCCGACAATATTTCCGCGGCTTCGTTGAGTTCCTTAAACTGTGCTTCCTTCGCCTTGTCGCCCGGGTTCAGGTCGGGGTGGCACTCCTTCGCCTTTTTTCGGAACGCGCTCTTGATTTCGTCCGCCGTAGCGGTTTTGCTCACGCCCAGTATTTCGTAATAATCGCGTTTATCTGCCAACGCCCGTCACCTCTCCATCCGGAAGCGCCATCCCGCTTCCACGCTCAATTGAATTCTGCTTCCGACAAGGAGGCGCACGTGTTTCGTTGCGCCTCCGAGCCGGAATGCCTCATATGAAAATCGCTTTAATGTGCGATTATTTGTCGTCTACGACCTCGTAGTCCGCGTCGACCACGTCGTCCTTCGGCTGCCCCTGTGCGCCTGCGTCGTAACCGCCCTGCGCGTTCGGGTCGTAGCCGCCCTCGCCGCCTGCCTGCTGCTGCGCTTGCTCGTAGACCTTGCCAAAGACGCTGTAGCTCACTTCGGTGAGGTGGTCGCTTGCCGTCTTGATCAGTCCGGTGTCGCCGCTCTCAACCGCTTTCTTGAGGTCTGCAACGGCCTTTTCGATCTGCTCCTTGCCGGAAGCGTCGATCTTGTCGCCCATCTCTTTGAGGCTGCGCTCGGTCGTGTAGATCAGCTGGTCGGCATGGTTTTTCGTTTCGACCTCTTCCTGACGCTGCTTGTCTTCCGCGGCAAACTTCTCCGCTTCGGACACGGCGCGCTTGATCTCGTCCTCGTTGAGGTTGGTCGAAGCGGTGATGGTCACGTTCTGCTGGTTGCCCGTGCCGAGATCCTTCGCGGAAACGTGCACAATGCCGTTTGCGTCGATGTCGAACGAAACCTCAATCTGCGGTACGCCGCGCGGCGCCGGAGCGATTCCGGTGAGTTGGAAGCGACCGAGGGTCTTGTTGCCCTGCGCCATGCCGCGCTCGCCCTGGAGCACGTGGACTTCTACGCTGGTCTGCCCGTCCGCAGCGGTCGAGAAGATTTGGCTCTTCTTGGTCGGAATCGTCGTGTTGCGCTCAATGAGCTTCGTGAACACGCCGCCGACGGTCTCGATGCCGAGGGAAAGCGGGGTAACGTCCAACAGCAGAATATCCTTGACTTCGCCGCCAAGAACGCCGCCCTGAATTGCCGCACCGATGGCAACGCACTCGTCCGGGTTGATGCCCTTAAACGGCTCTTTGCCGGTGATCTTTTTGACCATGTCCTGCACCATCGGGATACGGGACGAACCGCCGACGAGAATGACCTTGTCCACCTGCGAGGCGGAGAGGTTCGCGTCGCCAAGGCACTTCTGAACGAGGGTCTTGGTCTGTTCCACGAGGTCGTTGATCAGCTCGTTGAACTTTGCGCGGGTAATCGTGATGTCGAGGTGCTTCGGGCCCGACTTGTCCATCGTGATGAACGGCAGGTTGATCGTGGTCTGCGCAACGCCGCTGAGGTCGATCTTCGCCTTTTCGGCGGCTTCCTTCAGGCGCTGAAGCGCCATCTTGTCCTGCCGCAGGTCAATGCCGTTGTTCTTCTTAAAGTCGTCGGCAATGTAGTCCATGATCAGCTGGTCAAAGTCGTCGCCGCCGAGGCGGTTGTTGCCCGCGGTCGCGAGAACCTGAAACACGCCGTCGCCAATTTCGAGAATCGAAACGTCGAACGTGCCGCCGCCGAGGTCGTAGACCAGAATCTTCTGGTTATTCTCTTTGTCCATGCCGTAGGCAAGCGCGGCTGCCGTCGGCTCGTTGATGATGCGCAGGACTTCGAGGCCGGCGATGCGGCCCGCGTCCTTCGTTGCCTGACGCTGGCTGTCCGTGAAGTACGCCGGAACGGTGATGACCGCCTGCGTCACGGTTTCGCCAAGGTAGGCTTCCGCGTCCGTCTTGAGCTTCTGCAGAATCATTGCCGAAATTTCCTGCGGCGTGTAATCCTTGCCCTCAATATGGACTTTGCGCGAGGAACCCATGTCGCGCTTGATCGAGGCGATCGTGCGATCCGGGTTCGTAATGGCCTGGCGCTTTGCAATGTTGCCGACCATGCGCTCGCCGTCCTTAAACGCAACCACGGAAGGCGTGGTGCGCGCGCCCTCGGAATTCGGAATGACTACCGGTTCGCCGCCTTCGAGGAAAGCGACGCAGGAGTTCGTTGTGCCAAGGTCGATACCAATAATTTTACCCATAATTCATATCCTCCAACTATTCTATAAAAGTGTTTCCAGCCTCACTGGAAAATTGCTTATTTTCTCAATATTGCGTGATCATTCAGCTACTTTGACCATACAATGCCGAATGATCTTGTCGCCCATGCGATAGCCCTTTTGGAAGACGACGACGATTTCGCCGCTCTCCTTGCCCTCCGTCTTTTCGCGCATGACCGCTTCGTGCTTGGTAGGGTCGAATTTGCAGTCGCTCTCGATCTCCTCCAGGCCGAGCTTCTTCAGCGCGTCCATCATCTGTCGCTGAACAAGAACAATGCCGTCCCGCCAGAGAGCGCCCTCTTCGGGAATGCTGTCCAGCGCGCGTTCGAGGCTGTCCAGCGCGGGCAGGAGCTCCTTCACCGCGTCCCGCTTGCCCTCTTCGTAGCTGTCCAGCCGGATGCTCGCGTTGCGGCGGCGAAAATTATCGAAGTCCGCCTGAATGCGCTGCAGCAGCACAACCGTTTCGTCCTTTTCCTTCGTGAGCGCCTCGATGTGCGCCTTTGCGGCGGCAAACTCCTCGGCGGTCAGCGTGTAGGTTTCCTGATCGGCGTCGCCCGCCGATTCGGCGGAGACGACGGACGGCTCGGCGGCTTCGGTTGCGGTGCCCGCCTGCGTTTCCGCGGTTTTCTTGAGCTCTTCGTGTTCCATTGGTTCGTGTTGTTCGGTCTTCTTCGTCAATGTTCCCGTCTCTCTTTCTTCGTGTCCCGGCGGGGCAGAACGCGTTCTGCCGCCGTTTGCGTTAATCTTCTTCCGAATCGTTGGTCAATATCTCCGACAGGCTTCGACGCATGAATTCCAGCACCGAAATCACCTTGCCGTAGTTCATTCGCGTCGGGCCAATGATTCCGAACGAACCCATCGGCTCTTCTCCGACCCGGTAGGTCGCGGTTACGATGCTGCAATCCTTAAACGTCTCGTCCTCGTTTTCGTTTCCAATCGTAATCGAAAACTCCAGTTTGCTCGCGCGTTTGAGCAGGTCGTAAAGCATGCTCCGGCCTTCCACGGCGGCAAGAAAGTTCTTGGCTTTGTTGACGTCGCTGTACTCCGGAAAGTGCAGCATATTGATTGCGCCCGAAAGCTGAACGCTCGTCGGCTCCGGCTCGATCTTTCGATCGATCGCCTCGCAGATTCCGCTGAGGAACGCGCGGCGTTCGCCGAGGTCGCTGCTCATTTCGCGCATCATCAGCTCGCCAATGTGATCCATCCGGCAGTCGCAGAAGCGCTCGGTCAGCATCCGTGAAATCCGTTCCAGCTCGATGCTGTCCATGCCGTCCGGTACGCGGATCACCGCGTCCTGCGAGAATCCCGCGGAGGTCACAATGACCACGAGCGCGCGCCCTTCGCGCAGCGGAACGAGTTGAATGTGCCTTAGCCGATTTCCGCCCAGCATGGGGGAAAGCACCATAGCGGTATAATGCGTCACCATAGAGAGCGCCTGCGCCGTCTGTTTCATGACGGCTTCGACCTCGTCGATCTTGGAGCCCATGTGCGCGCGGATGATCTTAATCTCGTCGTCGGACAGCGCGGCTTTCTGCATCATCTGGTCAACATAGAGACGGTATGCCTTGTCCGACGGAATGCGTCCTGCGGAGGTATGCGGCTGTTCGAGATAGCCGAGCTCCTCGAGATCCGCCATTTCGTTTCGAATCGTCGCGCTTGAAAGGCTGAAGCCCTCGAGCTTGCTGATCGCGCGGGAGCCAACCGGAGACGCGGACAAGATGTACTCGTCGATAATTGCCTTTAGAATGCCCAGTTTTCTGGCATCCAGTTCCATCTGTTCCGCCTCCTCTCCGTTGCCGACCGCATGATTTATGGGTCGAACCGACCCATATTGCAGTAGAATATTTGTTATTAGCACTCTATTTTGACGAGTGCTAACCCATGAGAAAAATTTAGCACCTACGAGCTTTTGTGTCAAGTAAGTGCTGTATCAAAAATGTGACATTCCAGTGAATTTGGCCTTTTACACGAATCATGCCGCATTACATAAAGAAGCCGAGCGCCTCGTTCTGCATATCCAGCCCGCGGCGGTTGAGCGCGACGAAATCCGTCGATTCCGAGACCCAATTGCGCTTTCGCAGGGACTCCATCGCGCGCGGAAACGCCTCGACAACGTCCAACCCAAAGCGGGCGGTAAACGCGGCGCGGTCGATGCCGTGCGTGAGCCGTAACCCCAGCATGATGCTCTCGAACATCTCTTCCCCGCTCTGAAGGCGAATCGTCTCCGTTCGTGGTAGTCTGCCCTTATGCAGCAATCGGAAGTACTCCTCCAGCGAAACGGTGTTCGCATACCGCGTCCATATCTTTTGCCGTACGGCGGAGTGCGCCGCGATGCCGAGGCCGATGTATTCGCCGTTGCGCCAGTACGTCAGGTTGTGGCGGCACTCATACCCTTCGCGCGCAAAGTTGCTGATCTCGTAGCGATGGTATCCGCTCGATTCGAGGTAGTCGATGCCCGCGTCCTGCATGTCCGCAACCGCTTCTTCGTCCGGAAGAGTCGTTCTTCCGGCGGCAACGCGCGCGTAGAGCGGCGTATGCTCTTCGAGCGTCAGCGCGTAGCTGGAGATATGTTGCGGTTCCAGATCGCAAACGGTTTGTAATGTGTCGAGGTACTGCTCCTGCGTCTGTCCCGGCAGGCCGTGCATCACGTCCGCATTGATGTTTCGAAACCCCGCTTCGCGCGCCCAGTTCAACGTATCGAGAAATTGCGCGAAGGTGTGAATTCGTCCGACGCTTTGGAGCAGCGCGTCATCCGCGCTCTGCAAACCAATCGAAAGGCGGTTGATCCCCGCCGCGTGATAGGCCGTGAGGCTCTCGCGCAACGCCGTGCCGGGGTTACACTCCATGGAGCACTCCGCTTGTTCCGCAATCGGAAAATGCGTTTTTAGCGCGTCCATGATTCGCTGCATCTGTTCGCCGGAAAGCAGCGACGGCGTTCCGCCGCCAAAGAAGACCGTGTCGAACGACGCGGGGTACTCCCCCGTTCGCGCGGTGAGCTCGATCTCACGCAGCAGCGCTTCGACGTAACCATCCAGCGCGCCCGCGTTCGCAAACGACGTAAAATCGCAGTAGTCGCACTTTTTCACGCAGAACGGAATATGCAGATAGATGCCCGCCATCGCGCTAGTTGATGCGCAATACGCTCATGAACGCGTCACTCGGCAGAGAGACGGTTCCAACCTGGCGCATGCGCTTTTTGCCTTCCTTCTGTTTCTCCAGAAGCTTCTTCTTGCGCGTGATGTCGCCGCCATAACACTTGGCGAGCACGTCCTTGCGAACGGCGCGGACGGTTTCGCGCGCAATGATCTTTCCGCCGATGGCGGCCTGCACCGGAATTTCGAACTGCTGACGCGGAATCACCTCGCAGAGCTTCTCCGCGACGGCGCGCCCCTTGGCGTAGGCGCGGTCACGATGGACAATCGTCGACAGCGCGTCGCAGGGATCGCCGTTGAGTAAAAAGTCCAGCTTGACCAGATCGCTCTTTTCATACCCTTTGAGCTCGTAGTCGAAGGAGGCGTATCCGCGGCTGCGGCTCTTGAGCTGGTCGAAGAAATCATAGATGATCTCGTTGAGCGGCATTACGTAGTGAATCCGCACGCGGGATTCTTCAATGTAATTCATGTCGACGAAGACGCCGCGCCGCTCCTGACAGATTTCCATGATGGAACCGACGTATTCGGAAGGCGTCATGATCGTTGCGTTGACAACCGGCTCCTCTAACAATTCAATCTCGGTGACCGGGGGCAGTTTCGACGGGTTGTCGATCATCTCCTCCTCGCCGGATGTTAGTTTGATCTTGTAGATAACGCTCGGCGCGGTGGTCACGAGGTCGAGGTCGAATTCGCGCTCCAGCCGTTCCTGAATGATCTCCATGTGCAAGAGTCCGAGGAAACCGCAGCGGAAGCCATAGCCTAACGCGCTGGATGTTTCCTGCTCAAACGAGAGCGAAGCGTCGTTGAGCTTGAGCTTGTCGAGCGCGTCCCGCAGGTCTTCATACTGCGCACCGTCCGCGGGATAGATGCCGCAGAACACCATGGGGTTCACCTGCTTGTAGCCGGGCAGCGGTTTTTTGGCGGGGCGGTCGGCCAGCGTAATCGTGTCGCCAACCTTGGTTTCGGCAACGCTCTTAATCGACGCGGCAATGTAGCCGACCTCGCCCGCGGTGAGCTCATCTACCGGCAGCGGAGACGGCGTAAACACGCCAACCTCGGTGACATCGAATTCGTGCCCGGTCGCCATGGAGCGAATGCGCATGCCTTCTTTCACCGTTCCGTCGAACACGCGAACATAGGAAAGCGCGCCTTTGTAGTTGTCGTATACGCAGTCGAAGACGAGCGCGGTCAGCGGCGCGTCCGGATCGCCCTTTGGTGGCGGAACAATCGAAACGACTGACGCGAGCACGTCCGCCACGTTAGTTCCGTTCTTGGCGGAGATCTTCGGCGCGGAGTGCGCTTCTATTCCGATGACGTCCTCAATCTCCTGCGCGGTGCGCTCCGGCTCCGCGCTCGGCAGATCGATCTTGTTGATCACCGGAACGACCTCAAGGCCGTTGTCCACGGCGAGGTACACGTTTGCGAGCGTCTGCGCCTCAATGCCCTGCGTCGCGTCCACAACGAGCACCGCGCCTTCACAGGCAGCCAGCGCGCGGCTGACTTCGTAGTTGAAGTCCACGTGCCCCGGCGTGTCGATGAGGTTAAACATATAGCGTTTTCCATCCGTATGCGTATAGAACATGCGCACCGCGGAGGATTTAATCGTAATGCCGCGCTCGCGCTCAATGTCCATGGAGTCGAGCAATTGCTCCGCCATGTCTCGATGGGCGACGGTTTCCGTCAGTTCCATCATGCGATCGGCCAAGGTCGACTTACCGTGGTCGATGTGCGCGATGATGGAGAAATTTCGAATCAGTTCATTGGGGTATGCCATATGGTTCCCTCCCGTATTTCGGGTTTTATCATACTGTATCCAAGGTTGGAATGCAAGATTGATCCAACGACCAAGCCGCGAAAAATGGCGATGCCGTTTGGCACCGCCATTCCCGCGTGTTTGACACTCTAGTAAAACTATTCAATCGGACGCCGCGCGACGACAAAGTTTCTGCGCCAGTAGCTGGTCTTTGCGCCGCGACGAACAACCTTGCCGTTGGCGGACGACGCGTCAATCATTTCGCCGCCGCCGATATAGATGCCGACGTGTCCAACCGTGCTGCTGTCGTCCGACTTAAAGAACAGCAGATCGCCCGGTTTGACGTTGTCGATGTCCGAAATCTTCGTCCAGCTTGACGTCTTGGAAAGACCAGCCGCATTCAGACGGCGCGTATACACGTTGACTTGCCGCAGGCAGTAGTATACGAGGCCCGAGCAGTCGAACGAATCCGGCCCGCTCTTGCCGAGAATATAGGTGTCGCCCAGCTGCTTCTTGGCGATGGAAATCATCTTATCGATGCGGCCTTCCGCGGAGGAAGCGCGCGCTAACGCGGCCTGCTTCTTCTTTTCTGCCGCAATCTCTTTCTCTTTGGTATAGGAAACACGGGCGTCGGCGGAGTTGATCTCCTCGAGCGTCTGCTCGCCCGCTTTGCCGTCTTTCGTAATGTAGTTTCGGTTCTGGAATTTCTTGACCGCCTCTACCGTATCCGTGCCGTAATAGCCGGTGACCTGATTGTTGTCGAGATAGCCCAGTTCCACGAGCTGCTCCTGGAAGGACTCGATATCGTCCCCCTCCGCGCCCTCGGTCATGACGTATTTCTTCGCTTCTTCCGAATAGAGAAGGGCGATGGTGTCGTTTCCGCAGATGCCGTCCTGCTGCAGCTCGTGCTGACGCTGGAAGAGCTTGACCGCGTACTTGGTCGCGTTGCCGAAATAGCTCGTCGGTTCGTCAATGGCGAGGTAGCCGAGCTCCATCAGGCGCTTTTGTAGCGCCATAACGTCCTCGCCCTCCGCGCCCTTCTCAATTCGAACTTCCGGCGTCGGGCTTGGAGTCGGCACGGGCGTTGCCGTTGGAACGATGGTTGGCGAAGGCGTCGTCGCCATCGCAAGCTGCGCCGCCATAATCTCCGTCTTTTTATGCTGATCGCCGGACACCGCGAAGATTAAAATTACACAAACCACAACAAACCCCGCCGCCGAAAGGACGAAGATTCGCATTGGTTTGCCCATGAGGTAAATTGAACGAAGGAATTTTTTAAATCCCGCGAGCAGCTTCTGCGAGAAGGTCAGGTTCTTTTGCGTTTTTTTCGAACCGGAACCGTTCCCCTTGCCGGAGCCGTTGCCATTGCTGGAACCGCTCCCCTTGCCGGAGCCGTTACCGGAACCCACAACGGAGCTACTGCCGGAGCCGTTGCCGCTGCCGGAACCTGTGCCGTTTCCGTTGCCTTTTCCGCCGCCATTGCTAACGGTCGGGGTGTATTCATAT
>DAIRTE010000021.1:0-2497 GCA_036804025.1 Clostridia bacterium | reverse complement strand
GCCGTTTCCGTTGCCTTTTCCGCCGCCATTGCTAACGGTCGGGGTGTATTCATATTTGGTGTAATCCGTGTATCGCTTCGTTGTGCCGTTTCCGGTTGCTCCGTTGCCATTCGGCCGGTTTACGCTTGTATTGTTGCCGTTTGCGTTGGAACCGTTCGTATCCGAGCGATAGCCGTATCCGTTTGCGGAAGATTCTCTTGCGGAACCCGCGCCCGCAGCCGCGGGACTGCCGCCGCGTACGGCTCGATCATAGCTGCTATCCGGACGAGCGGCATTTGTGTATCCGTTGTTCTCACGCGGAGGAACGGCGCCGGACGGATATCCGCCTGGCACGCTACCGCCGCGCGGTTGCGCAGCGCCGCCGTTGTATCCGCCGGATTGATTCGAAGCGTCATAATTGGAATAGGAAATGTTTCGATTGGGTTCGCGGCCGGAACCTTGCTGTGTATAAGCCGAGTAGGCCCCGTTTGCAACGGGCCTGCCCTGCATCGACGAACCGTAGGCATTCACCCGCGATCCGTTTGTATATGCGCCTGTACTGTTCGACGAATTCTTCGACTGAAGCGATCCGTAATCCGTATAGTCCATAGCACTCTCCTAATGCAAAATTCTACGGAAAGCGCAGACGTTTTGCAAGAGGAATCTAAATATTGTAATACATTGTTCAATATTAACCGGATATACCACAACATGTAGTGCCCATGTTACTTTAGAATAACGATTTCGGAAGCCGATTGTGAACACGATGTGATACAAAAAGCACGTCTAGTGTTGATTTAGACGTGCTTTGATGCAAAATCAGAGGTCTTAGTCGAATAATGCGGTCGAGAGGTACCGTTCGCCGGTGTCCGGCAAAATGGCGACGATTGTCTCGCCCGGCTTACCGCGCTTCTGCGCATAGACGCGCGCGCCCGCGAGCGCCGCGCCGCAGGAGATTCCGCTGAGGATTCCCTCGGTCTTCATAAACAGTTTTGCGGCTTCGAGTGCGTCCTCCGTCTTGACGGAGATCACTTCGTCCACCACGGATGCATCGTAGTTCTTCGGAACGAAGTTTGCGCCAAGCCCCTGAATGCCATGCGCGTTCGCCTGCCCGCCGGTGAGCACCGGCGACTCCGCAGGCTGAACGGCAATCACGCGAATCTTCGAATTCTGTTTCTTGAGGTAGCGCCCCGCGCCGCAGACCGTTCCACCGGTTCCAACGCCCGCAATCAGCGCGTCCACGCGGCCTTCGCTGTCTTGCCATATCTCCGGGCCGGTCGTTGCCTCGTGCGCGGCGGGGTTATCGGGGTTTTCAAACTGCAGCATCCGTTTGCTGCCGGGAATCTCTTTGAGTAGCTCTTGTGCGCGTTCGTTCGCGCCCGCCATGCCGCGCTGCGCGTCCGTCAAAACGATAGAAACGCCGAGCGCTTCCAGAATCTTGCGCCGTTCCAGGCTCATCGATTCCGGCATGGTCAGCACCACGCGGTAGCCGCGCGCGGCGGCGACCACGCCGAGCCCAACGCCGGTATTCCCGCTCGTCGCTTCAATCAGCGTCGCGCCGGGTTTGAGCTCCCCTCGCTCCTCCGCGCGGCAGATCATGTTCAGCGCAATGCGATCCTTCGAGCTGCCGCCGGGATTCCGGCTCTCCAGCTTGACCACCAGATTCGCGTCGATACCATAGGTTTTCGCGAACCGATCCGCCCGCATGAGCGGCGTGTTTCCAATCAGCTCCGCAGCAGATGCATAGATCATGCGTGAATCGCCCCCAGTGCCGCCTGCATAATTGCCTTTGGCGATGTCTGCGCGTTATCCACCTTTACAAACGGCTTGCCAGCTGGCAAAAACGATTCGCGCTGTTCCTGCTTCATTCGCTCAAACGCCGTTTCGTCGTCCAGCACCACGAGGCGCGCCATCACGCCCTGCACGGAGAGCATGTCCCCCGCCTGACGAATCAAATCCGCAAACTCGCGTCTGGCAATCAAAATCACGTCCGGGCCGTTCTTCGGCTCGCGGAGAATCTCCGCGCATTTGGACGAAGTCTCATCCTTCTGCTCGAAAAGCTTCGTCTTGAGCAGAACCGCCGACAGAGTTGCCGCGGCAGCCGCGCCAACGACACACTGAATGGCGTTGAACAGGATATTCGGAATCGCCGCCGCCGTGCTGTATAGCAATGTTTCATATAAAAAGTATCCAATCGGAACCAGCAGCGCCGCAACAAACAGAAACGCAAAGCGAATTTGCTTCTTCGTTGTCGCAAACAACAGCCCGCCAAGCAGCGCCACCGCGCCCTTAATCACGAACGTTGCCGGCGCATACACGCCCCAGCCGAGCAGAATGTCGGAAATGGCGGATGCCACGCCCGCGCAGAGCGCGCCCCAGCCGCCGCCGAGCAGCACACCCGCGAGCAGCACACCCGCGTCGCCAAGATTGATATACCCAAGCCCGCCGGGCATCGGAATTGACACCAGCGTGGTCAGCAGAATGATTGCCGCCGCGAGCACGCCGGCCGTGGTCAGTT
>DAIRTE010000020.1:22638-29531 GCA_036804025.1 Clostridia bacterium | reverse complement strand
GCACGGGCTTTGACCCCGGCGTGACCAGCGTGTTTGTTTCCTACGCGAAGAAGCATTACTTCGACCGCATTGAGTCCGTGGACATTCTTGACTGCAACGGCGGCGACCACGGCTACCCCTTTGCGACAAACTTTAACCCGGAGATCAACCTACGCGAGGTCTCCGCGCCGGGCAGCTACTGGGAAAACGGCAAGTGGGTCGAGATTCCGGCCATGAGCGTCAAGCGCGAATACGACTTTCCCGAGGTGGGGCAGAAGGACATGTACCTGCTGCACCACGAGGAGATTGAGGCGCTGGCGAAGCATTACCCGGAGATCAAGCGCATCCGTTTCTTCATGACGTTTGGGCAGAGCTACCTCACGCACATGAAGTGCCTCGAGAACGTCGGCATGCTATCGACGACGCCCATTGAATTCCAGGGTCAGCAGATCGTTCCGATCCAGTTTCTCAAGGCGCTGCTGCCCGATCCCGCGTCGCTCGGCCCGCGCACGAAGGGCAAGACGAACATCGGCTGCGTGATTTCCGGCCTCAAGAACGGCAACCGCAAGACGATCTTCATCTACAACGTCTGCGACCACGAGGCCTGCTACCGCGAGCTTGGCAGCCAGGCCATCAGCTATACCACGGGTGTTCCGGCCATGATTGGCTCCGCGCTCGTGCTCGACGGCACCTGGCGCAAGCCCGGCGTGTTCACGACGGACGAGTTTGATCCCGATCCTTACATGGACATGCTCAATAAATGGGGTTTACCATGGGTGGTAAACGAGCATCCGGAGGTCGTCGAATAAGCCCGAAAACAGGGCGCTTTCCAAGCATACCATGCGTGGTAATATCGAATTTTAACATCAGGAGCAATCATGAACCGTTCCGAACTGCCAACGCCTTGCTTCCTCGTGGACGAAGCGGCGCTCAAACAGAATCTGGAGATCCTCTCCGGCGTGAGCAAGCGCACGGGCTGCAAGATCCTACTCGCGCAAAAGGCGTTCTCCATGTTTCGCGTGTATCCGCTCATCGCGCGGTATCTTTCCGGTGCGTCCGCGAGCGGACTGTTTGAAGCGCGGCTGGCGCACGAGGAGATGGGCGGCGAGAACCATGTGTTTTCGCCTGCCTATATGGACGAGGAGATGCGAGAGCTGGTGACCATTTGCGACCACATCGTGTTCAACTCGTTTGCCCAGCTGGAGCGGCATCGTCCGGTCTGGCAGGCAAGCGGCGCGAGCGTCGGCATCCGCGTGAATCCGGAGTGCAGCACGCAGGAAGGGCACGCGATCTACGACCCCTGCGCGCCCTTTTCGCGCCTCGGCGTTACGCGGGAGCGTTTTCGCGCCGATCAGCTCTCCGGTGTGGAGGGACTGCATTTTCACACCCTCTGCGAGCAGAACAGCGACGATCTGGTTAAGACGTTTAAATCGTTTGAGCGAACATTCGGCGAATTTCTACCGCAGATGAAATGGCTCAACCTCGGCGGCGGGCACCACATCACCAAGCCGGACTACGACATCTATGCGCTGGACGAGTTGCTGAACCACATCCGTGCGAAGTACCCGAATCTAGCGGTGTACCTCGAACCCGGCGAGGCGATTGCGCTCAATGCGGGCTGGCTGGAGACCACCGTGCTGGACGTGGTGGACAATGGCATGCCGATTCTGATTCTGGACGCCTCCGCCGCCTGCCACATGCCGGACGTGCTGGAGATGCCCTATCGTCCGCCGCTTTTAAACTCGGGGGAACCGGGTGAACTCGCTGTGACCTGTCGTCTTGCCGCGCGGACGTGCCTCGCGGGGGACGTGGTTGGCGACTACAGCTTCGAGCGCCTGCCGCAGGTTGGCGAACGGCTGACGTTTGGCGACATGGCGATCTACAGCATGGTCAAGACGAATACGTTCAACGGCATGCCACTGCCCGCCATCGCGCTCTTGCGCGAGAACGGCGACTGCGAACTGGTGAAGACATTCGGCTACAAAGATTTTAAGGGGAGACTGTCCTGATATGCTCCAGACATTGCCCGCACAAGACGGCTATCATATGCCCGCCGAGTTTGCGCCGCAGAGCGGCGTGCTGCTCGTTTGGCCGGTGCGTCCCGGCAGCTGGGGCATTGACGCGCGCGCGGCGCAAGAAGCGTTCTGCGCGGTCATGCGCGTGGCCAGCCGGAGCGAGCGGGTCTATCTGCTCGCGGACGCGGCGCACATCGAGGAAGCGCGCGCGCAGGCAGGCGAATATGCAACCGTGCTCGAAATCGAGACGAACGACGCCTGGGCGCGGGACATTGGCCCTACGTTTGTGACCAACGGCGAGAACATTCGTGGCGTCAACTGGCGCTTCAACGCGTGGGGTGGCGCGGTCGACGGGCTGTATGCCGACTGGACGGCGGACGACGCGGCGGCGGAACGTTTCTGCCGCGCAATCGGCGCGCCCTGCTACGACGCGGGAGATTTCGTGCTGGAGGGCGGGTCCATCTGCTCGGACGGCGAGGGAACGCTGCTCGTCACGGAGGCCTGCCTGCTTAGCGCCGGGCGAAACCCGCAGTTGAGTGAAGCACAGATCGAACAACAATTAAAGGACTATCTCGGCGTGCAGAAGGTACTCTGGCTGCCGCGGGGAATCTACCACGACGAAACAAACGAGCACGTGGACAACGTTTGCGCGTTTGTCGCGCCCGGCGAGGTCGTGCTTGCGTGGACGGACGACGAAACCGACCCGCAGTACCCGCTGAGCCGCGCGGACTTCGACTATCTTTCCCGCGAAACCGACGCGTGCGGGCGAAAGCTCAAGATTCATAAACTGCCGATTCCCGACCACTCCGTCTGCGTGACGACGGAGGATTTGGCGAATCTGGAGTTCGAAGCGGGCGAGGACACACTGGAAGTTGGGCAGCGGCTCGCCGCGAGCTATGTGAATTTCTATTTCACGAACGACGCAGTTCTTTTGCCGCAATTCGGCGGTGAGCACGCCGCTTCGGATGCGCGTGCGCTTGAGATCTTGCGGCGGCTTTGCCCGGTGCGGGAGATCGTGCCGATTGAGTCGCGGGCAATACTGCTCGGCGGCGGAAACATCCACTGCATTACCCAACAAATACCCAAAGGATTGTTTTCAAAATAGAGTGGTCAATCCGATGCAATAGATACCGAAAGGAGCGATTCGATGAGCGAAGTTACCGTTGCGGCGGTTCAAATGAAGATGGTGAGCGACCCCGCGGAGAACCTCCGCCATGCCGAGGCGCTCGTGCGCGAGGCGGCGGCGAACGGCGCGAACATCGTTTTGCTGCCGGAGCTGTTTGAACGCCCTTATTTTTGCCAGGAGCGGCGATATGAGTATCTGGAGTATGCTTTGCCCATTTCGGAGAACCCGGCGGTGTTGCGTATGCAGAAGGTCGCAAAAGAACTCGGCGTGGTGATTCCCGTGAGCTTTTTCGAGCGGGACGGCAACAGCCTCTATAACTCCGTGGCGATGATCGACGCGGACGGGAGCCTGCTCGGCGTCTATCGCAAGACGCACATTCCGGACGACCACTGCTATCAGGAGAAGTTTTACTTTACACCGGGGAACACCGGTTTTCGTGTGTTTGATACGCGAGCAGGTCGCGTCGGCGTCGGCATCTGCTGGGATCAGTGGTTTCCGGAGGCCGCGCGGGCGATGGCGCTGTTGGGCGCGGATCTTTTGCTCTACCCAACAGCCATCGGCTCCGAGCCCATCCTCGGTGTGGACAGCATGCCGCACTGGCGACGGGTGATGCAAGGACACGCGGCGGCAAACGTTCTGCCCGTCGTCGCGGCAAACCGCGTCGGCGAGGAGCGCGTGGTGCCCTGCGCCGAAAACGGAATGCAGTCCAGCGCGCTCGCTTTTTACGGTTCGTCATTCCTCACGGACGAAACGGGAGAGGTGCTCGCCCAGGCGGATCGCGCGGGGGAGACCATACTCTATGCAAGCTACGATTTCGACCGCATCCGCAAGGATCGCCTCAACTGGGGACTGTTTCGCGACCGCCGACCGGAGTGCTACGGGGTGTTAGTCCAATAGATTCCAGCACACGATACGAATCAAAACATCCGTTTCCGCCAAGTGTGGGGAAACGGATGTTTTTTGTTACTGGAAATAACTTTTGTTTTTTGGAAAATGGACGACTCGCTATTCCAGATACTCGTCGGACATTTCGGTTCCCCAGAAGGTATCAAAATCGCCGCCGAGCTTGATGATCAGCGTGTCCCCGTCCCAGAGCATGCAGTCCTGCGCGGGGAAATTCGAAAGCGCGAGCACGTCTGCGCGCTGGAGATACACCTCGTCGTCCACCGTGATGTGGATGTTCGTGCCGAGCTGCTGCTGAATGAACGAGCGCAGGTACTCTCCAAACGTAAACGAGCGGGTCATCCAGGCGCCGGTGATCTCCTTGGTGTGTTTAAACCCTTCACGCGTTTCGGGGTAGGCGGGCATGCCGACGAACACGACCTCCGTATCCGCGGTGTAGCCCGGCTCGGTCTCAATCCGGTCGATCAGGCGCGTCGCGGTGGAGACGGAAGCGTCGTAGTTCAGCTTGAGTTTGAGGTACGCTTCGTTGGCCATGATGCCGTTCTTGTAGATCGTCACCAGGCAGACGAGCACCATACACCACGCGAGAATGGCCGTCCAGCGGCGCTTCTTGGGTGCGGCCGACGGGCGGATTTCGGCAACGTCGTACATCTTAATCACGAACAGCCACGGGGTGATGTAGGAAAAGCGCATCAACAAATGCGGCTCTTCGCCGATGTTGAGCACATACATCGCGTCCATTGCAAGCGGAATGAGCGCAAGGCAGACGAGCGCGAGAACGAGCTTGCCCTTTGAGCGGAGCAGCTGCTTTCCGCGCTGCATCCAGAACACCGCGACGGCGGCAATCAGCCCCGGCCAGAATGCCAGATACAGAACGACCGGATAGTAGCTCTTTTGCCCGCGAATGGCAAAGAACTCAAGAACACTGCGATACGCGTCGCCAATGGCCTGCAGCACCTGCATGGGGCCAAAGGTACCGACAATGTCCTTGCTGCGATAGGAGTCGACGACCTGCCCTGTAAGCTTGACGCCAAGCTGCCAAACGAGGTAGTAAACGCCCGCCGAAACGGCCAGCACACCGAAGTAGAGCAGCCCGCGCAGCAGAATCGACTTTGTCGTTTCCTCTTCGCGGCAGATCCGGCGCAGCAGGCAGAGCAGCAGCAGACACGCGGCAAAGCAGAGGTAGGCGGAATAGCTGAAGCAGCAAACGAAGAACAGCGGGATGGCCACGAGCCAACCGCGCTTCCAGCGCTCCAGAGCGTAGACTGCGAGGCAGGCGGTCAACAGCGCAAACGCGAAGACCGGCGCGGCGAACAGATGGCAATGCACGGAGATCATCGTCGGAAACGCGACGACGATTCCGCTGAGCAGCACGACGGCCGCCGTTTTGCGAATGTCCAGAATCGCCACGAGCAGCGCCGTGGAAACGCCGAGTAACGAGATGGTGAGAATGCCAATCGGCCAGGACACCTGCAACCCGTCGTAGAGCAGATAGATGAAATTCGCAAAGAAACGGTCGGACCACATGGCAAAGAGTTCCTGATGGATCACGATGGAATCGTGGGAAAACAGCGGGGTCACATACGCGGAAAAATGAATCAGCAGTGAACAGACAATCGTGCTGAAAAAGGCAATTCGAAATTGCAGGGGAATGCGGAAGAACCAGCGTTTCAGCGCCAGCTCCGGCATGACCCAATCGTGCTTTTCCGGTGTATGTTCCATGGCAAACCATCCTTTCGGTCTTGAGCGTGAGGCTGTTATACGAGAAAAAGAATTAGCGATTCGGTCGCTGCCCGTTTTGCCCTATCGGGCGGAGCGTTCGGCAGCCTTCATCGCGCGGTCGTAATAGCGAAGAATGTAGAGGCGGTAGAACACGGTGAGCGTGTCCCAACCGGTCTGCACGAGATCCTTGAGGCGTATCCGGTTCCAAGCCGCGCCGCGCTGAAAACGCAGCTCAATCGGCGCTTCGACGATGCGGGCCTTTCTTCGGTTGAGCAGCGCGAGCACCTCGATGTCATAGGCAAAACGCTTGACGAGGATGTAGGGCATTACCGCGTGAATCGCCTCCGCGCGAAAGAGCTTTACCCCGGTCTGTGTGTCGTGCACCGAGAGGCCGAAGAGCACCTTGAGCACGAGGTAGTAACAGGTGCTGATCCAGCGGCGGGATTTCGGATAGTCCAGCTTCGAATCCGGATGCATCTTGGAGCCGATGACTGCGTCCGCCTGCTGCGCCTGCAACACACGATAGAACGAAGCGAGGTGATCCGGATGCAGATCGAGATCCGCGTCCAGAAACGCGAGATACCCTTCGTTTGCGGCCGCCAGCACACCGGTCTTCAGCGCGGAACCCTTGCCGCCGTTTGGCTCGTTGCAGACGGGGCGAATGTGCGCGTTGTCCGCCGCGGCCAGACGAATCTCGGCGGCGGTATTGTCCGTGCTGCCGTCGTCCACGACGATGATCGAGTAGGACTCCGCAAACCGCTCCAAAGACGACGCAATCACGCCGAGCGTCGCGCGAATATGATCCGCCTCGTTGTAGGCGGGAATCACGACGGTGAGCGGCGCGTCAAACCGAACCGGTTCTGCAGAGGACTGGAGGTCGTTCTTCATGCGTTGTTCCACTTTCATTTGACCAAATCACCGTTCCAAATGAGGAACGAGGGGGAAAGTTTCGTCATTTGCCGTAGGAAACGTTTTGTTGTTCCCGATGGGTCAGCTTCTTAAGATATTGCAGGCAGATCTGCACCATCACGTAGTACACGTAGAGCGGGTGCAGCAAAAATGAGGCGCTCTTACGCGAGATGCTCAAGAAAATCGCGTCCCAAAGCGGCAGCACGATGGAAAGACAATACAGCGGAAACAGAAGCTTT
>DAIRTE010000020.1:16414-22538 GCA_036804025.1 Clostridia bacterium | reverse complement strand
CGCGTCCCAAAGCGGCAGCACGATGGAAAGACAATACAGCGGAAACAGAAGCTTTCGCCGTTGGAGCGTTTTGTTCACGACGGCGCGTGCGGAATAGCCGGAGCGGGCCGCGTCGTGAACGTTGTTGACCACGCGGAACTTGAGCTTTTTCAGGTAGCCGGAGAGCCGCGCGGTGGAATCGTGGAGAATATCGTCCCCGCGGATGCAGCCCGCGACGCGCGTTTTCGCAATCACGTCCCCGCAGATGGTGGACGCAAAGGATTTTTCGTTCAACCTGTCGGCAAGCGCCGCGCGGACATAGCGCAGGCTCACCATGCTCGCGCCGCCGTCCGCAATCGGCAACAAGTCGCCCTCGGCAAACCGAAAGAGTTGCATGTCACCGTCACTGTCGGATGCAACGCGGTTCTTCCGGAAGGTCTTGATCACCGAGCCTTTGAGCCGGTAAACGAAATACGTAAACGGGTCCCCGACGCCGTTGAGGTAGGCACAGGCGATGTCCGCGTGCGGCGGCGTCAGCAGGCGATCCGTCAGAACGCATTGCAGCTCCAGGTTCGCGTCGAAGAAGTCCAGTCGCCGCTGGAGCTGATCGTTCGATAGAAAATACTCGTCGGAATCCATCTCGATGAAATAGTCACCCCGTGCGTGCTGAAGCGCTATGAACTTTGCGCTCTCCGGAACGACGTCCGGGTTTTCGAGCACGACCGCGCCGTAGCGCGCCGCGATCTCCCGCGTCGCGTCGGTCGAGCCGCCATCGATCACGAGAATTTCGAGCTGATCCTGCGGGATTGTCTGGCGTATAATGGACTGCAGCGCGCGCTCAATCGTCCGCGCCGCGTTGAGCGTCGGCATCGCGAAGGTAATGCGAATTGATGCGGTTGGTTCCGGCGCGTTAGGCACGGCGCAATTCCTCCAGTGTATCGACGATGACCGACGACGGGGAAACCGCCGCCGCAATGGGCGGGCGCTCCAGCTCGGCGTAGTGTTTGGACATCCAGCCGATCTTCGAAGGATCGCCACCGTAGAGCAGCGCGTTTTCGCCGAGGCCGTCCTGTCGCTCCGTCTTCTTGCGCAGCAGCAGGCAGGGCTTGCCCATATACGAAAGCTCCTCCTGATTGCTGCCGCCGTCCGTAATCACATAGGCGGAGCCGGAGAGCAACTCCATGAACCGGAAGTATTCCATTCGCTCCACGCAGTGCACATTCGGCTGGTTGGTGACGCAATCGATTAGGCCAAACTGCTCCAGCGCGACCCGCGTTGGCTCGTGCAGCAGAAAGACGCAGGGCATGCGTTTCGCGGCCTCCAGCATCTCGTCGAGAAAGCGCGCGAGTGTCGCGCGATTGGCAATGTTCTCCTGCCGATGCACCACGAACACGAAGTAGCTGCCCCGTTCGGGGACGCAGTTCGGCAACACGCCGCTGGCGTACCGGTGGCTGATGGCGAGCGCGTCGAGCAGGGTATTTCCCTGCGTGTTGACAATGGTTCCGCGCTTGTTGCGGATGTTGCGGCAGGTCTGCTCGCTCGGCGCAAAGTGTACGCGCGCATAGCGCGACACGAGCGAGCGGTTGATCTCCTCCGGAAACGGATTGAGATAATCAAACGAACGAAGCCCCGCTTCCACATGGACGGGCAGCAGCTTTAACTTGTGGCCGAGCCACGCACCCATCAGCGTCGAAACCGTGTCCCCGTGGACAACGAGCAGCGCGTCGGAGATCCTCTGTTCCTTGAGCCAGCCGGGCAGCGTTCGCCGCGCATGCCGCGCGGTGCGAAGGAACCAAAGCAGCAGCCCCTTGGCGGTCTTCTCGATGGAGGCGGGGTCGCTGAGCAGCAGGTCGCAACCGTCGTGCTGTAACGCGGAAAAGAGCGTGCTGGTTCGAATTTCGTTCTGCCCGGAGGCAAGAATGCGATAGTCGATGCCGCGCGCTTCCAGCTCCGCCATGATGGGAAAGAGCTTGATGAACTCCGCTTCGGTGCCAAGGAAAAACAGTATCTGCTTCAAACAATCCTCCTGCGTGTCGGAACGTTCTTATTTCTTGCGACTCTGCTGGGCGCGATAGATTCGGTTCTGAATCGCCAGAATCAGCTTTGGATTCGCGTTGTAAACAAAGCTCTTGATCGACTTACGCAACCGGTCGCGCCAGCGCTTGATGGGACGTTTTGTGGTGTCCACCGCAATGCCCTGCTCCTTTGCAAACGCGAGCGCGAGCGGTTCCCAGCGTCCCTGCTCGACGGCGCCGCTGTCGCAGACGACCGAGAGCGGAGAGCTTTTGCACACCAGCACCGGAAGCTTTCGCGCTTCCTCGCGATAGGAACCGATTCGCTCGAATTCCCAGGCGCTTTCCTCCGGACGCAACACCGACTGGAGAAACGCGGTGTTCCAGATGGCTGCGGACGCGCTGATGCGGTATGGCGTACCATCCGCGTAGATTCGATAGGCGGAATCCTTCTCGTAATCGCGCTCGTGAAAACCTTCGTTTCGAAGATGCACGTCGCCAATTGCGTCGCGTTCCATCAAATCGAGAATTTGCTCGATGGCGGCGGTGGAGATCGTCTGGCACGGCCAGAGATCGTCCAACAGCAGCATCGTATAGGGCGTTTGAATCGCGTCCAGCGTCTCCAGCAGGCGGCCGGACCAGGCGGAACGCGCGCTATGGACGGTGCGGTGAAACACCGTTTCCGGCGCGGGGGATGCGGATTCGGTGGACAGGAGAGTCTCATATGGGCAGTCCGGCCAGAACCGCTTTAGACAATCGGACATCGGATTCCAAAGATCGGAATACCGGTCGCAGGACATCACGAGCAGGCTCATTCGATCCGATTGCATGCAGAACTCCTCCTTTGTTGCGCGGTATCAGCGCCCGCGGCGGTGGGTTTACTCCGCGCCGGGCAAGGCGACGTTTGGCGCATCCGCCTGCGGCTTGAGCAGCAGGCCGTAGACCGCATTGACGACGAACACAATCGCCAGCACGCCGCTGATGACGTAGATCATCTGCGTAATCGACGCGTGGAACACCGAAACGAGCGCATAGATTGCGGCGAATCCGGCGAGCAGCGAAGCGACCAGCATACGGTTTCGTCCCATCGCGAGAAAATAGTTCATCTCCACGGTAATCAGCGTAACGAATACAATAAAGATGCTGATGGGCAGCAGCAGCGGCAGTGCGGTTGCGTAACGCTCGCCAAACATCAGCCGGAAGACAAACGAACCGAACAATTGCAAAAACACGGCGAAGGCAACGGCGATTCCGCCACTGTAGAGCATCGACTTGAGAAAGAGCTTCTTTGTCGCTTCCCGGCGCACGACCGCCTCCGCCACCATGGGAAACAGTACCGCAACAAGCGTGCCCGCCACGTAGAGCGGAATTTTGCCAATCACCATGGCGGAGGAGTAGACGCCCGCGTCCGCCGCCGTGGTTGCGTAGGCCTTCACGAGGAGCATGTCCCCGTTGGAGAGCACCGCGTTGCAGAACTGCACCAAGAGCGCGCCCGTAATGTAGCGTTTGAGTCCGCTCTCCTGTGGGAGCGGGTCGGTTGAGCGTAGCGCGAGAAAGGACTTTCCGAGCGTGACGGCGGCAAACACGGTCGCCAGAATGGTACCCAGCGCGAGCGCAAAGATCACGCCCATGAGCCTTAGCCCGATCACGAGAAACAGGATGCTGCCCAGGAACTTGACTCCACTGGCAATCAGGTTTGCAACGCCGTAGTGCAGAAAGCGCTTTGAGCCCTGCAGCGCGCCGACCACCGGGCAGCTCAGGTAATTGACCGCGGTCAGCGCGAATGCGGCAAACACGAACCAGCGGTTTTCAAACTTGAGTACGCTCGCCACCGGCCCCGAGAGCAGCGCGCCCGCGAGCACCGTGCCAAGCGCGCAGAACAGCGCGATTTTTTCGAGGCGCAGCACCCATTTTGCCGCGAAGCCGGGCTGCTCGGTCGTCAGATAGTTGGTCGTGTATTTTGAGGAAAGTACGGTGAACAGCGCGGTTGGCACGCTGAGGATGACCGAGAGCGAGAGCAGCGCGTTGGCGTTGCCATAATCCACCTCGGAAAGCAGGTTTCCGGTGGTCACCTGAAACAGGTAGTTGCACAAACTCGATGCAATTGAAAAAAACAGCAGCAGCAGGCTGTTCTTTTCAAAACTCATCGTTCCTTTTCGCATGCGTTCTCCCATATTAAAAATGAATCCATTACAAAACAATCCGTTGCACACGGATTTTCAAATAGAAGACTACCATATTTTCCGAAAAACAGCAATGAGGTGTTCCGGCGTTGCGTCGATCTTGCGGCAAATCGGCGGGAATTCCGCTTCTTTCTTGCGCGGTTTCTATACGGGGTGTTACTATCTATTTATACGAACGTTTCTCTATATTGGATACACATGATTCTTATGGATATAACCGTTGGGAGGCGATGGATCTGATCCAAATCTTGTTGGCGGACGACGACGCGCGCATTCGCTCGATTGTACGCGAATATGCGCAGGCCGAGGACTGGGCGTTTGCAGAGGCGGGGGACGGGCAGGAAGCGCTGCGGCTGTTTGAGGCCGGTTCGTTTTCGCTCGTGCTGCTGGACGTGATGATGCCGAACCTCGACGGCTGGGCGACGCTGCGGCAGATTCGAAAGTCCAGCGACGTGCCGGTGATTCTGCTCACCGCGCGAAACGAGGAATACGACCGCCTGCTGGGGTTTGAGCTCGGCGTGGACGACTACATCGGCAAGCCATTCAGCCCGCGCGAGCTGGTTGCGCGGATGAAGGCGCTGCTCAAGCGCTCCGGCGCGAAGTCCGCCGCCGCGGAGACCTACGTCTTCGGCGGGCTGCGCGTGGACTGTTCGGCGCGGCTCGTTTCAATTGACGGCGCGGAAGCCAGCCTCACGCCAAAGGAATTTGACCTGCTGGCGTTCTTCGTGTCCCGGCCGGACGTTGCCTTTACACGGGATCAGCTGCTTAACCACGTTTGGGGGTACGACTTCTTTGGCGACGCGCGCACCGTGGATACCCACGTCAAGAGCCTGCGCGAAAAACTCGGCGCCTACCGTGATCGCATCGTGACCGTTTGGGGCACGGGCTACCGCTTTTCGGGAGGCAGCGTATGAAGCACATTTCGACAAAACTCATGCTGGCGTTTCTTGGCATGGCCGTGCTGACGATTGCGCTCATCTGGCTCGTTCAGGCGGTGCTGCTGAACAACAGCTATCTCAACGAGCGCGTCGCGTCGATAGACCGCGCCATCGCCACGGCGAAGATTGCGCCGGAGACGGATTACGCGGCGCTGGAATCGAACAGCAACGTCAATCTGCTCGCCGTCGATGAAAACGGCAGCGTCGTGTACCAGTCGGACGGGCTGCCGATGCGCGGCCAGATCGTCCGAAGCATCCCGGAGCTGACGGGTGCTGCGGGCGGCGGCGTGGAATACCTGCAAACCGAAACGGACGACGCACGCTACGCGCTGCTCAGCCGCGCGGTGCCGGGCGGATATCTACTGATCGTGTTTTCGCTTGTGGACGTCAACGAGGCGTCCCGCGTGCTGCTTCAGCAACTCTGGGTGCTCTCGGCCGTGTTATTATGCGCGGCGCTGCTGCTCTCCGCGCTGCTGTCGCGGCTGTTTTCGCGGCCGATTCTGCGCGTGACCGCGGCGGCGCGGGAGCTCGCCGCCGGGCACTATGATGTTTCCGTTCCCGTATCCACCAAGGACGAAATCGGGCAGCTGACCGGCGCGCTCAACGAGCTGGGGTTGGAGCTCGGCAAGACGGAAGAACTTCGCCGCGAGCTGATTGCCAACGTCTCGCACGAGCTGCGCGCGCCGCTGACCATCATCCGCGGGTATGCGGAGACGGTTCGGGATGTGACCTGGCCAAATGAGCAGAAGCGCACGGAACAGCTCAACGCCATCTGCGAGGAATCCGCGCGGCTCGGCGCGCTCGTGAGCGATATTCTGGACTACTCCAAGCTGCAATCCGGTGCGGAGGCCATGCACCCGGAAACATTCTCCGGCGAGGACGCGCTGGGTGAGCTCGTGCAGCGTTTTGCGCTGGCGGCGGGCAAGCGCGACGTCGCGCTGGAGCTCTTCTGCTCCGGCGGGGCGATCCGCTTTGACCGCGGGCAATTCACGCAGGTGATGAACAACCTCCT
>DAIRTE010000020.1:0-16314 GCA_036804025.1 Clostridia bacterium | reverse complement strand
GACAAAAGGCTCCGGCAACTGCCGGAGCCTTTGTTCGGTTGGTTCGTTAATCGAACAACTGATGCTTAAAGTCGCTGAGTCCCATGCCCATGTCCGCCGCCCCGTCCTTGAGCGTCGCGCCGGAAGGGTAGTTCGCGGGGAGGCCAAGTCTTGCGTAGACATCGGTCAGCGGGAGGTTGAGCATGCTTGCGGTTTGTTCCAGCGTGAGCGAGCCGCGCAGGTCGCTCGGCTCATAGCCGTTGATCGCGTCGTAGCTCTCTTCCTCACCTTCCGTGCCTTCGGCTTCTTCGCCTTCGCCACCGCCGCCACCGCCGCCCTCGGATTCCGCTTCCGCAGGAGTGCCCCAGGCCAGACCTTCGTATTTATTCGGCAGCAGTTGCATGTTTCCCGTTGCCGCGGCAACACCGATTGGTACGAGGAACAGCAGCAGCGCGAGCACGGTTGCAACGATCGGGTGGATGCGCGCCTTCTTGGTAAATCCGGTGTGGATCGCGCCCTGTACGGGGCAGGCGTTGACGCACTCGTTGCAGTTGATGCACTCCAGGCTCGTTACGCGGCCGTTTTTCGCGTCCATGACTTCCACGTTCATCGGGCAGGAGCGGTTGCACTTGCCGCAGCGGATGCAGGCGTCTGCGTTGACGCGAACCGCATACGGGCTGGCTTTGCCAATCAGACCATAGAACGCGCCCGCCGGGCAGAGGTACTTGCAGAAGAACCGGTCGTAGACGATGGAACCCAGCAGCGAAATCACGAGGATGATAAATCCAACGAGGTACGAGGTAATCAGCGCGTTAAAATCCGCGAGATGTCCCAGCGCGTTGAAGGGATCGTACGGCGTAATCCAGAGTTCGCCAGTGATCCAGGCCATCGCCACGGTGACGGCGAGGACAACGTACTTCAGGTAGCGCAGAACCTTGTCGAGCTTCTGCGGCACGACCGGACGCTTCTTAAACAGCTTGTTGCCGATCTTGCCAAAGAACTCCTGCAGACCGCCGAACGCGCAGATCTGTCCGCAGAACGAGCGCCGCAGAATCAGCGCGAGCGCAACCGTTGTGCCAAAGAGCACAAACGTTCCAATCACGAGCTTCTTGAGGAACGTTCCTACGGCAATCAGCGAAAGCGTGGATTCCAATCCGCCGTAGGGGCAGATGGCGTGGATGGACGGCGCAACGTAGCCGAGCGTATGCAGCATGGTTGCCGCGAGCACAAAGGCGAGGAAGCTGCCAAGCGTTATCCAGCGAAGGATACGCGAGACGAGCGCGAGGCGCTTGTCGCGGGGACTGGTGATCTCGGGCGTAGCGGACATGGTGTATTACCTCCTGTTGTTCAATCGTTATTATTGTACTACGGATCTATCTGGGTTACAGACGGTTCTGGAAGGCGCGCAGGTGGTTTTCCGAAGCGTGCATGAGGCTTTCAAACACCGCGCGGACGTCCGCGGGCAGATCCTGCTCCAGAAACTGTTCATACATGGCGATGTTCGTTACCTCGGCATTCACGCCGGTCTGGTAAGCGCTCGTCAGGTTGTCCGGCAGGGCGGCGCGTGCTGCGCCTTCGTCGGCCGGGGCGGTGATGCCGTATTCGGTAAAGAGCGGCAGGAGCGTGTCAATGTGCGTTTCCTCTGCGCGGAGGATGTTGGAGAACGGGCGAACCGTGCCGTAGCTGTCCAGAATCGCTTCGTACTCCGCGCGGGCGGCGTACTCGTCCTGAATGGCGTAGGTCAGCATGTCCGCCAGCGAGAGATTGGTGTCCGCCGCAGCGCCCGCTGAGCCGTAACCCGAAACGGAAAGCGCGAGGTCGGCAGTGGTCGGTGTGTAGGCGGGGTAAGCGCTTTCATCGCCATAGACGGGCAAACAGTCGTCCTCGGTCTCCAAACCATATCCGCCATATCCGCCGTTGGCGCCGTTGCCGCCGTTTCCGCGGTAGCCCGTGCCCAGGGCGGTGGTGTGCTCCGCGTCGTCAGACCAGCCGTAGCCGCCGGTCACGGAAGAGTCAACCGTCTCCTGCGTCGGTTCGGCGGCTTGCGCAACCGTTGCCGGTTCGGTGGAGGAGGCTTGCGGTGCGGCAGCCGTCGTGCAGCCGGAGAGCACCAGGGAGCCCGCCGCGAGTAATGCGAGGGCGAAGAGAGCGTTCTTTGTGTGTTTCATGTTGTTAGACCTCCTTATGGTCGTTGTTTGTTGTGTGAGTCAGCATTGCATCATCGCTGGCTGACACTGTTATTATCCTGCGAGGATGTGATGAAATCGTGATGGGTTTCCGAAAGTCCTGTGTGGGTTATCACACAATACGTACTCATAAGTAAGAAGAAACAGGTTCACAATTTCTTAACAGCCGTCTTCACGCGGATTTCACATACGTTTTGTAATGTATGCGTGTCGAACAGGCGTGCATCGAAAACACCCTGCATTCGCAAAAATGGGGACACACACCGAAAGGAGAATTCACATGAAACGAATATTGGCTTATCTTTGCGGCATACTGCTGCTCGCGCTTCCGGCAACCGCCCTCGCGGAGACGGCGCAGCCGACCCCGACGCCCGCGCCGGTTACCGCAACAGCCGCGCAGCCGAAACCGACGCTGAGCCCGGAGGAGAAGGCGCTGCGCGCCTCGCTGACCGCGGCAAAGCGGCAGGTGACGCTGCTGGAAAAGCAGATCGGTCTGCAGGCCAAGGCCAACACGGCGCTGAGTAAGCAGATTACCCGCGCGCTCAAGCAGGTGAAAGCCGGAACAAAGACCATCAGCGCGGAGGCGGACGCGCGCATTCGCGAGCTCGGCACGACGATTAAGACGCTGCGCGATACGGAGAAATCGACGAACGGACAGGCGAAGCAATATCTTGCCGACATGCGCGCGAGCGTCGCAAAGAAGGACTTCACCGCCGCGAACACCGCCGTGAATCAGGCGATTACCGTGTTGCAGGGTCGGTTGAAGACCCAGCAGGACATCAACGCCGCGCTCAAGGAGCAGGCGTCGCTGCTGAAGTAAAGGGTTTGCTTTTTTCGAGCAAAACGACTGGAGAGAGAGCAAAGTCCGCGGGGATGTTCCCTGCGGACTTTCAGTGGTTTTGCTGCCTATTGCTAAAGACCGCGGTGGATTCCGAAGGATGATGCCCTATGGTATACTGGAATCAGCCATATTTGCTGTGATTGACAGAAAAACAGTTTGAAAACGGGGGTACTCGATGCGGCTGAGAGTTTTGGTTGCGGACGACGACGAAGTGTTTCGCGCGCTGATTTGCGACATTGTTCGCCAGCAGGGGTACGAACCGCTGGAAGCAGCAAACGGCAAGCAGGCAATCGACCTTTTCTTTGGCGGGCTGGAGCCGGATCTCGTCATATTGGACGTGATGATGCCGGTCTACGACGGCTGGGAGGTGCTCAGCGAAATTCGTGCGCACTCCGACGCGTCGGTGATGATGCTCACCGCGCTGGGGGACGAGCAGAACGAGGTGGCGGGCCTACAGCACGGCGCGGACGACTACCTCGCAAAACCCTTTCGCTATGCGGTGTTCGTCGCCCGGCTCAACGCGCTGCTGCGTAAGACAACCCGCGAGCAGACGGGGCTACTGCAAAACGGCAGGCTTTGCCTCGACGCAAACCGCCATTTGGTGTTGATCGACGAGCAGGAGATTCCGTTGAGCAACAAGGAATTCCGGCTGCTTGCGCTGCTGGTGCAAAACCGCGGCATCGTGCTCTCCCGCGACCGGATTCTCGAAAAGGTTTGGGGGTACGATTTTGATAAGGACGCGCGCACCGTGGATACGCACATCAAGACGCTCCGGCAAAAGCTGGAGCGCTATGGGGACTGCATTCAAACCGTGCGCGGCGCGGGCTATCGCTTTGAGGTTGTGGAGTAGGGCAATACGATGAAATGGTCGATTCGAAAAAAGGTATTCCTGCTGTTCACCGCGTTTGCGGCGCTGATGGTGCTGCTCGGTATTTTAAGCAACGCCCTGCTTTTGGAGCGGTATTCGATTGCGCGTAACCGCGTGATCCTGCGGGTTGCGTCCAACCGGATCGAGCGGCTGATTCTGGCGGGAAAAAGCGACTGGGAAGAGCAACTGCTGGAACTGGATCGCACCTACTCAATCGGCATTCGCATCTCCGACTCGGATTACAACCTCGTCTATTCGTCCGCCGCCGTGGCCAAAGGAACCGACGTAAAGAAGCTGCCAAAGGAGATTCGCGAGTTCCTTGCTTCCCAAAGATGGCTGTTGCGGCGAGATCATTCGGATGTCACGGTGAACGACTACGGCAACGAGAGCCTGATCTATGCACGAAAGCTGGACAACGGGAACTTTCTGATCTTGAGTAAGAGCATCAAGGGCATTCAGGAGAGCGTTACGATTTCGAATCGCTTCTATCTGTTCGTCGGCATCGGGCTGACGTTGGTCGGCGGCTTGGCGACGCTGATTGTCTCGCGCGTGATCACGAAGCCGGTCATCGAGATGAGCCGTGTCGCCGCGAACATTGCCGAGCTGGACTTCAGCGAGCGGATTGAGGTTGCGACAAACGACGAGCTGGGCCGCCTCGGCACGAGCATCAACGAAATCTCCGAAAAACTCAGCCGGAGCATCGGGCGCATGCAGCAGGACATCGTCCGGCGCAAGCGCCTCGTTCGCGACCTGTCCCACGAGTTGAAAACGCCCATCGGCGTGATCAAGGGCTATGCGGAAGGGCTCCAGTTTGGCGTTGCGGACGATCCGGACAAGACCGCGCGCTACTGCGGCGTCATCGCCGCTGAATGCGACCGCATGGACGGCATGATTCGGCAGCTGCTGGAGCTTTCGCGGCTCGAAAACGCAGAAACACCGCTCAACGTGAGCGTCTTTCTCGTGGAACGCCTGTTGGAGGCGCTCGATACGCGCTTTGAGCGGGACGTGGAGCAAAAGCAGGTTCGGCTTCGGATGACCGCTCGGCCGGGAGCACAGCTCAAAGGCGATTTTGAATTGCTGGATCGCGCGTTGAGCAATCTACTGACAAACGCTATCCGGCATACGCCGGAGCAGGGCGAAGTGTTGCTCTCCATTGAGTTTGAGGGAAAGAACGCTGTCCTTCGCGTGCGCAACACGGGCGCGCCGATTCCGGCGGAGGAGCTGGATCGCATTTGGGACGTGTTTTACACGATGGATCGCGCGCGCGGCAGGGACTCCGGCGGGCACGGGGTTGGGCTCGCGATTGTCCAGTCCATCGCCGCGCTTCATGACGGCAGCGTCAGCGCCCGAAACATGGAAGACGGCGTGGAATTCTGCATGAAACTGCCGCAATAAAACGCATTTGATACGTTGAAACAACACCGTCCGGTTTGAAAACAGCCGGGCGGTTTTTTCTGTCAGATTTTGCACCTTATTGAGCAAATGTTACGTTGCATCCACGGTGTCGCTGTGATAGACTAGCACCGTATTTTTTCTTCTTGGCTTGAAAAAAGAAAGCAGGATTTCATACGTGAAGCATTACCCGAATACGTTTTTTCGCATGGCCTTCCGCATGGTCGGATTCGGCCTTCTCATGGGAATTGTATTCCCGTTTTTTATGCTCCTGCTCGGCGTGCCGAAGTCGGTTGCGTTCGGAGGGTTCTTTCTTGCGTCCTGTATTCTGGCGGGGCTGATTGTCGGACTGGTCAACATTCGAATCGCCAAGGTAACGGTCAAGCGAAAGCTCAGCGTCCTGACCGGAAAGATGAACGAGGTCAAGGACTCGATCATCACGATCTCCGAAAACGGCAAAATCGGGGACTGCAATCCGGAGCACTGCTGCATTCCGGTGGAGACGAACGACGATTTTGGGCAGAGCGCGCAGGCGTTTAACGAGTTGATTGAGGCGTTTTCCAATTCGCTTCGTATGCTCGACGACATCAAGACATTTACCGCAACCTTTTCGAGCCAGCTCGATCTGCATTCGCTCGCGGAGTACGCGCTCGACCGCGTGATGAGCGGCACCGGCGCGGACGCGGGGGCAATTCTCTTCGATCAGGAGAGCGACTTTGCGCTGCTGCACTCGTTTGGCATCCGCGAGGCAGGGTCGCTCGTGAAGGACCCGCACGTGCTCGCGGCGTTTGCCAAGGGGGAATCCTGCCGGATTCTGCATCCGGCTGAGGTCATTGTCGAGAGCACACTGACGCAGTTCCATCCCAAAGAGGTGCTCGTTGAACCGGTCAAGTTCAAGAACATTCCCATTGCCGTAATCCTGCTTGCAAAGGCCGAGCCGTTCCAAACGGGCTACGGCAAGCAGCTCGCCATCTTTACGCAGAGCCTCGCAGTCGCGCTGCACAACGCCCTGGAGCACGAACAGCTGCAAAAGCTCGCCGCGCTGGACCCGCTTACGGGCGTGCTCAACCGCCGGTTTGGGCTGGTTCGCCTGCGCGAGGAGTATGTGCGCTCCACCCGAAAGGGGATTCCACTCGGCGTGCTGATGTTCGACATCGACCATTTCAAGCGCGTCAACGATACCTACGGGCATGTGATTGGCGACCGCGTGCTGCGCAACATCACCGGGCTCATCCGCTGCGGCATCCGCGAAGGGGACGTGCTTCTGCGCTACGGCGGGGAGGAGTTCCTCGTGATTCTGCCCGGCGCTTCCAAGGAGGACGCCGCGACGATTGGCGAGCGCGTTCGTCACATGATTAAGGAAAACAACACCGAGTATGGCGACCAGCAGATCAGCGTAACGGTCAGCGTCGGCTGCGACTCCCTGCCGGAATCGTCCATCAGCGGTGAGCTGGACCTCGTGGCAAATGCGGACGAGGCGCTCTACCGCGCGAAGAACAGCGGGCGGGATAAGTGCGTCGTTCACTAAACGAGTCGGCCTGCGGGTGCGGTTTTCCTCCTCCGCTGGCAAGCGGTTTTGCTCGAATATATAATCGCGCTTGGATGCACATATGTTAAAATAGAGGTGCAACGAGCGGTTGTTACCAAAGAGGCTGCCGTTTGGCAGCCTTTGCGCTTCTTGCATTCGATTGAACAAATCTTCCGGATTCTCCGGCTATTTGGAGCGGAAAAACAAGCATATGAAAAAACTGATGATTCTCTCCACGGGCGGAACCATCGCCTGCACGCAGACCAGCGCGGGGCTGATTCCTACGCTGTCTGCGGGCGATATCTTGACCTATCTGCCGGACGCGCGGGCGGTTGGCCAGATTGACACGAAGACCATCTTCAACCTCGACAGCTCCAACATCCAACCGGAGGAGTGGCGGCTCATCGCGCGCGAGGTATACGCCTGCATCGACGAGTACGACGGCGTCGTCGTGCTCCACGGAACGGACACGATGGCATACACCGCGTCCATGCTCTCGTATATGCTGCGCGGGCTGAAAAAACCGGTGGTCATCACCGGCTCGCAGCTGCCGATTGGCCACCCCGATACGGACGCAAAGCACAACCTCGGCAACGCGATGCTCGCCGCGCTGAGCGGGCTTTGCGGCGTGTTCGTCGTGTTCGACGGAAAGATTATGCGCGGTTGCCGCGTCGCCAAGGTGCGAACCACGAGCCAGAACGCGTTTGAAAGCATCAACAGTCCCGTGGTGGGTACGGTGGAAAACGGCGTTGTTCGCCTGCTCGCCGCGCCGGACGCGCCAACCGAAGCGCCCGCACTCGACGAGGCGATTGACCCCGCCGTGTTTCTGCTTAAGCTCATTCCGGGCACGAAGACGGAGGTCTTTCAAGCAATCGGGCAGATGGGGTATCGCGGAGTGGTCATTGAGGGGTTTGGCCTCGGCGGCATCCATTGCCTGCGACGAAACCTGTTGGACGGCATCAAGCAACTGTTGGACGCGGGCGTCGCCGTGCTGCTCACGACGCAGTGCCGCTACGAAGCGTCCGACCCGATGGTGTACGAAACGGGGCGGCTCGCCGTGGAATCCGGCATTCTGCAGGGGTTTGACATGACGAGCGAATGCGCGGTCACCAAGCTCATGTGGGTGCTGGCGCACGCAAACAATCTCTCCGAAGTGCGCCGCAGCATGTATACGGACTATTGCGGAGAGATTACGTTGCCGGAAGGCGTGAGCGTCGATCAGATGATTCGATCGGAATCCATCTTTGAACGATAGGCCGGAATAGCGGCGTGGATTCTACAACAGGGTTCGATAATACAGACCGCCCGTATGGGGTTGGTCTGTTTTTTGTGCGTTGCGGTAGCGCTCGGTAACGGCGGCCGCTTCTTCGGCGGTCTCGCGCGTGAAATAGAGCAGCTGAAAATCGAGCCCCGCGAGAGGCCGATCCGCCAGGTCGAGCGGAACGCTGTTGAGCAGTGTGGCGCTGCGCCGTTCGTCGCACTCCACGGGAAAGACGATCTGCTTACGATCCGTCAGTTCGCCCTTGCCGTTGCAGGCGCCGCAGCCGCCTGCTGCGCGGACGGGGCAGTTGCGAACGCGCATGAGCGGCAGATATCCGTAGGAGACGATGCCGCGCGGAAGCGTTCCGCCGAGCACGAGTATCTTTACCATCGCGAGCTCAAACGAAACGGTGATGCTGCTGAGCCCGTCCGCTTCGCAGGCAAGCAGCGCGGGCGTATTTACGATGTTGAGTCCGAATCCGCCGTGAACCGCAAGCTCCAGCCGCTTTGCGAGGGGGATTCCATAGATATTGTTCGTCCAAACGGCGCGAAGGCCGTGTTCGGCCAATTGCGCGAGCCGCTCGCCCGCCGCCGTTTCGTCCTCCGGAAACAGCAGCGACGGGAGCTGCGCGATCAACCGCCCGCCAAAGCGCGAGACGGTCTCTTTCGTAATTTGTTCCAACGGCAGTAGGATTCGCTCAAACGATTCTTCGGCCAGAATCTGCTCTGCGCGGTAGAAGCGCGCCCAGAGCGCAGGCTGCTTGCGCGAAGAAACGTAGGGAATGGGGGTGGAGGTCTCGTATGGTACCCGCGTGTGCGAAATCGTCCGCCCGCGCAGCTCCAGCAGCGCGTCGAGCGCGTCGCGCCGGAGCGCGTTCAGCGTGGCGGCGGAGAGGGTGTACCCTTCGGTAAGCTCCGCGCGGAAGCTGCGAACATAGAACGGCGTGCCGCCCGTCTTCTCTAGGCTCTTTTTCGCGGTGGCTTCGTCCAGCGCGCGATGGATCGCCGGTTCCGGCGCGCCGCCGGACGTCGCAGTTTCGTTTGTGCCGTCGGAAACGACGAGCCGCGTCGATTGCGCATCCATATGGAACGCCAGATCGACCGGAACCAGCGGCGTTTCTGTTCGATAGAGCGCGGCAAGCGGCTTGAGCACGTCCGCCGCGTCCGTTACGTCCGCCTTGGTGCGATAGCCAAACATGTCCGCGCCGCGCTTGCCTGTGAGGTAGCCGTCCGTAAACCCGCTGCGGGCAAACACCGCGCGCAGGGCTTCCGCATCGTAGGCTTCCCCGGCGAGTGCCTGACGGCAGGCGGTTGTCGCGGCGGCGACGTATTCCGGCCGCTTCATGCGGCCCTCAATTTTAAACGAGCAAACGCCCGCATCCGCCAGTTCGTGGATGTGGGACAACAGCGACATATCCTTGAGCGAGAGCGAATAACGGTTGTCGCCGCAGGCCCAATCCAACCGGCAGGGCTGCGCGCAGAGGCCGCGGTTGCCGCTCCGCCCGCCGAGCATGGCGGAGAGGTAGCACGCGCCGGAGACGCTCATGCAGTGCGCGCCGTGGACAAACACCTCCATCGGCAGCGGCATACTCGAACAAATGCGCTCAATCTCCGGCAGCGAGAGTTCGCGCGCGAGAACAAGGCGGTCGTACCCGATGTCCTGCAAAAACCTTGCCCCGTCTACGTTGTGCACGGCGGTCTGCGTGGATGCGTGCCGCTCCATGGACGGATACCGCTTCGCAAACAACTGCAACGCGGCGCGATCCTGAAGGATCACCGCGTCCGCGCCCGCGGCGGCGATTGTCTCCGCCTCCGCTTCCAACGCGGCCATCTCGGAATCCAGCACGATGGTATTGACGGTTACGTATACCTTGACCCCGCGCGCGTGACAGTAGGAAACGGCATTTATCAGATCCATTTCGCCAAAGTTTTCGGCATTTCGGCGCGCGTTAAAGAGCTTTCCGCCGAGGTAAACGGCGTTTGCGCCGCAGCGCACCGCGGCGAGGAGCTGCTCTTCGCCGCCCACAGGGGCAAGGATTTCGGGATGGTTCATTCGATTACCTGCATTTCTTTCGGCGGATGAAACCGTGTTTCGCCTATTTCCATCTTTTTATTATACCAGTTTTTCGGTTACGCAAAATGGGCGGAACGGTCGTCCGGCTTTCTCCAGTCCTCTAGCAACGAGCGCAGCACCGCCTTGCTCTCCTCGCCGCCGATGAACGTCTGCGCGCTCGCGCTGTTTTGCGCTGGCGTCGCGGTGCGCTGGCGGCGCGACTTTCGGTAGGCCAGCGGCGTGCAGCCATAGTGCTTCTGGCAGAGCTGGCTTAGATACCGCACATCAGAAAACCCGCTGGCGAGGCTGATGTCGAGCATGGAAAGCTCCGTCGTCTCCAGCAGCATGACCGCGTTGGAGAACCGCCGCTCCGCGAGGTAGTTTTGAAAGGTCATGCTCAGCGTGTCCTTAAAAAAGTGCGACAGATACGTCAGCGTCAGACCCTCCTGCTCCGCGAGCTCGCTGAGCAGAAGCTTTCGCTGAAAGTTCTGGTCAATGTAGTCCAAAACGCGGTTGATGCGGGTGTTTCGCGAGGCGAGCACCGCGATCTCCGGTTCGGAGAGCGTTGCGTTGGGCAGGCACGCGTACAGCTCGAAGAGCAGCTGATTTAATAGCGCGGTGCAGAGAAACTCATAGTGCGGCGCGCAGTCGAGGTAGTCCAGCGTCAGCTGTGCGGCGCGCGCAAGGCAGTCCTGATAGCGGGCGGTCGCTCCCGCAAAGTATGGGCGAACCGCAACGTCCTGCACGACGAGGTTTCGAATCACCGGATAATAGGGCGCAATCATACCCTCGCTGATCTGAATCGCGAGGATCAGGGCGGTGCTTCCCCGCGCCTGCAGCTCGTGGAAGTCCATGGAATTTAGATAGTACATGTCCCCCGCGCGAAGCGCCGTGCTCCCGCGGTTGGTCGAGAGCAGCAGCTCGCCTTCGAGCACAACGCCGACCTCCATCTCCATATGCGCGTGCGGCGCGCGGTAATCAATGCGCACCAGAAAGACGTGCAGCGAGGCCATCTGCGGATGCAGCACCAGCTCATATTCCCGTTTCATGCGTAGCCCTCCGAACCCCATTGTCCGCGAAAGCACCGATTTTGTCAATCAAATCGCAAATTAATCATAAAAAAACCGCAAGAAACGAAAGGAAATCCGGTTGCAAAACAGGTATTCTGAAACTGTCAAGTAAGCAAGCAACCTTTCTTTGTGTAAAACAAACAACCAAACGAAACAGTAGTTTTCCGGCAACAAACCGGAGAAAACGGCGCTCCGTTTCTGCAGGCGGGCGCGCAAGCACCAATCTACACCGGATTCTTTTTCAAAACAAATTAATCAGCACGATCGGGAGGAACAATTATGAGTACATTTCGTTTTACCGTAGGCCCCTGGAACGTTCACGAAGGCAACGAGACCTTTGGCCCGGGCATCCGTCCGAGCATTCCGCTGGAAGAGAAGATCAAGAAGTTTGCCGAACTCGGCATGGCGGGCGTGCAGTTCCACGATGACGACGCCGTTCCGGACATGAACAACATGTCCGACAAGGCGATCATCGACTACGCCAAGGACGTCAAGGCCATGCTCGACAAATACGGCCTGTTTGCCGAGTTTGTCGCGCCCCGTCTCTGGTTCGACGCGCGCTGCAACGACGGCGCTTACACCGCGAGCCTCAAGGAGAACTACGACTTCGCGATCTGGCGCTCCAAGCGCAGCTGCGACATCGCCAAGGCGCTCGGCACCAATAAGATTCAGCTCTGGCTCGCCCGCGAAGGCACGCTCTGCGCGGAGGGAAAGAACCCCGTGGAGAAGATTCTTCAGCTGCGCGACGCGATGGACACCATCCTCAAGTATGACAAGGACACGCTGATTCTCGTCGAACCCAAGCCGAACGAACCCATCGACCGCAGCTACTGCGGCACCGTCGGGCACGCGCTGGGCCTCGGCGCCTACACCGTGGACCCGAGCCGCGTCGGCGTTTGCATCGAGAGCGCGCATTCCATCCTCGCGGGGCTCGATCCGGCGAACGACATGGCCTATGCCATCGCGCTGGGCAAGCTCTGGGGCGTTCACCTCAACGACCAGAACGGCATGAAGTACGACCAGGACAAGGCGTTCGGCGTGGACAACCTCCGTCAGGCGTTCAACCAGGTCAAGGTGCTCTACGAGAACAACTTCGGCGACAACGGCAAAATGGAGTGCGTCGGCCTCGACGTAAAGGCCATGCGTTCCCAGCCTGCGAGCGACTGCTACGCGCACATTGAAAAGTCCAAGAAGGTCTTCGAAACCCTGCTCGAAAAGGTCAAGCGGTTTGACTACAAGTTCCAGCAGGAGTGCGTCAAGACGCAGAATTTCGAGCGGCTTGAAATGTATGTTATGGAACTCTTAATGCACGACTAAGTCATACAAGCATTATCTGGAGTATCGTTTAATACTTCTGATGCACGACTAAATAAGAACCGGCGATTACTGGTATTCCTCCACTTGAGCGGAACGGGCGCGTGTTGCGATAGAGGCGCGCGTCCGTTTCGCACCTCTGAATCAGACAAGCGAAAGGCGAATCCATTTATGAAACGAAACGGCATCGCGGTTGCGGGAAACATGATTGTGGACGTACTCTACCCGATTTTGGGGCATCCAAAACCTGGCGAACTTACGACGATTACGGAGGGCATCTCCCGCTCGTCCGGCGGGGCGCTCTGCAACGTGATTGTCGATCTGGCAAAGCTCGATCCCAATCTGCCGCTTACGGCGCTAGGCCGGGTCGGCACGGACGCCGAAGGGGATTACGTACTCGAAAAGTTGCAGGCGCACGACAACATAGACGTTTCGCGCGTCCGCCGCGAGGGGCTGACGTCGTTTACCGCGGTCATGGCGGACACAATTGGCAAGCAGCGGACGTTCTATCACTATCGCGGCGCGAACGCGCGCTTCTGCGAGGCGGACGTGGACTGGGACGCGCTGGACGTAAAGCTGCTGCACATCGGCTATATTCTGCTGCTCGACGCGTTGGACGAGCCGGACGACGAGTTTGGTACGAAGATGGCGCGGCTGCTGCACACGGCGCAGAGCAAGGGCATTCTCACGTCGATCGACGTGGTCAGCGAGGCGGGGGATCGATTCAATCGCATCGTGCCGCCCGCGCTCAAGTACACGGACTATTGCGTCATCAACGAGCTGGAGGCGCAGGCTTCCACGGGCGTTGTGCTCCGCGGAGAAAACGGGGAACTGCTTACGCAGAACCTGCCGCAGGCGCTTCGCCAGCTCAAACAACTCGGCGTATCCACCTGGGCGGTGATCCACTGCCCGGAGGGCGGATACGGCGTGGACGAACACGACAACTACATCGAAACCGAGAGTGTTCCGGTTCCGAAGGGATATATCAAGGGCACGGTCGGCGCGGGGGACGCCTTCTGCTCCGGCGTGCTGTATGGCGCGTACACCGGCCTGCCGCTTGCCGAGGCGATTGAGCTGGGCAACGCGGCGGCGGCCTGCTCACTGAGTGAAAGCGGGGCGACGGAAGGCATGCGCACCGCAAACGAAGCGCTCGACCTCTGCCGGGAAATGCGCAAATGAAAACGACGTTTCGAAATTACAAACACTTTGGCGACTGCCTCTGGCTCGAACACGGCACGTGGGAGATGGGCATTCCGCTCTCGTTTGGCCTGAGAATCCTGTTTTTTGCGCGGGTGGGGCAGGAGAACGTGTTTTTCGAGCAGCCTGCCGACGCAGACTATCTGACGACGCCGGAGGGCTGGCGCATCTACGGCGGCACGCGCCTCTGGTTTGCGCCGGAGAGCGAACATCCGCTTTACCAGCCGGAAGGGCAGTCCATCTCTTATGCTTGGGTGGACGGCCGATTGGTTCTCACGCAGAACGAGGACACGGCGCTGCACCTCGTGAAACAGATTGAAATCTCCGAGGCGGAGGACGACAGCAGCGTTGCCATTCGCTACCGCGTGACGAACACGGGCAGCGATCCGCTGGTTGGCGCGCCATGGGCGGTCAGCGTCATGCGGGGAGGCGGCGTGTTTACGGCGCCGTTTGAGGCCGAAACGAACGAACTATCGGATAAGCCGGAGCGGATTCTCTCCCTCTGGAACACGACAAGCCTTGGCGACGAGCGGCTGACGTTTACGGATAATTCCGTCGTCGTTCGGCAAAAACCGCTGGACGTGTACTTTAAGCTGGGTCTGCACAGTGCGGCAAAAACGGGCAGCTACACGCTGCCGGATCAAACGTTTATCAAGGAGTTTCCCGTCTCCATGGGAGATTTGTATCCCGACGGAGGCGTGAACCTCGAAATCTACTGCTGCCGCTGGATGTTGGAGTTTGAGACGCTTGCGCCAATGCGCATCCTCTTGCCCGGCGACACGGCGGAGCACACCGAACGCTGGACGGTTCGGTAAAAGGAGAAAAGGCATATGAAAGCGATTATGTACGGCGCGGGCAACATCGGGCGTGGGTTCATTGGCGCGCTGTTTTCCACGAGCGGCTACGACGTTGCGTTTGTGGACGTGGCAAAGCCCGTGGTCGAGGCGCTGAATGCGCGGGGAAGCTACCCGTTGCGCGTGTTGGACGGCGCGGGCTATGAAGACATCACGATTACGCGCGTGAGCGCCATCGACGGAACGGATGCGGATGCGGTGGCGCGCGCAATTGCGGGCGCGGACGTGATGGCCACCGCGGTCGGCGCGAACATCCTCAAGTTCATTGCGCCCAACATCGCAAACGGGTTGAAGCTTCGGTTTGCGCAGGGCGGAGCGCCGCTGAACATACTCATCTGCGAAAACCTGATGGATGCAAACAAGGTGCTCGAAGGCATGATCAAGCAGCACCTGACCGCTGCCGAACAATTGTGGATGGATCAAAGCGTCGGGCTGGTCGAGGCGTCCATCGGACGGATGGTGCCCGTGCAGACGGAGGAGATGAAGGCGGGGGACGCGCTGCGTGTCTGCGTGGAACGCTATGGCTTTCTGCCGGTGGATCGGGACGCGTTTCGCGGGGAGATTCCGCAGATTCGCAACATGGTTCCGTTTTCGCCGTTTGACTTCTACATCCGCCGCAAGCTCTACATCCATAACCTCGGCCATGCGACGGCGGCGTATCTCGGTCTCTACACCGGAAAACCGCTGATTGCGGACGCGATTGACGAGCCGGAAATCCTCTTTCTCGTCGAAGGGGCTATGCTCGAAAGCGCGGAAGCGCTCTCGAAGAAGTACGGTGTTGCGCTGCCGGAGATTCTGCGGCACATTTCGGATTTGCTCGCGCGCTTTGCCAACCGTAGCTTAGGCGACACCTGCGCGCGTGTGGGCGCGGACCCGGTGCGAAAGCTCGCGGCTTCCGACCGATTGATCGGTTCGGCGCGTCTCTGCCTGGAGCAGGGCGTTTCGCCCGCGTACCTCTGCGTTGGCGCGGCGGGCGCGGTCTATCAATACCTCAAAGAGAATGCAAAAGCGCAGACGCCGGAGCAGGCGAAAGCGGCGCTGGCGCAGCTTTCCAGCGTGGCAGACGGGGAAGCGCTGCAAGCGCAAATCTTAGCGTATTATGAATTGTTTGCCGCGGGCGAGTCCCTTGGCGGAATTCGGCGCGCGGCGCAGCGCGTCAAGGCAGCCGCCGTCGGCGGAGCGGTATAAGGAGAAAACAACATGAAAACAAGAGCGGTTCGCCTCTACGGGGCAATGGATCTGCGGCTCGAGTCGTTTGAGCTGCCGGAGATCGGGGACGACGGCGTTCGCGTCGAGGTGGTTTCGGACAGCATCTGCATGTCCAGCTACAAAGCGGCGGTGCAGGGCACGGCGCACAAGCGCGTGCCAAAGGACGCCGCAACCAATCCACCGATCATTGGCCACGAGTTCTGCGGGAAAATCCTCGAAGTCGGCAAAAACTGGCAGAACAAATACAAGGTGGGTGACAAGGTTGCCATTCAACCTGCGCATTTCTACAAAGGCTCCCTGCTCGCGCCGGGGTATTCCTACCATGACTGCGGCGGCGACGCGACGGTGGTCAACATTCCGTTTGAGACGCTCGCGATGGATTGCCTGCTGCCCTACGACAGCGACGTCTTTTTCTACGGATCGCTCGCGGAGCCGATGAGTTGCATCATCGGCACGTTCCATGGCATCTATCATACCTCGCTGGGCAGCTATGAGCACCGTATGGGCATTGTGGAAGGCGGAAAGCTCGCGCTGCTGGCCTCCGTCGGCCCGATGGGGCTTGG
>DAIRTE010000019.1:0-30491 GCA_036804025.1 Clostridia bacterium | reverse complement strand
TGTCGGCGGGAGCGGATTGTATCTCAACGCGCTGACCTACCCGCTGGGATTTGCCATTCCAAAAAACGACGAAGTGCGCGCAAAACTCTCCGCCGCGTATGATGAGCATCCGCAAGCGGCGTTTCAGAGATTAACGGAAGTTGATCCGGAGACGGCAAAACGTCTGCACCCGAACGACAAAAAACGAGTGCTTCGCGCGCTGGAGGTTTACGACTGCTCCGGTAAGCCGCTTTCGTCGTTTGGCGACGATTTTCAGAATGAGGCGGGGGAGCAGGCTCCGTTTGAATCGCTGCTCTTTGGATTGAACATGGACCGCGAAAAGCTCTACGAACGAATCAACCTACGCGTAGATCGAATGATGCAGGAAGGTTTGCTCGAGGAAGCGCGCCGCATCTACGACGCAAAATATGCGCCCAATCTGCCTGCGCTGCGATCCATCGGCTACCAGCAACTGTTCTCCTACTTTGACGGAGAATGCTCGTTGGATCAGGCGGTTGAACAGATTAAGCAGGACACGAGGCGATTTGCCAAGCGGCAGCTCACGTGGTTCCGGCGGGATCTGCGGATCCGCTGGTTCGATGCAACGGAGTTTGACCAGTGCAAAGAACATATATTACGTGAGATGGAAGAATTGTTTCTCGAGTTTTGGAAAGGAACCAACGAATTATGACGATATCCGACCGCGCGCGAGAACTCGTTTGGAGCGCGGAGCGATCCTTAGAGTCCATGTTTCAACGCGCGGATGCCATTGAGATGACAAACCAACAGCGCGTGCTGGAGGCGTTCTGGCAGGAGCGCGTCAGTGCCCGCCATTTTGCGCCGACGAACGGCTATGGCTACGACGATACCGGCAGGGACACGCTCGATCGTGTGTTTGCGCATGCGCTGCAGGCGGAGTGCGCGCTGGTTCGCCCGCAGTTCGTCAACGGTACGCATGCAATCTTTACGGCGCTTGCCGCGCTCGTGGAGCCGGGGGACGTGATTCTTTCCATCACCGGGCGTCCCTACGATACGCTGCTGGAAGCAATCGGGGTTAGGGGGGACGCGCCGAACTCACTCAAGCGCCTCGGAGTATCTTTCCGGTCGATCGATCTACTGCCGGATGGCAGCATCGACCTGGAGCAGATGAAACAGGACGATCCGACGCGTGTACGTGTTGTGTTTGCGCAGCGTTCCCGCGGGTATGCCTGGCGGGAAGCGATGTCGATGGCGAAGCTGGAAGAGGCATTCACGCTGGCAAAAACGCTCTTTCCACGGGCGAGCATTCTCGTGGACAACTGCTATGGCGAATTCGTCGAGTCGACCGAACCAAGCGTGCATGGCGCGGATCTGATCGCTGGCTCGCTGATTAAGAACCCCGGCGGCGGACTTGCCCCAACGGGCGGGTACATTGCCGGAACAGCTGAGCTCGTCGAGCGGGCGGCGTTTCGGCTCACCGTTCCCGGCATGGGCGGCGAGGTTGGCTCCTACGCGGGGGACTATCGCCCGTTTTATCAGGGACTGTTTCTCGCGCCGCATGTAACCACGCAGTGCGTCAAGGGTGCGGTGCTGTTTGCGCGCGTGTTTGAAGCACTCGGGCTGGAAACCATGCCACGCGGAGATGCGGTTCGCTCGGATATCATTCAGGCGGTTCGTTTTGCGGATGCAGACTCGCTGGTCGCATTTTGCCGAAGCATACAAAAAGCGGCTCCGGTGGACAGCTACGTGTCTCCGGAACCGTGGGACATGCCGGGGTATGAAGATCAGGTCGTCATGGCGGCGGGAACGTTCGTTCAGGGTGCGACGACGGAGCTGAGTGCGGACGGGCCGATTCGCGCGCCGTATACGGCCTATGTGCAGGGGTCTTTGACCTATGCGCACGCGCGTATCGCGGCTATGCTTGCCTGCGACACGCTGCTGAAATAAACACGAACGCTAGATGGAGCGGAGTAAGCCAATCACCTTGCCGGAGATTTCCAGCTCATCAAACGGAACATAGATTGGGTCGAACAGCTCATTTTCCGGTTGCAGGCGAACGCAGTCCTTCTCGCGGAAAAACCGTTTGACCGTTGCGCTCTCGCCGCTGACGCGGGCAACGACGATATCGCCGTTGGCGCAGTTGCAGTTGTGGTTGACCACGAGAATGTCCCCGTCGCGAATGCCGGCGTCGCGCATGCTTTCGCCTTCGACGCGGAGCATATAGACTTCTTCGGGTTCCTTGCCGTGCATCAGCACGTCCGGCAGGGGGAACGCGTCCTCAATGTTCTCTGCCGCGAGCATGGGAAGACCGGCGGCAACGTGGCCGACCAACGGAACGGCATAGGGCTTGTCTTCCTGAGAAGCGATGTGATCTGCGTTGATAAAGACTGCCCGCTGCTTGGAAGGATCGCGCGTAATTACGCCGCGCTTTTCCAGATTGCGCAGATGCGTATGTACGGTTGCGGTGGATTTCAGCCCGACCGCCGCGCAGATTTCCCGAACCGAAGGGGGATAGGAATGCTCCTCGGTAAAGGAAATCATGTAATCCAAAATGACCTGCTGGGGATCGGATAGCTTTTTCATGGCGAGCCGCAACCTCCGTATGTTTTGACTGCTACGATTTATCGAAAGTATAACATAAGTTTTTTCAGATTGCAAACATATGTTCGAAAGAATGGTGATTTTTCATGAAACGGTGCGTTTTACACGCGGAAAAGATTTGCAACGATTGCGGCGAGTGCGATGACCGCTGCGAACTGGACCCGCAAAAGGTCTGCGACAACTGTTTTCGCTGTCTCGAAACGGACACTCGTCCGTATTTGGACATACCGATTTCCGGTGTGTTCTTTGAAGACGACTACAGCCCGGAAGGGGATATGTCTTCTACGGTTGACTTTGACGACGCCTACGTGCTGGATTCGGACGAGAGCTGGAAAGACGGGCCGCTGGTCAACGTTCGAACGCTGCCATACCGTTACTACGCCTCGCGTGCAAAACGAAAGCATTAAGCGAAAGAAACCTAGTCTTCTCGCAGCTTGATCTTCTTTGCGGCAATCCGCTTGTGCTCCTCCGATGCGGCGGCATAGTGTTTCTTCGTCGTGTTCACGTCCTTGTGCCCCAGCACGTCCGCAACGAGGTAGATATCCTCCGTCTCGTGATAGAGCATGGTGCCGTAAGTGCTGCGGAGTTTATGCGGCGTAATCTTCTTGAGCGGCGTGGAGATGCGCGTGTATTTTTTTACGAGATTCTCCACCGAGCGCGCCGTGATGCGGCGAAGCTGCAGCGAGAGAAATAGCGCTTGCTCATGACCGGGCAAGGGGGTCTGCTGCTCACGCAGTTCGAGATAATTTGCCAGCGCGCGGTGCACCTCTTCACCGAAGTTAAGGATATCCTCTTTGCCGCCTTTGCGCGTTACGACGAATGCGTCGTTTTCCAGATCGATATCGCCAAGGTCGATTCCCACCAGCTCGCTGATGCGAATGCCGGTGCCGAGAAAGAGCGTTAGAATCGCAAGATCGCGTACTTTTGTTGCATCGTGATATTGTTTCTGCCGGTCGGAGAGACCGTCGCCATCCTCCGCGCAATCCAGCAGATCGGCAACCTCGTTTGGTTCCAGCCGGATAATCGCCTTTTCGTGCAGTTTAGGAATGTCGACCAGCGCCGCGACGTTCGTCTCCAGATACTCGTGCTTGTGCAGATATTTAAAAAAGGAACGAATGGAAGAGAGCTTTCGCGCTTTTGCGCGCTCCTGATTGACGAGTTCACGCTCGCCTTTTTGATACAGTGTAACATCATATAGATACTGTTCAATGTGTCTGGCCTGAATCTTTTCAAAATCGGTGACGGAGAGGGAGGGGACGCTTCTTCCGGGAAAGAGGTCCTCCTGCTGGGTCGTGTAGAGAAAGAAACCCCGGAGATCAATTGCATATGCGTAACGCGTTAATACGGAAGTTTGTGTGTCGATTGCGCGAAAAAACGATCCGCAAAGCGCCGGAAGTTCCGGCAGCAATGCGCGAATCTTGAGGGTGTAGTCCTTGAGCTTGTCAGCCTGATAGGTGTTTGCCATCGAAAACGCCTCCAAAATCACCGTATTTGGACGCTTTTATTCTATCATAACTATTCGTTAAATACAAGTTTAACGAATAGTTAGTGGCAAAAAGAGTAGTTGACGGTCGTTTTACGTTTGAGCGGCCAGCGCCTGTTTGATGGCGAGCCGTGCCAGTTCGTCGCAGCGATTGTTGAGCGGATTATCGGAATGACCTTTGACTTTGATGAATTCCGCCGTGTGTGGCTTTAAACACGTCAGCAACGCAACCCAGAGATCCTGATTTTCCACGGGGCGTTTTGACGCGGTCTTCCAGCCGTTGCTCGACCAGTTGTCCAGCCAGCCATTTCGAAATGCGTTACAGACATACGCGCTGTCCGTATGAATCGACAACGCGCATGGAGATTTCAGCGCGCGAATTGCTTCGATCACGGCCGTGAGCTCCATGCGGTTGTTCGTTGTGTCGGGTTCGAATCCGGATAGCTCTTTCTTTTGATCCTGATACATCAAGATTGCGCCCCAGCCGCCGGGTCCCGGATTGCCGGAGCAAGCGCCGTCCGTGTAGATCGTTACCTGTTTTTTCATCCCTGTTCTTTCCAAATAATATACAATATACTATTTGCTCATTCGTTCGGATTTCTCTCGGCAGGCATCCACGGCTGCAATCACCGCACCGCGGAATCCCTGCTGCTCGAGCACGGCTACGGCTTCAATCGTCGTGCCGCCCGGCGAGCAGACGCGATCCTTCAACTCACCCGGATGAACGCCCGTCTCGGAGACCATCATGGCAGACCCCTTCACCGTCTGCGCGGCAAGCTTGAGCGCAACGGGACGCGGAAGCCCCGCCTTCACACCGCCGTCCGCCAATGCCTCGATAAAGAGATATACGTAGGCGGGCCCGCTGCCGCTGACCGCGGTCACCGCGTCCATGAGCTTGGGTTCCACGCTGATGACGTCGCCAACCGATCCGAACAGCGTTTGCGCAAACGCCTTCTCGTGCTCGGTCAGTGAATCACCGCTTTCAAACACGATCATGCCTTCGCCGACCATGGCGGGTGTATTCGGCATCACGCGGAGAATGCGCGCATCCGCAGGGAGCGCTTGCTTCAACCTCTCCCCTCCCCATCCCGCCGCGATCGATATCACAGCCTTGCCGGAGAAGCGGTTGAAGTGTTCGCCAAACACATGCGCACAGATGTTCGGTTTTACTGCGATCAGCAATATGCTGCTCCATTCCATCAGCTTTTCCAAAGAGTCCGCCGCTTGAACGGGCAGACTCTTTGCCAGAGCCTTGCATTTCTCCGTGTCCGGATCATAAATCGACGTCAGCACGCCGGAGGTTTTGCCGCTCTTATAGAAGCCGCGGACAATTGCCTCGCCCATGTTTCCCGCGCCGATGACGCCAAAGCGAATCTCATTTGTACTCATAGAGTAATCCTCCCGTTTTTATTACGGTCAGTTGAGTGTTTCCAGCCGCTCGCGCAGCTTTGCCAGCATGTCGGTTGCCAGCGCGAGCTTCCCTTTTTCTTCTTCCACAACGTTCTGCGGCGCTTTTGCGAGGAAGCCTTCGTTGCTCAGCTTTGTCGTCGCGCGCTGGATATCGGATTCAAGGCGTTCAATTTCCTTCTGAACGCGCGCTTTCTCCTTTTCCGGATCAATCAGCGATGAGAGCGGAATCACCGCTTCCACGCCTTCGCAGACGATGTGCACGTCGTTTTTCGGAATCTCCCCTGCCTGCGTAGAAACGGTCACGTGTTCCACACCCGCGAGTTTGTTGAGATATCCGCTCATGATAACGAACGCATCCCGATCCGCCGGGTCGACGATCAACCGCGCGCTGATCTTCTGCGCCGGGGGAACCTTCATCTCCGCGCGAAGGTTGCGAATGGAACGTACGAGCTCCATGAGCTTGTTCATGCGCGCACAATCTGCATCAAACGTATAGCGCTCCTCCTGCTTCGGCCAGGGCGAGAGCATGATGGTTTCCTCGTCGGAAAGCTTCGTGAAGATTTCCTCCGTGATGAACGGCATAAACGGATGCAGCAGCTTCAGGCTCTCCTTGAGCACGTGAATCAGCACGGCGGATACAACCGCCTTTTCCTCCGCGTTTTCGCCATAGAGGCGCGATTTTGCGATCTCGATGTACCAGTCGCAGTATTCGGACCAGATGAAGTCGTAGATTTTCTGCGAGGCAAGACCCAGCTCATAGCCGTCCAGATTGCGCGTCACCTCCCCGATGATTTCGTTGAGGCGGCTGAGAATCCAGCGATCCGCAATTTCGAGTTTGCTTTCTTCCGGCAGGTCTGCGCTTGCGTCGCCAACGCCCATGAGCACGAAGCGCGCGGCGTTGTAGATCTTGTTGCAGAAGTTCCGCGCGGATTCCACCTTTTCCCAGTAGAAGCGCATGTCGTTGCCCGCCGAGTTGCCCGCGAGCAGCGAGAAACGGAGCGAGTCCGCACCGTGCTTCTCAATAACCTCAAGTGGGTCAATGCCGTTGCCGAGGGATTTGCTCATCTTGCGACCCTGACTGTCGCGCATGATGCCGTGGACATACACCGTTTCAAACGGGCGTTCCTTCATCACTTCGTAGCCAAACACGATCATGCGCGCGACCCAGAAGAAGATGATGTCGTAGCCGGTGACGAGCGTATTGGTCGGATAGAAGTATTTGAGTTCCTCTGTCTGCTCCGGATAGCCGAGCGTCGAGAATGGCCACATGCCGGAGCTGAACCACGTGTCGAGCACGTCCTCGTCCTGCCGCAGTGCGCCGCCGCAATGCGGGCACTTTTCCGGCGCTTCTTCGGCGACGATCATTTCCCCGCAGGCATCGCAGTAGTACGCCGGAATCCGGTGTCCCCACCAAAGCTGGCGGGAAATGCACCAGTCGCGGATGTTGTCCATCCAGTTGAAATAGGTCTTCTCGAATCGTTCCGGCACGAATTTGACCTCGCCGTTCTTCACCGCTTCGATGGCGGGCTTGGCGAGCGGTTTCATGTCCACAAACCACTGCTTGGACACGATGGGTTCGATGGTTGTGTGGCAGCGATAACAGGTGCCAACGTTATGCGCATACGGCTCAATCTTAACGAGATTGCCGCTCGCTTCAAGATCCTTCACAATCGCCTTGCGGCACTCAAAGCGCTCCAGACCGACATACTTGCCGCCGAGCTCGTTGATATAGCCGTTGTCCGTATACACGCGAAGCACCGGCAGGCCGTGCCGCTGTCCAACCTCAAAGTCGTTCGGGTCGTGGCCTGGCGTAATCTTCACGGCGCCCGTGCCGAATTCCATTTCGCAGTATTCGTCGCCAATAATCGGAATCTCGCGTCCCACGGCGGGAATCACGACCGTCTTTCCGATCAGGTTTTTATAGCGCGGGTCTTCGGGGTTCACGGCAACCGCGGTATCGCCCAGCATAGTCTCCGGACGCGTGGTGGCAACGGTGATGGAGTAGCTCTTGTCCGGCGCGTCATAGCGCACGTGCCAGAGATGGCTGCTCTGCTCTTCGTATTCCACTTCGGCGTCGGAGAGTGCGGTCTTGCAGTCCGGGCACCAGTTGATGATTCGATCCCCACGATAGATCAAGCCCTTATTGTAGAGGCTCACAAACACCTTGATCACGGCCTTGTTGCAGCCGTCGTCCATCGTGAAGCGCTCGCGCTCCCAGTCGCAGGAGGAGCCAAGATAGCGAAGCTGTTTGACGATGGTCGAGCCGTACTCCGCGCGCCATTCCCAGGCGCGTTTGAGGAAACCTTCGCGGCCGAGGTCCTTCTTCGTGAGGCCTTCCTTCGCCATCTGTTCCACGATTTTGACTTCGGTTGCGATGGACGCATGGTCCGTACCCGGCATCCAGAGCGTTTCAAACCCGCTCATGCGCTTGTAGCGAATCAGCACGTCCTGAAGCGTTTCGTCAATGGCATGCCCCATGTGGAGCTTGCCCGTGATGTTCGGCGGCGGAATGACGATGGTATACGGCGGCTTTCCGGTATTGGGACGCGCGTGAAAATAGCCCTTCTCTTCCCACTTTTTGTAGAGAGTGCTTTCCACGTGCGCGTGGTCGTAGGTTTTTTCCATTTCGGGATGCATAAGGTTTGTTCCTGCCTTCCAACGAACGAGCAATCGTTCAAAAATCAAAACGTCCGCCTCGCCAAAGGACGAAGCGGACGTTCGCGGTACCACCTTTGTTGAACACCGGCGAACCATTCACACGGTATTCCTCTCAGAGATTCTTAACGCGAATCAATCGGAAAACGCTAACTACATACGCTCACGTTTTCGGCTCCCATGCGACCTTCCGCGTCTCTCCGCAAACCGCCTCCCAGCACTTGGGCGGTCTCTCTGTTACGGCAACTTGAGCGTACTCCTCATGATCACAGCCACTTTTGAATTCATTCAGTTGTGGTCAGTCTAGCCGAATCAAATGAATTTGTCAAGCGGTTATGCAGCATCGCTGACGAGACTATCCGCCCAAACGTCCATCTGTTCGCGAATCTGTTCGTAGTAGCCCGGCCCAAGGTCAAGATACGTCTTGAGGAACGAAGCCATGTCGAATTTTTCGCCTAGGCTGTCCTGTTCGTCCCGATAGAGCTGCGCAATCTGGCTGTACCCAACCGCATAATCAAAAAAGTAATACGGTTGGTCGATCACAAGATCGTAATAGTTTGCCGCGTAGGATTTGCCGTCCAGTCCGATGGCGGTGATGTAGTTCTCCAGTGCTTCCTGACTATAGCCGTAGTAGTTGACCATGATGCTGATCATGGCCGGGAGGATTGCGTTAAACAGCATGCCAAAGTCAAACTGATAACGCAGATAATCCTGATTGTACTTCGTTTGATACTGCGTAATGAGAAACTCGGCAAACTGAGCCCAGCCTTCCGCATAACCGCCAAAGTTATACACGCGCTGCATCACGCCGACATCCTCGAGGCTTCTTTGATACACATACTGATACAGATGCCCGGGGTAACCCTCGTGCGCGAGCGTAAGCAACAGCGTCGGGTCCTTTGTTGCCGTGTTGATGTAGATGACGTTTTCCTTCCAGTCGTCCAGCGAAGGAATGACGTAAGCCGCGGGCGAGAACATATCCTGTAACTCCTCCGGCACGTCGGTCAGCGTTAGGTTGTGGTTTGGCAGTGCGGGCAGAATCGGCGCGATCACGGACTTTAAGTAGTCCAGATCCTGCTGGGTGTTTCCACTCGAAACGCCGTTTGGCAATTTGTCGCTTTCAGAGAACAGGTTCGGATTCTGATCCTGAATCGAGAGCGCATCGTAGAGCAGATAGAAAAACTCGTTTTTGAGCATCTCAAGCGTCTCTTCTACGCTCAGGTCGTTTCCGGCTTTGCTCTGCATGCTCTCTTCGTAGAAGCTGCGCTGTGTTTCGTTATAGGTAGCGACTTCCTCATAGCTGCGGCAGCTCTTGCGAAGGGCTTTTAAGCCGTCGTAGAGCGTTGTGTAGGAATCGATGTATTCGTTCTGCAGCAGGCTCGCATTGCGATCTTTATAGGTCTGCGCCTGATCCGGCGTCAAGGTCGATAGCTGATCGATCGCGTCGTTGAAGGTTGCGTAGAGAAACGACGTGTCACGCGAGTCGATAATCGTCTGGCAGTCTTCCAGAATCGCATCCAACGCGGGTTCCGTCATAAACATGTTCAGCTCCGCGCGCTTCTGCTCGTAGGCAAGCACCTGCCCTAAGTAGCGCGGCATATCGGCCAGCAGTTTGAGATAGTCCTCGATGTCCGTCGTGTTCTTGAGTTCAAACAGTGCAAACGACAGCGGCAGATTTGCCTGAAGACCGCTGTATTCGGTGAGCGGTTCATAGTAGTATTCGTATTCCGGCTGCTCGGCCATATCCGTCAAAATATGCTGCAATACGTCGTAGGAAAACTGGCGTTCCACCGGCAGCTCCTCGCGATTGATCAATTGAAATTGCGCCAGAAACTCGCCGGCCTCCGTCGCATAGAGCTTGGAGTCCTCTTCCGTAAATTCGCCGAGCGTCATATTGACCGTAGCCGGATCGATGCTGAACTTCGTCGGGTCGTCAATGTACATATGATAAGCGTAGCCGTCCCGCGTAGCCATCCAGCGGAATACGTCCATATCCACCGCGTTCAGTGCATCAAGCGCCGCCTGACTAACTTTGAAATCCGGCGTGGGAACCGGCGTTTCCGTTGGCGAGGCGGGCTGTTGCGTTTCCACCGCGTCGATTGTGATGGGTTGCGTATTACCGCTGCCGGACGTTTTGCAGCCCCAAAGCGAGCTAAAGAGCAGAACGAGCGCAAACAGCATTGCCAGCAGTCGTTGGTTCCGTTTCATAATTGATCTCCTTATCCGAATCCGGATACTATCCGTTCTTAGTCGTTCGAGTGAATGTTACTTTCGTTCGAGTTCTTGCAGGTGTTCCAGCAGCACCTCTGCGGATCGCGTCTCCCCCGCCTTCCGGAGTGCCGTGACGAGATAGGGCGGGATCGGCGCGTAGAACACCAGATCACGTTGGTTGGACGGGTGCCGAAACGTCAGTCGATATCCGTGCAGTGCCTGCCCCAATAACCCAAACGGGCGCTTCTCGCGGCCGTAGACGTCGTCCCCCGAAACGGGGTGCTGAATGCTGGCCATGTGCGCGCGAATCTGGTGCGTTCGCCCGGTTTCGAGCTCAATTTGCAGCAGCGTATACTGCCCATATCGAGCGGCGACCGACCAATGGGTCACCGCCTCACGTCCGCCCGCGAGAACGGCCATTCGCTTTCGGTCCACGGGATGCCGCGCAATTGGGGCGTCAATGGTTCCGCTCTCTTCGCGCAGATTTCCATCCACCAGCGCGCAGTAACTGCGATGCGCTTCGTGCGTTTGAAACTGCTCGCTCAGCGCGCGGTGCGCCGTGTCGTTCTTTGCGACAACCAGCAAGCCGGAGGTCATGCGGTCGATTCGATGCACGATTCCGGGACGGCGTTCCCCGCCAATGCCGGAGAGATCCGAAACATGATACAACAGCGCGTTGACCAGCGTTCCGCTTTCGTGCCCCGGCGCGGGATGCACCACCATGCCCTGAGGCTTGTTGACGACGATCAGATCCGCGTCTTCGTAGACGACGTCCAGCGGAATATTCTCCGGCAGAACCGCGGTTTCGGCAATCTCCGGATAGGTAATGTCAACCTGATCGCCGTCTGCCGTCATGACATTGACCTTAACGACTTTTTCGTTGAGCAGAATTGCCCCTTCGCGAATCAGGCGCTGCGCCTGTGTGCGCGAAAGCTCCGTTTCCGCGGCGACAAACGCGTCCAACCGCATGGAAACGGAACAGAGTATAGTCTCCTGCTCAGGCATTCGAGTCGTCGCCCGAAGGCGCCTTCTTTGGCGGTTTCTGAAAGGAAACACGCTCAAACAGCGATTGTTCCTTCAAAAACAGCACGTCGATGATTAAGAACACGCAACCGATGGACAGGCAGCTATCCGCCACGTTGAACACCGGAAAGCTGAACAACGGCGTAATATCAAAGAAATCGCGAACGTACGTCAACGCGATGCGGTCAACCAGGTTGCCGACTGCTCCGGTGAACAGCAGCGCGAGCGTGATGCGCGAAAACACGGTGATCTTCTTGCGAAACCGAATCAGTATGAACAACAGGATCGCCGCTACCAGAATGGTCAGCGGAATGAACAGCCAACGAAAGCCCTCCAGCATACCCCAGGCAGCGCCGGTGTTGTGTACATTGGTCAATTGAAACAGTCCCGTTACGACCGGCAGTGATGTGCCGACGGGTGAAAGGTAGAGTTGAATCAGATATTTCGAAATCTGGTCGATGGCAAGCAGCGCAACGATGAGAATCAGTTCCAGCAAGGTAGTTTCCTCCAACGTGTTTAATTCAGTATAGCATGCATCCTACGACGCGACAACCGATGGCGATGGCGCGGGTTCGGAGAACAGATCGGGATAGAGCGTCGTGTAGTTCTCGTATGCGGTGGTAACTTTTTCGTAGTATCGCGCGGTCTGCTCAAATGGAATGGTCGTCAATTCGCCGTTTGCGGAGAATCGCGGGTCGTTGAGCCAGTCTTCCACGCTGCCGTGTCCGGCGTTGTATGCGGCAATCATCTGCTTCACGTTGCCGTTGAACCGCCCGCTCACAAAGTGCAGATACCAGCAGCCAAACTCAATGTTCGTCTCGGGTTCCTTGAGCATGTCCTGCGTGTAGACGGCGTCCAGATCGAGCTTATGCGCAATCCAGATGGCCGTGTCCGGCATGATCTGCATCAGTCCGATTGCGCCCGCGTCGCTGACTGCTGTTGGGTCATTGCTGCTCTCGCAGCGCATGATGGATTGCACCAGATACGGATCCAGCTCATACTCTTTGGCATACTTTGCAATCAGCTCGGTATAGGCGACCGGATAATTGCGCAGCGCGCGCTGATACATAACCTCTTCGTAGATCAGGTACCCGCCAAACGACGCGGCAACCGCGAAGATCAGCGATCCAACCACGATCAGCGCAATTTGAATCCGACTCAAAGGGTTGCGTCTTTTCTTTGCGCGTGGTCTTTCAGCTCGTTTTGTCGTGTCCTTCAAATGTGCGGTTCCTCCGCCTTCAGCAAATTATACAAAGCGTCGACTTGGCCAAACAACTCATCGAGCGAGCCGTTGTTTTCCAAAACATAATCCGCCCGCTGCCGACGTTCTTCCTCCGGCATTTGCGCGCGGATACGGGCAAGCGCATGCTCGGGCAAAACCCGATCGCGCTCTAAGATTCGGCGAACGCGTTCTTCTTCGTTGCACGCGACAACAACGGTTCGATCCATCTGCGCGTCCAGTCCGCTTTCAAACAGCAACGGAATGTCGAAGATCGCGACGGCGTGTTCCCGTCCGGACAGTTCGTTCTTCGCGCGAGAAAAGAGCTGCTCAATGACGAACGGATGGATGATTTCGTTGAGCTGTTTGCGTTTCTGCTCGTCGGAAAAGACGATCGCGGCAAGCGCTTTTCGATCAATGCGCCCGTCGTCTGACAGAATCGATGCTCCGAATGCGTCGATCACGCTCTGGTAACACGCTTCGCCGGGCTCCAACGCGCGGCGGGCAATTTCGTCCGCCGAATAGATCGAGGCGCCCAGCTCGGCAAAGCGGCGCGCGACGGTGGATTTTCCCGACCCGATTCCGCCGGTCAAACCGATTTTCAAGTAACCTGTCTGTTCTGCCGTCGTCATTTCGTTTCGTACCAGCTATGCCCAACCTTCACGTCCGCATCCAGCTCGACGGAAAGCGAAGCGACGTGCTCCATGCAGTCGTGCACGAGCGCGACCACCTCTTCTACTTCGGCAGAAGGCGTATCGAAGATCAACTCGTCGTGCACCTGTAAAATCAGCTTGGTTTTCAAGCCTCGCTCCTTCAGCTTCTCGCTGACCTTCACCATCGCGAGCTTGATGATATCCGCCGCTGTGCCTTGAATCGGCATGTTCATCGCGACCCGCTCGCCAAAAGAACGCGTGTTAAAGTTGGAGCTTTTCAGTTCCAGCATCGCGCGTCGACGGTCGAACATGGTCACCGCGTAACCCGTTCGCTTCGCGTCCTCGACGCTGCGGTCGAGATACGCTTTTACGCCGGGGTAACGGTCGAAATAGAGCTTGATGTATTCCGCTGCGCGCTTGACGGGAATGTCCAGATTGCGGGCGAGGCCAAAGTCGCTGATGCCATAGACAATGCCGAAATTGACCGCCTTTGCCGCGCTGCGTAATTCGCTCGTTACATCCTCAAACGGAACGCGGAAGACCTCGCTCGCGGTTGTGCGGTGGATGTCCTTTCCGCTGTTGAACGCGTGGATCATTCCCTCGTCTCCGCTGATGTGCGCGAGCAGCCGCAACTCAATCTGCGAGTAATCCGCGTCGACCAGCAGGTTTCCCTCGGAAGCAATAAATGCCTTGCGGATTTCGCGCCCCTGCGACGTGCGCACTGGAATATTTTGCATGTTTGGTTCGGTGCTCGAAATGCGCCCAGTCGCGGTGACGCACTGGTTAAATTGCGTCCGGACGCGGTCGTTTTCATCGCTGACAACGTTGAGCAGCCCGTCGACAAACGTGCTCTTAAGCTTCGTGAGAAAGCGATATTCTAGGATGAGCGGAATCGCCGGGTGACGATCCGTTAGGGATTCGAGTGTCTCCGCGTCCGTGGAAAATCCGCTCTTGTTCTTCTTTCCGGTTGGCAGCCCCAGCTTTTCAAAGAGCACTTCACCGAGTTGTTTTGGCGAGAGAATGTTAAACGTTTCTCCGGTCGATTCGTAGATTCGTTTCGCCAAAGATTCGCTTTGCTCGTTGAACTGCGCTTGCAGTTGCTTGAGGATGGTTCGATCCACGCGGAACCCTTCGCGCTCCATTTCGTAGAGCACGCTGGACAGCGGAAGCTCCATTTCCGTATAGAGCTTCGTCATATTGGACTCCTCCAACTGCGGCAGCATATGATCCCTTAGTCCAAAGAGCATTGCCGCGTTTGGCGTGGCGTTTGTGTCCACCCGCTCGCAGAGCATGGCAAAGCTTGTCGCGGGACGTGTTGCGTCTAAAAGATAGTCCGCAATCATTGCATCGAACACATGCGCGCGAAGCGAGATGCCGAAGCGGTCGAGCCGGTGCCGCAGGCGCTTTGTGTCAAACGCAAGCACCTCGCAATCGGCGTTCTCAAAGATGGGCTGCATGGCGCGAAACAGAGCCGTTTCGTCGATGGTCGCGCTAAACAGATCCGCACCCTGTACGATTTCGAAGTATTGCGTGGAATCCAGAGCGAACTGAATGGTTTGCCCTACCTCGATGGCAAACTGTTTGATGCTGGAAGTCTTGCCGAGCACTTCGGTCAATCGTTCGATTGATTCGATTGCGACGCGATTGGCCTTGGCGATATCGACGGCTGGCGAAGCGTCCGGTTTTACGTCGCCCGCAACACGCGCCGCTATTCCGCGCATTTCGAGCTCCAGGAGCTTTGTGCGCGCGCCGGGCAGCGCTTCTGGATGAAACCGGCAATCCTCAATGGAGAGCGGAATCGGCGCGTTTGTGCAGATGGTGCCGATTTCGTAGCTCATCCGCGCGGAGTCCGCGTTTGCCGCAATCTTCTCGCCCATCTTGCCTTTGATCTCCCCCGCGTGCGCGAGGACATTCTCCAGCGTTTGGTACTCCTCCAGCAGCTTCAAAGCGGTTTTTTCGCCGACTCCGGGGATTCCGGGAATGTTGTCCGAGTTGTCGCCCATCAGACCCTTTAGATCGCGCATACGGTCGGGTTCCAATCCGTATTGTTCTTTCAGAACATCCCGGTCGAACTCGATGGTTTCACTGATGCCCTTCTTGGTCAAGAGCACATGCGTGTGCTCGTCGATCAGCTGGAGCGCGTCGCGGTCGCCGGTGACAAGCAGCGCGTCAATCTGTTGCGCTTCGCAGAGGCGCGAGAATGTGCCCAGAATGTCGTCCGCCTCATAGCGCGGCGTTTCGCAGACGGCAATGCCCATCTGCCGCAATAATTCCTTGAGCAGCGGAAACTGCGCGCGGAGGTCTTCCTCCGTCTCCTTGCGCCCTGCTTTGTATTCCGTAAACTGGTCGTGCCGAAAGGTCGGACCGTGCATGTCGAACGCGACGACGAGATAGTCCGGATTTCGCTCAATGAGTTTGAGCAGCATGCTGATGAAGCCATGCAGCGCTCCCGTTGGCGTTCCCGCGCGCGTCGTCATGGGCGGCAGCGCGTGGTACGCGCGGTGCATGAGGCTGTTTCCGTCGATTGCAATGAGCTGTTTCAAGCGCGCTCCCCCTGTATTCGTATTTTGTTAGTGAATGACTCCGTAGACCATCGGCGAGACGTGATCGGGCTTTGTCCCGATTTTGACCGCTTCCAGCATGGTCTCCATCGCGTCGGTCAGATTGGTTTCGTCGTTGACGTAGAGCGTGCAGATTGCTTCACCCTGCTGAATCGGGTCGCCAACGCGTCTGTGCATGACCAGCCCCACCGCGGGATCAATCGAGTCTTCTTTTGTTGCCCGACCCGCGCCGAGCACCTGCGCCGCGCGGCCAATCAACTCTGCCTGCATCTCGACAACGTAGCCGCCCGACTTAGCCAACACCGGCACCTGCCGTTTGACGGCGCAAAGCTGCTCCATTCCTTCGAGCGAAACGTACGATTCGTCCCCGCCGAGTTCATGAATCATCGCGCGCAGTTTGCCAAGTCCGCTTCCGCTGTCAATCGCCTGCTTCAGCATGGCGCGCGCTTCCTCATCCTTCTTTGCGAGCTTAGATAGCAGCAGCATCTGCGTGCCAAGCAGCATGCAGACCTCGTAGAGCGCATCCCCTTCCGGCACCTTGCCGGAAAGTAGCTGCACCGCTTCGCGAAACTCCAGCGCGTTACCAACCGAAAGACCGAGCGGCTGGTTCATATCCGTCACGACGGCGACGACCTCGCGCTTGAGCAGTTTACCCATTTTGACCATCAGCTCGGCGAGACGGGTTGCGTCCTCTACCGTCTTCATAAACGCGCCGCTGCCAACCTTTACGTCCAGCACAATCGCGTCCGAACCAGCAGCGAGCTTTTTGCTCATGATGCTGGCCGCAATCAGCGGAACGCTCTGCACGGTGCCCGTCACGTCGCGCAGCGCGTACATCTTCTTGTCCGCGGGTACGAGATTGCCCGTCTGCCCGATGACGCAGACGCCAATCTTGCGGACAATCTCTTTGAACCGCTCAATCGGTTGACCGATGTTTACACCCGGAATCGATTCCAGTTTGTCGAGCGTTCCGCCGGAAAACGCGAGTCCACGACCAGACATCTTCGCGACGATTCCGCCGCAAGCGGCAACGAGCGGCGCGACCACCAGCGTCGTGGTGTCCCCAACGCCGCCGGAGGAGTGCTTGTCCACCTTTACCCCCGGCAGGTCGCTTAAATCGACCGTATCGCCGGAGTGCATCATATTCAGCGTCAGATCCGCGGCTTCGCGCTCGTTCATGTCGTTGAGCACAATCGCCATCAGCAGCGCGGAGGCCTGATAGTCCGGTATTTCTCCGCTGACAAAACCGCTGACGAAAAAGCGGATTTCTTCGCTCGTTAACTCCTCGTGATTCGCTTTCTTCTCGATGATATCAACCATTCGCATGATCGGTTTTCCTCCTGTAACGTTCGCTCACATATCGCTTAGAATCGTGGTTGGCTGCGCTGGTTTTGGTTTCACGTTCGCTGGCGAGCTGTTTCGAATGATCAAAAACAGCGCATCCGCCGCATCGTCAAAAAGGGTTGTTTCAATGGGCACCAGCGGCGAATCGTCGATTTTGGCGAAGTAACGCCCGTCGTCCGTAAAGGCCAGCACGGCGGCGTGCTTATGCAGCACGCGGCAGTGAAACAGCAGCGCGTCCGCCGTTGGGTCCTGCATGGAACCGGCATCGTCCATGAGGCGCGAGAGAATAATCAGCCAATCCGCCTTTGCCAGATGCGCGTTGAAATTGCAGATTTCCAGAACGGTTTCTACGCCGTTTCGGTATTCAATCTGTGCGCTGTTGCGCCGCGAAGCGGGAATTCGCTTTCCAATCACCGTCGCGTCGATGCCCTCGGGTACCTGCTCCGGTAAGATTCCATTGCCGGCGGCGATGTAGTAGTGCGAAAATCCTCGGTTCTGCGGCAGCGTGAGCGCCTGCTCCAGCTCCGTCTCCGACAGGTCTTCCGACTCGAGCACAACCGTCCGATCCGGCAGAATGCCATAGCGAATGCTGTGCGGCTCGCCGGAGTCCGATTGGATCTTTGCTTTCAGGTAGCGCCCGTTAACCGAGCAGACCATCGCGTCCATCGTGCCCGCTCCCCCGTCCGCAATCAGCTGCGTCGAGAGCTTCGCCTTTGGCAAAATGTGCGCCGCGGAACGGAGCATGTGCCGCACGGCGTCCGCCGAAGTAAACTTGCCCGCCCAAGCGTCCGGCGCAATCAGAATCCGCTTGCAGATTGCCGGGTTTGTGCACTTTTCGGGCAGACCGCCGACGAGCTGCATCGTCCCGTAGGAAACGTCCCCGCCGACGACGGTGCCGTCCGGCTGTACGTTTCCGAGGTATTCCACCTCGCTGCATTTTTCAACCAGATTGTTCTGAATAAACGGTCGATAGATCGTTAGATATGACAATAACGACGGCTTTTGTTGAAGCTGGTCGTAGAGCTCCTTGCCAACGCTCAATGGAAGATTTGAAAACAGGCAGATATAGGCGGTTTCGCTCTCCGCCGCGCCGACGTCGTCCCAGGCGCCAAAGAGATTTGCTTCGACCGTATGGGTAATCGGCACCTCGGCAAAGATGATGTTCCAGCAATCGAGCGGGGTCAGGTTTGCGTCGCTCGTCATCGCAAAGCGAATCCCCAGCGAGAATTTCGAATACTCCATATTAGTCTACTTCCTCTCCCAGCAACGCCTGATAGGTCGTTTCCGCCTGCTCCCATTCGGCAAAGCAGTCGTCCAACCGCTGACGCTGCGCTTCCAACTGCGCATAGAGTTCTTTCACCGCCTCATAGTCCGACGCGTCGGCTGGAGACGCGGCTTGCTCCTCCAGCAGGGCGAGCGCTTTCTCCTCGGCATGCACGTGTTCTTCCGCTCGTTTGACGGCGGCTTTCGCCTTGGCAATTGCGCTGCGGCGTTCGCGCGCGAGAACGTAGTCGTTCTTTGCCGTCGGGGCTTCGTCCTCCGGCTCCTTTGACGCGGCGCTTTCGGAGAGGAACTGCTTATATGCGTCCCAATCTCCTTCAAACGCTCGGGTGCCGTCCGCGTCCATAATCAGGATTCGATCCGCAATTCGGTTTGCCAGATAACGGTCGTGGGTCACGATCAGCATCGTTCCGCCGTATTCCGCAAGCGCGGATTCCAGCGCTTCGCAGGAAGGAATGTCCAGATGGTTCGTTGGCTCGTCCAGAAAGAGTACGTTGCTGCCGTTGAGCATCAGCTTGAGCAGCTGGATTCTCGCGTACTCGCCGCCGGAAAGATCGCGGATTCGCTTGAACACATCGTCCCCGCGAAAGAGAAACGAGCCGAGCAGGTTTCGAAGCTGCTTTGTGTCGTAGCGCGGAAACGCGGCGTTCAGCGCGTCGAGAATCGTGCTAGGATCGTTTGGTCGAACGGTGCCCTGCTCATAGTAGCCGACATGCACGTTGGAACCGAGCTTGTAGCTTCCGGAATCCGGTTCAATCTTGTTGGTTAGTATTTTGAGTAGTGTCGTCTTGCCGCAACCGTTCGCGCCCAACAGGCAAACCTTCTCGTCCTTTCGAACCAGCAGATCGAGTCCATGGAAGATCTCGCGCCCGCCGAACTGTTTGCTGAGTTCGCGGACGACGACCACCTCGTTTGCCGTCAATGCGTCCGCCTGGAGGTGAAAATGAATCGATTGCGGCGCCTGATCGGGCTTGACGAGCGTACTATTGATGCGCTCAATCTGTTTTTCCTTGGAAGCGATGGTCACGTAATTGCGCGCCTGATTCCAGCGCCGCTGCTGCTCGATGATCCCTTCAATACGCTTGATCTCGCGCAGCGTGTTCTGATACTTCCGCTCGGCGAACTCCCGCTCGTCCATCTTCTTTTCCATGGATTGGCTGTAGTTGCCGCTATAGAGACGCATGGAACCGTGTTCCAACTCGAAAATTCGGTTGCAGACGCGATCCAGAAAATACCGGTCGTGCGAAATCAGAACGAAAGCGCCTCGATACGCGGAGAGATAGGATTCGAGCCACTCCAGTGAAGCAATATCCAGATGGTTCGTCGGCTCGTCGAGCAGCAAAAGATCCGATTCGGACATCAGGATTTTCGCCAGCGACGCTTTTCGCATTTGTCCGCCGCTCATGACGGAGATCGGTCGCTCCAACTCCGCCTCGGAAAAACCCAAACCGAGCAGCGTGGATCGCGTTCGCGCGCGAAAGGTCAGCCCGCCGCCGCTTGTGTATTTTTCCTGCAAGTCACCCTGACGGCGAATCAGCGCTTCGGTTGCCCCTTGCCGCTCAATGCTCTCCGCAATCGCGTGCAGCTCGTTTTCCATTGAAATCCATTTACCGGACGCGGCAAGAACCGCCTCGTACAGGGTCATCCCCTGCTCCCAAACGGGGGATTGTTCTAGCACGGCGACGCGTGCGCTCCTGGAAACGGCAAGCTGGCCTGCTCCGTCGTGCGGCTCCAGACCGGCAATCATGTTGAGCAATGTCGTTTTTCCGCAGCCGTTTACGCCAACCAAACCGACGTGATCCTGCTCGAATACGTCAAACGTGACATCGCGAAATAAGGTTCGTTCTCCAAAACTCTTCTCGAGTTCCTGTGCATGTATCAGTGACATCGTATTACTCCAATTATGAGTCATTTTATCACAGCGTATGCATAAATGCAAAAGCGCAGTGCTGTTCCTTATCGCTTCAAAAAGCAAACAAGGCATGAACAATCCGTACAATAAATCGACGCAATTGATCGGTTTAGTTTTGAAAAAATTCAAATCATTATCTGCTTACATTCGTTATAATATAAGTTGTTGATTCGTATGATGTCGAAGTAACACTAATAACAACTAAAAAACAAGAGAAATCACGAGGTGCAACGTTTGAGCGTACCGCGTCTGCCCAAAGGAAAAACAAAAAAGCAGCTCTTCTCCACCGCCGCGCGCACATGGATTCTGTTTGTCGCGGGCGGTTGTATCGTCGCGTTTGGCTTGATTCCGCTCGCAATTCGGCAGTTCTCCGGCGCGAACGCCTACTATGTCGCGGCGGAACGAACCGTTGCGGTTGTTACGCCTACGCCAATTCCGTTTGACGCGTCGGTGTTTGAAACATCCTGCGCGGTGGATACACCGGTGCCGAGCGCTACCCCAATGGAGAATGCGGCGCTGGTTTCGCAATACACACAGCTCAAGCAAAGCGACGATTACCCAACCGTGCTGCAACTGCAAACACGCCTGATGGAGCTCGGCTATCTGGATTCGGACGAACCGTCGACGGTCTACAACGCGGCGACGACCGTTGCCGTTTCGCTTTTTCAGCGAACCATCAGCGAGCCGATGGACGGAGTTGCCACAAGCGAACTACAAGAGCATCTCTTCAGCGCCGAAGCAAGGCCATATGAGATTAAGCTGGGCGACAGCGGAACGGATGTCGAAAGCATGCAGTCCCGCTTAAACGAACTCGGCTATTACGAAAGCAAAATCAACGGCTACTTCGGCGTTGCAACCGAAGATGCGGTTCGCGCATTCCAAACCAAGAACAAACTGGATGTGGACGGCATTTTCAACGTATCCGACCGCGACCTGCTTTATTCGCCGGAGGCGCGGCCAAAGATTGATCCGACGCCGACGCCGAAACCAACCCCCAAACCGACGCCAAAGCCGACGAAGAAACCGAGCAGCTCGTCCAGTTCCAGCACTTCCACCACGACGAGCGCGCCTTCCAGCTCTTCTTCGGACTCGTCCAGCAGCAGCTCGAGCGATACCTCAAGCAGCGACGTTTCCTACAGCGCATCCTATAGTGCGGACGGATTGGTCTCGGTTGCGAGTGCGATGCTCGGGAAACCGTATGCCTGGTCCGAGGAGAGCCCGTCGAAAGGCTTTGATTGCTCCGGGCTGGTTTACTTTAGCCTGCGCACCTGCGGCGTCAGCACGAGCCGCTACAGCGCGAGCGGATTTTCCTCCGTCAGCAAATGGGCGGAGATTACGTCGCCTTCCGACTTGCAGAAGGGAGATCTTGTGTTTTTCAAGAACGATACGTCGAGCAGCGTCAGCCATACCGGCATCTACGCGGGCGGCGGCTCGTTTATCCATGCTTCCTCCAGCGCAGGCAAGGTGATTACCAGTTCGATCTCCACCGCCTACTGGACACGGAATTTTGTGAACGGCAGGCGCGTATTCTAATGGCAAACTGTTTTCTTTGCCCTAGAAAATGCGGGGCCGACCGGTCAATCACCGCCGGACTCTGCGGCGCGCGTGAGGTGCCGCTGGTCGCAAGATGCATGCTGCATCATTGGGAAGAGCCGTTCCTCAGCGGAACGCGCGGTTCCGGCGCGGTGTTCTTCTCCGGCTGCAACCTTGGCTGCGTTTACTGCCAGAACCACGAGATTCGCGACGGCGGCATTGGAACACCAATGTCCACGGAAGCGCTGGCGCAGGCATACCTTTCGTTACAGGAGCAACGCGCGCACAACATCAATCTCGTTACCGCCGCGCCCTATGTGCCGAACGTTGCCCGCAGCATTGAACTCGCGAGAAAACAGGGATTGCATCTTCCTGTCGTTTACAATTCCAGCGGATATGAACTCGCTGAGACGCTGCGAATGCTCGACGGCCTCGTTGACATCTACCTGCCGGATTGGAAGTACGTCTCTCCCCTGCTTTCCGGCAAGTTTTCCAACGCGCCGGACTATGGCGAAATCGCGGAACGCGCGATTCTAGAGATGCACCGACAGGTTGGCGATTTGGTGATCAATGAAGAAGGCATTGCGATACGCGGTCTTGCGATTCGGCATTTGGTGCTGCCCGGCTGTGTGGACGATTCCCGCCGCGTGCTGGATCAAATTGTTACACGGCTGCCTGCATCAACGGCGGTATCCATCATGAGCCAGTACACACCGCAGGAGCATGTAACAACCTTTCCGCTCAACCGCAGGGTGACCGATCGGGAGTATGAACGCGTTATATCGTATGCAACCGATATCGGTCTATACAACATTTTGATTCAACGGAAAGATTCCGCACAGTCCATTTACACACCAGATTTCACAGATACGAAATAAAATTGACACAATCAACGCATAGATTCGCTTGCAATTGCATAATTTCGGTGTTATACTCAAGCCATAAAAAGTAAATAAGTTTCCGTCCGTTATGTTCGTTTTTTCATTACCGATTTCCTCCTTAAACCGCGTAACCGAACTACTACGTAACTTCATAATTACTCTCTGGTGGATAGGGCACCATCAAAGAGGCTTGACGGACGGAAAGTACAAAGGAGCCAAGAAATTGGCTCCTTGTCTATTTTATTCAACATTAGAATCTGCATTCACATTTTGGCTTGAGTTGGTAGCCAAGAAATTGGCTCCTTGTCTATTTTTACCAGCTAAACTATATTTGTTATTACGCCATAAAAATAAGAACCGCAACGCGGTTCTTATTTATTATAATTTCTATCTCTGTGTGTGTAGCATTGCCGCGCCGACAATTCCCGCGTCGTTCTTCATCTCCGCGGTCACGATCTTTGCATGGTTCTTGAAGAACGCGTACTTCTTTGCGTACTCGCGAATCGGGCTGAGCAAAAACTCTCCGTCGTTGCTGACGCCGCCACCAAACGCAATGATTTCCGGGTCAAACAGCGCAATCGCCGTGCAGGCGGTCGCACCCAGATACTCGGTGTACTTTTTGTAGATGGCTCCGGCGGTCGCGTCCCCTTCCCGCGCGCAGTCCATCACGAGTTTGGCGTTGATCTTGGTGATATCACCCTGTGCGCGCTGGAACATTGCGCTCTCGTGGTGCAAATTCGCCGCTTTTCTTCCTTCTCGAACGAGCGCCGCCGCGGAGCAATACGCCTCGATGCAGCCAAGCTGACCGCAGGTGCAGGGTTCGCCGCCGAACACGAGAATCGCGTGGCCAAACTCAAACCCGTTCTTTTTACCGCCGATGAAGATCTTTCCGTCCAGCATCAGCCCGCCGCCAATGCCCGTTCCAATCGTAATCAGCAAGCCGGACGAGCAACCACGAAACGCGCCGCAGTAATACTCCGCCAGCGCGGCGGCATTCGCGTCGTTTTCCACGTGCACGTTGCAGCCGGGAAACTCCTTGCCGACGAGTTCGCAGAGCGGAAAATCGTGATAGTCCAGATTGTGCGCGTCTACGACAACGCCGCGGTCATAATCGATGCTGCCGGGCACCGCAAGGCCGATGCAGCAGGAGTTCGCAATATCGAGCTGATTTTCCTTTAGTAAATCGGAGATCAACGAACGAATCGTTTGAATCGAATCCAGCGGGTTTCCCGTGTGGGGAAACGGAAGCGACTTTTTGGAGACCAGTTTCATCTCCTCGCTGACTATGCCAACGGCAATCTTGCTGCCGCCGATATCAACGCCAATGCTGTACATATCGTTTTCCTCCAATTAAGACACGCTGCTTATGCCAGCGCGTAATGTTCGATAAAGTAGGCGACCCCGTCCTCGTCGCAAGGCGGAACAATTAGATCGGCAACCGTCTTGACTTCCTCCGCCCCGTCCTCCATGCAAACGCCAAGCCCGGCCCATTCAATCATTTCCCGATCGAGAAAATTATCGCCGAGGGCACATACTTCCGAACGCTCGATGCCGAGCTGGCCGGAGAGCTCTTCCAGCGCGGATGCTTTGGTGACGCCGAGGCAATTGATCTCGATGAATACCGGATTCGAACGCGAAACCTGCGCAACGTCGCCGAATCGCTCTCGAAAGGTTTCAAACAGCGCTTCTTCGCGCCCGTTGGAGGCAAACGCCAGAATCTTCGGTACGTTTTGAAAATCCTTATTGCGAATATCGGGGTCTATGATGTATGGCAGGTTGTGTCGACCGATATACCCTTTTGAGGAAGGATTGATCTTTTCCAGAATGACCGTTTCGTCCACATAGATTTGCGCCGGAACATCCTGCTCCGCCGCAAAGTTCAGTATGTCTCGAATCACTTTCGGTTCCAGCGTATGGAGCTTCTCAATGCGTCCGGAGTCGATGTCAACAATCATTGCGCCGCCATATTGAATCGAAGAACCGTGCAGATCGGTCTGCTGCCAGATGGGCTTTGTCGCGATGCAACCGCGCCCGGTGGCAAGCGTAACAACGATGCCCGCTTCCTTCGCCTTCTGAATTGCCGCGATGTTGCGCGGGCTGACCGTGTGCAGCTGGTTTGTCAAGGTTCCGTCAATGTCCAGCGCGATGAGTTTGATTGCCATTCATTTCTCCTGAGGGACTCTATTTCTACAAGTATTGAATCAGCGAATCTGTCCGCTGCCTCGAATGACGTATTTTACCGTGGTAAGCTCGTCCAACCCCATCGGCCCACGCGCGTGCAGCTTTTGCGTGCTGATGCCAATCTCCGCGCCAAAGCCGAACTCTTCGCCGTCCGTAAACCGCGTGGAAGCGTTCACGTAAACGGCGGCGGAGTTCACCTCGTTGAGGAAGCGTTCCGCGCGGTCATAGCGACTCGTGATGATGGCGTCACTGTGATGCGTGCCGTAGGTTTCGATATGTCGTACCGCGTCTTCGAAGGAATCCACGACGCGAACGGACAGAATCAGGTCGTTGTATTCCGTCGACCAGTCTTCCTCGGTTGCCTCAATCGAGCCAGGCATGAGCGCTTTTGCGCGGGAATCGCAGCGAAGCTCTACCCCGCGTGCGCTGAGCCGCGCCGCAATGTTCGGCAGGCATTGCTCGGCGACGGATGCATGCACGAGCAGCGTCTCCGCCGCGTTGCAGACGGAAGGACGCGAGCATTTCGCGTTCTCAATCACATCTGCCGCCATGGCAAGATCCGCGCTCTCGTCGATGTATACGTGGCAAACGCCAACGCCGGTTTCAATGACCGGCACGGTCGCCTGTTGAACGATGCTCTGAATCAGCCCCGCCCCACCGCGCGGAATCAGCACGTCGATGAACCCGTTGAGCTGCATCATCTCGGTTGCCGCGGCGCGATCGGTGTCCTGCAGGAGCTGAATCGACCCAGTCGGAATTCCGTTCTGTTCGGCGGCGGAGCGCAGCGCCTCGTAGATGGCAATGTTGCTGCGAATCGCTTCCGATCCGCCGCGCAGCACGCAGGCGTTGCCGCTCTTGAGGCAGAGCGCAATCGCGTCCGCCGTAACGTTCGGGCGCGCTTCGTAAATAATGCCAATCACGCCGAGCGGAACGCGCCGCTTCTCGATTCGAAGTCCATTCGGGCGAACGAAGACGGAGTCGCTCTTGCCGATGGGGTCCGGCAGCAGCGAGACCTTCTTTAGCCCCGCCGCCATCGCCTCAATGCGCTTTTGATCCAGCGTCAGCCGGTCGATGAACGACGTTTTTACCCCGCGTTCCTTCGCGGCGAGAACGTCTTTTGCGTTTTCACTTAGAACAACCGGAGCAGCGAGCAGCAGCGCTTCGGACATGGCGACTAGCGCGCTGTTTCTCGTCTGCGCGGATGTGATGGCGAGCGAGGCGGACGCCTGCTTCGCTTCCTGAGCCAGTTCCCGAACCGTCATAGCCGTGTTCCTCCAATGTTTCAAACATTATACCGTATCCGCCCTCGATGCACAAGGCAAAACGAGACACTCAACCACGAATCCCTTGACGAATTAGCGAGAACGTGATACTCCTGTTAGGAATAATGAGGGAGGATGCCATATGAAAGCTTATCTCCTTTCCGATGGTGAATTTCAAACGGATCGGGCAAAACAGCTTCTCGCGTTGATTACAACGGAACTGGAACATCGGGGCGCAGAAGTTTCGAAGCACGCCATCGAGCGGGACGAACTGCAATTCTGCCGCGGCTGTTTCGATTGCTGGACAAAAACGCCCGGCGAATGCATCATGAAGGACGGAATTGCCGAGATCAACCGCGCCTGCATGACGAGCGATGTGGTCGTTTACCTCTGCCCCATCGTGTTTGGACAGTTCTCCGCAAACATGAAGAGCGCGATTGACCGCTGGCTGCCCAATATGCTGCCGTTTTTCGAAACACGAAAGGACGGCTCCACGATGCATCCGCGCCGCTACGAAAGCTACGCAAAACAGATTATGATCGGCTATGCGGAGAATCTTTCCGAAGACGACGCGCAGCTCTTTGTCGACATCACGCAGAAGCACCGCAGCAACGTCACGATGCTGATTGACCGCGGAAACGACGCGGAACTCGCGGACGTTCTTCGTACCATTTCGCTGGAACGTGTAGGAGGTTCGTTATGAGCAACGTAAAACAAAGTGTGGTATTCCTCAGTGGCAGTCCCAAGGTCAAACAAGACGAAGCGGTTTCGGATTTTCTAGCGAAGCGCGGCGCGAAATTGTTGGCGGATGAATCGCTGGATGCGCGCGTGATATGCGTGCGCGAAACGCTACTGCATCACCAGACCGAGGATGCGTTTGCTGCGGTGCAGAACGCGGATGCCATCGTCGTGATCTTTCCCCTCTACTTCTTCTGCATGCCCGCCATGCTGACCCGCTTTTTGCAGGATTTCGCCGTTCGGTATCCCGTCGCGTCGAAGAAAACGAATGTCTACGCAATCGTCAATTGCGGATTCCCCGAGCCAGAGATCAATCTCGAAGCAATGCGCGTTATCGATTCCTTTAGCCGGCACACCGGCCGAACGTTTGGCGGTGGCACTCTCGTTGGCTGCGGTGGTATGCTGCTTGCCGCACAGCAGGCACCGTTTATGAAGCCGTTGTTTGAAGAGATTGACGGTTTGTTCTCGCGTATTCATCAAGATCTCAACGGACAGGAACCTGCGAAGACATTGCTTAGCAATACCGCGGCAAAGTTCCCTCGCTTTCTATATTTTCTGGCAGGAAATTCCGGCTGGCACATGGCGGCGCGAAAGAACGGTTTGCGCTCGAACGATCTCAAGCGTAAGCCGTATCAATCCTGATAAACAGAACAAAATAGACAGAACCGCCGGAGCAATCCAGCGGTTCTATTTTGTACTACTATTGTGGGGGTTCGTTATCTCTCGCTCATGAGGGACTTGTCCTTGGCAAAGAACACGCCAACGATCATAATGACGGCGAAGACGACGAGATACCAGACAACCGCCATCTTATGCGACACGATTGCCGCGTATACCATAAACAGGCAGCCGAGTACGCCAAGAATCGGCATCAGAATGCGCTTGAAGAACCCAAGATCCTTCTCCTTTGCCGCAAATGCGATAAACATTGGAATGTACATCGCATAGACCGTAATGATCGGCAGCTCGGAGGAGTCGAAGGAAAAGATGCCAAACCAGGACTTCTCGACGAGGTTTGCGCCAAAGAAGTATGCGAGCCAGACCATCGCGAGGAACAGGCCGATTGCGGAGGAGTTGGTCGCCATGTTGGTCTTCGGGCTGATTTCCTTCATGGTTTCCGGCGCGGGGCCTTCGTTGCGCGCCGCGAGCGAATAGAAGCCGCGCGTGCAGCCCATCATCAGGCCGTTGAGCGTACCCAGGCAGGAGATGATAACGAACACAAACAGCAGCGTGCCCGCAACGTTCGAGAACAGCGAGGAGAACGCAAGACGCGCGCCTTCCTGACCGTTTTCCATCAGCGTAGCATTCGTAACGACGCCGGCGAGGCCAACATAGTAGAGAATGTAAACGACAATGACGATAGCCGCGCCAACGAGCAGCGCGATGGGCAGGTTTTTCTTTGCGTCGCGAAGTTCCGCGTTGATGCTGGTTGCAATGACCCAACCTTCGTAGGCAAACGCGGTTGCGCAGACGGCGGTGAGCAGCGCGCCGCTCTTGGACGTTACTTCCGTTACGGCATTGGTGAAATTCTGCACCGTAAGCCCGCTGGACAGGCCGACGATGACGCCGACAATGCCCATCAGCAGCAGCGGAATCAGTTTGATGACCGTGGTGGTCACCTGGAACTTACCGGCGATTTTCGGCGAGAGCGCGTTGATGGCGAAGCTCGCAACGAGGAAGAACGCGGAGAGCACCATGCACTCCGGCCCAACGATGGACCAGCCGAAGAGCACGGCGGTGTAGCGCGCGGAGACCCAGGCAAGAACGCTGGTCAGCGTCGGATAATAGATCGTCGCGAAGAACCAGCCGACCATGTAGCCGTACTTTTTACCGACGGTCACTTCGGAATAGTCGACAACGCCGTTGACGTACTCATACTTCGTTGCCATCACGGCGAACACGTAGGAGCAAACCATCATGATGACGCCGCCAATGACCCAGGCGAGAATGCCGAGCGGCAGATTGCCGCCGGTGACGTTCAGAATCTTTTCGGCTTTGAAGAACACGCCGCTGCCGATGACAATGCCGACGACCATCGAAATAGCGGTAAAAAGGCCATACTTCTTTTTTAGTTGTGTATCCATACCCCAAACCCTTTCTTTTACCCTGTAATGTGTTACAGAAAACCCCGTACCATTTATACAATACGCCACATAGAATGTCAACAATCGGAATGCTTCTTGTCGTTTCATTTTTATTTTCTATAAATGTCAACAATTGGAATGCCTCTTGTCGCTTAGTTATTTTTCCATAGAGGCAACATCCATTCGATTGACGCGCCTTTTTCGGAACGTTACAATATCCGTGAGTACACGTCCAAAATTCCTTTTTACTTACAACGCAAATCCGTTGAAAGGTGAACATTATGATTACGGAAGAACAATCGATTTTCTACCTGCAAACCTCGACCACGAGCTATGTGTTTCGCGTCAATGCGTTCGGTCACCCGGAGCATATCTATTATGGAGCGAAGATTGAGCCGTGCGAAACGGAATCGCTTCGCATGAAGCACAGCATTGCGCAGGGCAGCGCCGTTCTCTACAACGCGAAGATCGATCCGGCCTATTGTCTGGATCATGTTTGTCTCGAATGGTCCGGCATTGGCTGCGGCGATTTTCGGCAAACACCGATCGAAGTTCGCCTGATGGACGGAACCTATCGCACCGACTTTGTGTACGAGAGCTACTCGATTCAGCAAGGCTGCATTCCGATGGAGTCCCTCCCCTCCGCCTACGACGATGCGAACGAAGCGCAGACGCTCGCCCTCGTGCTGCGCGACAAGCCAAGCAATCTAAAGCTCACGCTCTACTATACGGTGTTTGCAGGTACGGATGTCATCACCCGCCGTGCCGTGCTGGAAAACGAAGGAACCGGTAAGGTTGAAATCCGCAGGCTAATGAGCATGCAGGTCGATCTGGAGAACGAAGGCTTCTCGCTGGCTACGTTCGACGGTTCCTGGAGCAAGGAAACGCATCGGCACGACCGCAAGCTGCAATACGGGCAATTCGTGAATTCCTCCGTCGTCGGCGCTTCGAGCAACCGCCATAACCCCGGATTTTTCCTGTATGCGGAGGACGCAACGGAATCGCACGGACGCGTGTACGGGTTTAACCTCATCTACAGCGGAAACCACTTTGGCCTCGCGGAATTGAGCCCGAACGATCTGGTTCGCGTTCAGCTTGGCATCAACCCGCATTGCTTCGATTGGCAGCTAAAGCCGGGCGAACGCTTTGAAACGCCGGAAGCCGTCTGCACATTCTCCGAACACGGCTTCAACGGCATGAGCGCGCACTTTCACGATTTTGTGAATCATCATATTGTCCGCGGGGACTGGAAGGGCAAGGAACGCCCGGTTCTGATCAACAATTGGGAAGCCTGTTTTTTTCGGTTCACCCGGCGGAAGCTTCTCCGTCTTGCGCGGCAGGCAGGACGGCTCGGCGTTGAACTGTTTGTGCTCGACGACGGTTGGTTCGGAAAACGAAACGACGACACCGCCGGTCTTGGCGACTACAACGTAAACCGAAAAAAGCTTCCCCGGGGCATGCGCTCGTTTGCCGAGGAGATTCACAAGCTTGGTCTGCTCTT
>DAIRTE010000018.1:29068-33397 GCA_036804025.1 Clostridia bacterium | reverse complement strand
ATGTTTCTGCTTTCGCCCGTGATGAGCGCAATTCCGCTCTCCGCGCTCGCGGGCGTTCTGCTCGTCACCGCGTTTCGCATGAACGAGTGGGAGGCGATTCGCTATATGTTCTCCCATAAATTCAAGGGCGCGATTCTGAAGTATCTGGTCACGATGGCCGCGACGGTCATCTTCGATTTGACGACGGCGATTGCGCTCGGCGTGCTCGTTGCGCTGCTGCTGCTCGTGCGCCGGCTCTCGAAGCTCGAAATCAACATTGAGAGCGTGGACGCGAGCCGCGTTTCCGCGCCGGACGCAGAGGTGGAAAAGCGCTTTGGCAACGCGCGCGTTGTTTACATTGCCGGGGCCATGATCTTTGCCAACACGCAGGAGGTGGAGGCGATTCCGGCGGGCACTCCGAGCGATTGCGACACGGTGCTGTTTTCCATGCGCGGCGTGTCGTATCTGGACGTTTCCTGCGCGCAGGCGTTTGAGGGCGTGGTGAAACAGTTGCTCGGCCGCGGCGTGCGAATTGGCGTCTGCGGGTTGTCGGCCGAAACGCGAAAGACGCTCGACCGCAGCGGGATTACGGCGCTGCTTGGCGAGGAGAACATCCACTGGAGCATCGACCGGGTTCTCACGCAGGAGTGCGGCTGCGAAGGATAAGGGGCGTAGGGCTCGGTATCGAGTAAGAATCATTCGATCAAATCAATAAAGAATCCCCGCTTGGAACAATCCGGCGGGGATTTTCAGTTTCTTCGGTTATGAAAACTTGCAGTTCACAAAATACGGAGCGATATGTGCGTAGAACGCAGTTCTGATCGAAAAATGCCTTAGAAAGAGATGAGTTTGTTGCATGACGCTGGTTCCGTATGATAAGCTTTCTTTGTATCACATCATAACTCTGCTTGGATAGCACAACAAACAAATCATCTCTTCGGAACAGCTCGGAACGACAAAACAAAAAAAGAGCGGGTCAAACACAACGAGACGATTCTATGCTACTCGCATGACAGCATACGTATACTACGTCGCTGATTTGACCGAAACAACCCGTACAGATATCCCGAATTCGTAACACTAGGAGGGATACCATGAACACGAGACGTACACTCTTGAGCCGGACCGCTCCGAACACTTCGGTTACAGACGAAATTACCGTTGCACATCAGCATAACCGTTTGCGCTTATCCGCGCGAAACAACGATCGTTTCCCATACACCGTAATGGCAGCCTTCTCGATGCTGTTTCTTGCGTTTGGGCTTGTTTCCGACCGGCCAAGCGCGATTGCCGAAGGATTGCTTCGCATTCTGGCGGGATCGGATGTGCTGATTACGGACTATATCGCCGTTGGCGGCATTGGCGCTGCGTTTGTGAACGCGGGGCTGCTGATGCTCGGGGCAACCGCCCTGCTTCGAAGGCAGGGTGTTGCGTTTCGGGGGATTACGGTTGCGGCGGTATTTCTGATGGGAAGTTTTGGCCTGTTTGGCAAGAACATCTGTAACGTTCTTCCGATTTTGATGGGCACCTGGCTCTATACCCGCATCTCCCGCGAACCGTTTGCCGAACATTTGCATACCGCGCTGTTTGCCACGTGTCTTTCTCCGGTGGTCAGCGAAGGTCTGTTCAAGATGGGCGGATCCGGCTGGATGGGCGCGCTTTTCGGGCTCACTCTGGGACTGAGCATCGGGTTTCTGATTCCGTTGCTCGCCGTTCATATGCGCCAGATTCATGGCGGATTCAGTCTCTACAACGTAGGGTTTACGGCGGGCCTGCTCGGCGCGGTCTATGCTTCGCTCTTCAAGTCCTATGGGTATATCGCGGCGCCGCAGTTGCATTGGAGCACCGGAAACAACGCACCGCTGGCAATGTTCTTAAGCGTTCTTTTCTCCATTTCCATTCTGTTTGGGTTTCTCATCAGCCGGTCGCCAAAGGCGGAGCTAAAGGGCATTTTCCAAAAATCCGGCTATGGGAACAACGATTTTTTTACGCAGTATGGATTGGGCGCCTGCTTAATCAACATTGGACTCAATGGAATTGTCGCAACGTGTTATGTTCTTTTCGCCGGCGGTCCGCTCAACGGTCCCACGCTCGGCGGTATATTAACCATTGCCGGCTTTGGGGCGAGTGGAAAACATGCACGCAATGTGATCCCGCTTCTATTGGGTGCGTTCCTCGGCAGCGTCACGAAAATCTGGAATATCAATGACCCGGCCGCTTTGCTTGCGGCGCTGTTTGGAACAAGTCTCGCGCCGATTGCCGGGTATTACGGGTGGAGCTGGGGGATCATCGCAGGGTTTCTGAACTCCTCGGTCGCTCTCAACAGTGGCGTGTTGCACAGCGGAATGAATTTGTACAACACCGGATTCTCCGCGGGCATTGTTGCCGCGGTGCTCATTCCGCTGATGAATGCCGCGCGAAAGGCTCGAATTATGGCGCGATTCTACCGCTAAACGGAATTCGCCTGCAAGAAAGTAAGAGCGGCGCAGAAGATCGATCTGCATGGACTTATCGATCTTTTTCAGTTTTGGTTTCATATTGTTTCCAGCTCGCGAAACGCGGCGCGATAGAGCAAGCTCGCGGCGAGCACGTTTCGCCACCAGCCATATTGAAACGGCGTATAGCGAAAAAACCTCTCCGTTTCCATGATGAGCGCGAGATACCCCTGCCCCAGCGCGTAGCGAATGCGCGTGTCGCGCGAAGTCTCGATTGGCTCCGCGGAGACCGCGTTGTGGGCGGCGATTGCCTTCCCGGCGCTCGCGAGCGGGCGCGAAAACGCGAGGCACACGAAGTCGACCGCCGGATCGCCCCAGAAGCTCCGCTCCGGATCGATCCAAGCGAGCTGGAGTTCGCCGTTCGCGTGGCTCGCGATCACGTTGGAGGGCCAGAGGTCAAAGTTTACCATGCGCGGAAAAATCGGTTCGAGCACCGCGCGGTGCCGCCCAATCTGGCGCAGCAGCCGCTCACCCCGGCGGGAACGCCGGTGCTTTCGCACGCAGTCCGCCAGCGCAAGGGAAACGAAGCCGCTGAGCGCCTCCGCCCAGCTGGAAGCGGGCGCGCACTGCTCGTAACCGAACCGCTCGCCGGGGATTGCGTGAATCTTCGCGAGCATTTCGGCAAGCCGCGCCGGAATCTCCGCACGCTCCGCCTCGGAGAGCGCGGCGCTTGGCAGCGGGGCGCCTTCCAGCCGCTCCAGAATGCAATAAGCGCTGGGCAGGCGGGCGAGCGAATCGTCAAACACATAGATGTCCGGCACGCGAATGTCCGTTTGCTCGCGGATGCGGGCATACCAATATATCTCCGACGCGAGCATGTGTTGCTCATAGGCCATGCAGTGTTCGTCTCCGCGCGGGGAGACCTTGAGCACGTAACCGCGATCGTTTGCGTCGACGGAATAGACGGCGCTGAACTCGCCGCTGCCGAGCGGGGCGATGGATTCCACGTTTGGAATGCCCGCTTCGGCAAACAACCGTTTGATGGTTGCTTCGTCAAGCGTCGGTTTCGTTTTGCTGTTCATTGGTTGACCCTCCAAGAGAAACTGAGAAACAGAAGAATAGAAGCGTATGAAAAGATTCTTTCGTATTTAAAGAAGCATTATTATGATATAGAATGTATGCTAGAAACTCAACTATTGTACATCAATCAAAACAGCAATTGTTCTGTTGAATAAGGAGTGCTTATGAATCGTTCGCAAAACACCGAACTCGAAACGCGCGTGGAATCCCTGCTTTCGCAAATGACGCTGGAGGAAAAGGCCGCGCAGATGATGCAGATTCCCTTTTCCTATGTACCGCGCGAGGAAGCGCTGCGCTGGGCGCGGCTCGGCGCAGGCTCGTTTCTGCACGTACTGGGTGACGACGCGCGGGAGCTGCAGCAAATCGCGCTTGGCACGCGGCTAGGCATTCCCGTGCTGTTTGGTATTGACGCGATTCACGGCCACGCGCTCAACGACCACGCGACGGTGTTTCCCTCGCAGTTGGCCGCCGCCTGCAGCTGGAACCCCGAACTCGTCGAGCAGATGGGGCGCGTCACCGCGCGCGAGGTCGCAACGGACGGCCTGCATTGGACGTTTTCACCCGTGCTCTGCCTCGCGCGGGACACGCGCTGGGGACGCGTGAACGAGACGTTCGGCGAGGACCCGTATCTCACGGGCGAGCTGGGCGCGGCGATCATCCGCGGGTATCAGGGGGATCGGCTGGACGGCGAGGAGAGCATTACCGCCTGCGCAAAGCACTACATCGGCTATGGCGAGGCGGTTGGCGGGCGGGACGCCTGCGACACCGAAATGACCTATCGAAAGCTGCGCGAGGTCTTTCTGCCGCCGTTTAAGCGCGCGGTGGAGGCGGGCGT
>DAIRTE010000018.1:0-28968 GCA_036804025.1 Clostridia bacterium | reverse complement strand
CACCACCGTGCTCGAGGGAATCCGCGCGGTTGCGGGGGAGCAGGGCGTTGCGGTTTCGTATTCTCGCGGCTGCGGCGTGTTGGACAGCACGGCGGACGATCTTGACGGCGCGCTGGAAGTGGCGCGGGGTTGCGACGCAATCGTGCTGGTGGTTGGCGACGTACCGGAGCAGGCGGGCGAAACAAAGGACCGCGCGGATCTTGCGCTTTCCGGTCGACAGGAGGCGCTGTTTGAACGGCTGAAAACGCTGAGCATTCCGATCGTGACCATTCTTGTCGCTTCCAAACCGCTTTGCGTGTCTCACGTGGTCGAGGGATCGAGCGCGTTTCTCGCCGCGTTCAACGGCGGCATGCTCGGCGGGCAGGCGGTGGCCGAGGCGCTCTTTGGGCGAATCAACCCCAGCGGAAAACTACCGATTTCGTTTCCCCGACACAGCGGACAAATCCCCGTCTACTACAACCAACTGCCAGGCTGGCACGGGGATAAATACGTCGACCTGCCGCAAACGCCGCTGTTTGCGTTTGGCGAGGGGCTTTCGTATACGAGCTTTGCCTATTCCAATTTGCGGCTCGACGCGGATACGCGCGCGGTCAGCGTTTCGTTGCAAAACACGGGCGGCCAAGCGGGAGCCGAAACGGTGCAGGTCTATCTGCGCGATCGGGTCAGTAGCGTGCTCACCCCGGTCAAGCGCCTCGTCGCGTTCGAAAAGGTATGGCTTGCGGCGGGGGAAACGCGGGAGCTGGTGTTCTCGCTCACGCGCGAGGACTTTTCGCTCGTGCTGCCAAACGAGCGGCGCGTGGTGGAACCGGGGGAGTTCGTGATTTTTGTCGGCGGAAGCTCGAAGGACGAGGATTTGCTTTCCGGAACGATCTTCGTCGAATAAGCATTGAAATATGTATAAAAAAACAGCCGGGCGAGTGTTCTTCGTCCGGCTGTTCTTGTGTGATCTCGTTATGTATCCAGCACGCCGCCGTCGATCATCTCGAGCATGATATCCACGAGAGCGGGATCAAACTGGCGTCCGCGGTTTTTGATGAGCTCATTGCGGATGTATTCCTCACTCTGCCGCGCACGGTAGGGGCGCGAACTGTTCATTGCGTCCACCGCGTCCGCAAGTCCAATGATGCGCGCCTCAATCGGAATCTCTTCGCCCGCAAGTCCGCGCAGGTAGCCCGTTCCGTCGTAACGCTCGTGGTGAAACAGCGCCCCCTCGGCAACCTTGTCGAACGCGGTAAAGTCCTTTAGAATGAACGCGCCGATGGCGGTGTGATTCTGAATCTCCAGGTACTCCTCTCTCGTGAGCTTTCCGTTTTTTTGCAGCACCGCGTCCGGGATGCCGATCTTCCCGATGTCGTGCACCAACGCGATGTTGTAGAGATTCTGAACGTGCGCCTCCGGCCAGCCAAGCCGCCGCGCCATTTCGGCGGAGTATTGTGCAACACGCTGGGAGTGTCGGCGGGTCAGCGGGTCGCGCGCGTCCAGCGCATTGCTGATGGAGAGCACGGTTTGAATCAGCACGTGCTCCACCTTGTCGTGCTCCTCTTGAACGGCCAGCTCAAGCTCGCTTTTTTGCTCGCGCTCCTTGCGTAATAGCGCCGTAACATCCTTGCAGCGGATGAAAAAGGAACGGGTCTGCCCGTTGACCAGTTCGAAATAGATGCTTTTCACAATTCCGCCGGGCAACTCCTGAAGCGTGCTATAGCTGCCCTTTTCTCCGCAAACAGAGAGCAAATACTCGTGCATCTGATCCAGCGTTTGAACCGAATCTGGAAACAGACGCGGAAAACTGCGAATGTCCGACGGCTTGGAGATTTGCTCGGACGTTTTGATGATGTAGGACTTTTGTCCGGACGCGGAGCTGTGGCCGGAGATGATTCGGCAAAGGTCCGCGCTCAGGTCGGAGTAGGCGACAAAGTCATAGTCCTGCTCGACGGTCTTCTGCACCAGCAGATTTAGAATCACCTCGTCGGACACGTTCTTCTCTTCGATTTTCAGGTAGACGTCTTCGCTGTTCGGCGCACGCATCATGGTCAGGGCAACGGCTGCGTGCACGACGCCGTGATCCGTCTGAAGCGTCAGCTGAAGCTGCCGCGGGTAGGTACCGCTTTGAAACAACTGCAACAGCCGTTCGCGCGAGCAATCAAACAGCAGTTTCTGCTGAGCTTTGTCACAGACCAACTCGACGACCCGCTGCAAACAGAGGTCAAACGCAGGGGAGTCGCCAAGGTCGGCAAACAGGAGGTTGCTGGCCTCCAGAAGAACCAATTCGTTTCGTGATAAATTCCAAACACGGAACCCGCGATACCCGCTGCTGTAGTAGGGCAGGCGGTTGCTTTCTCCCGTGAAGATGGCAAAATCGAAATTGGCGCGAGAATGATACCGCGAGATACTATCGCTTGGTTGCGCGTCCTTCTCGACGTGCTCGAAGAAATACGCCGCGTAGGCCGGTTCATCCGCAAAGGTGCAGGCGAGCAGATTGACGTCGTATTTGCGATGCGAATTCGGGTTTTCCACAACGTAAATGCCCTCTTCCGCCGCTTGAAACAAGTGGTCAAACCCTGTCGAACTCTCGCCAAAGAAGTATTGGCAAAACGTAACGCCGCTGTCAAGCGCGCGTTCCGGCGGCAGCAAGCGATTCATGGCTTTGTTCGAATACAGCAGGCGTTCGCCTTCGCGCGCGACAATCGCCATCGCGCCCATGCACTCGTCCATGTAGCGTGCCTTTGGCAGGCTGACGAGTTCCTTCGCGCGGAAGGAACGATTGGCGGTTTCCGTGATATCGCAATAGATCAGACTGGCCAGATGAACCCCGTTTTCCATTGTTTGATATTTACCGACAACGTGCAGGGTTCGGTAATCCTCTTGCCCGGACAGGCGCGTTCGATAAATGACGTCGTAAGGGCTTTCCTTGGTTGCGAAGTTGTAGCCGAGCGAAACAAGCATCTCCCGATCGTCGGGATGGACATTTCGAAACATGTCCTGATCCATCCGGTTGACCAGAGCATCCCGCTCAACGCCGAACAGGCGGCACATCCCTTCGGAAACCAGCAGCGTTACGACGCGGCCTTGCAGGAGCTGATAGACGGCAAGCGCAATGGGCAAGCTTTCCAGCGCCTGCCTGGATTCGGCTGAGTAAATATACCGGCCATCCGATTGCATAGTGCGACCTCCCGATCATTTTTGATTCTGGCGCTTAGGAATACCGGCTGGGAAACGGTTCGTCGGAAGGGGGCCAATCGCGGCAAATGGAATTCTCGATCCGACGGCAAATGGGCAAGGGCTTGTTCCGGTGCGCGAGAAACCAAATTTGGGGCACAATGCGACAGAACAACGGGTTACTGTCGTATTACGGACCTAGATTCATTATAAGGCCCACGACAGAATGTGACAAGTTTTTACAAGTATGACAAAAAATTGTAACATACTGTGCCCTTGATGACACATCGTAGGTGAATTAATCAATTTAAGCATGTAATTTTATTGACGATTTGTTGCCTGAACGATTACAATATACAGAGAAATGCCTGTAAATATGCGCTTTCTTCAATTGCTTCATCTCCAATTCGTCTTTACAAGTTGACTGTTTCTTACCGAATTTGAAAGATGGTACTGCCCATGAGTTTAAACGGCATCCGGTCGTTTCTTGCGTCGTTCAAAAGCAGGCATGCGCCTTCGAAGGCGCGAAGAGCCATCAATCTGCTGGTTTTTCAGCTGATCTACGTGGTGCTGCTTCTATTCACAATGATTTTGTGCGTCTTCGTGGATCGGGGCGAGCGATTGGCGTTCTATCTCTTGCTGCTTGGCGGACTGTTCGTGATTGATGCCGTCGCGCTGGTGTTGAATCTTCTGGGAAAATTTCGGAGTTCGACTTGGCTCACCTCTATCTGCATGGTCTTTGGTCCGTGGCTTTCCATCCTGATTGACCCAACGGTGATCAACGGCGATTTTGTGCCGCTGATCTATGTCGCCATGTCTATTCAGCTCTGTTCCATTCTATTAACCCAGCGGGCGACGCTGATTCTCGCGACGATTCAATTCACCGGCTTAATTGTCTTGATTCTGTCGAGTCCGGCTTTGCAGGCGATCAACTGGCCGAGTTTGGTCGCCTTTGTTGTATTTACCGCTATAATCGGCGTGCTGTACGGGTTCGCCAACAACCGGCAGTTGCAGCAGATCGAAGCGCAACGCAATCAACTACTGCTGGATGAGGAAAAACTGCGCGAGCTCTCCGTTCGCGATCCGCTGACGGGCTTGTTTAACCGCCGGTATATGGAAGAAACGTTTGAGCGCGAGATACAGCGCGCGTTGCGCAAGCAGCTGCCGCTTTCGGTCATCATGACGGACATCGACGGGTTTAAGGCGATCAACGACAACGTTGGGCACGTACTGGGCGACATCGCGCTGGTACGGGTTGCGGCGTTCTTGGCAAAGAGCATTCGCGCGTCGGACGTCGCTTGCCGTTATGGCGGAGACGAGTTTTGCCTGATTCTGCCGGACTGTTCGCCGGAGGAAGGAATCCGGCGCGCAAACGCGCTGCGCACCGAGGTCGAAAAGCTCAAATTTGACCCAAAGGAAATGGGGATTGAGCAGATTACGATGTCCTTTGGCGTTGCCGCGTTTCCCGATGACGGACTGACCCGCGAGGCGCTGCTCACCGCGGCGGACAGCGCACTGTATTCCGCCAAGCGAGCGGGGCGAAACCGCGTGAACGGCTGAACCCGACCGGACAAATGCGAGCATACCGTCAATCGAATTTCTCGAGAATGAATCCAGGCGGATCAAGTGCGTCGGCAATCGATGCCATAGCGCACGGCGCCCGGCCGAAAGGACGACCGGAGCGGAGGGCTGGTCTGCACACAGGGAGTTTGCATGAAGAGAAGCAAGGCAAGGGCAGCGTTGCCGAACCCGGAAAATTCGGATCTATCGGAACGTGAACTGCGATTGTTGTTTGACAACATCGTCAGTCCTCTGTCGTATTACCGCATGATCTACGACGCCGAAGGGCGGCCGGTGGATTATACCATTCTTGCGGTGAATAAAGCTTTTGAACAGGAAACGGGATTTCGGCGCGGGGAATCAATCGGTAAAAACATGCGCGGCCTATATCCCGAAACCGAGCCGTATTGGATTGAGTGCCTGGGCAGGGTTGCGAAAACGGGGGAATCCGAACGGATTACGCATTACTCCGGTGCGCTGAACAAGTGGTACGACGGAATCGCCTTTTGCCCCAAACAGGATTATGTGATTTTAACGCTCAACGACGTGACGCTCAGCGTGCTTGAACGGGAGAAACTGGAGCAGGCGTCGAAAGAACTGCTGGCGCAACAGACGGAGCTGGATCGCCTTGCACACGTGGAGCCGATTACGGGGCTGCCGAATCGCGCCTGTCTTTATGACGCGTTTGCCGCGCGTGCAAACGGGAGCCCTGCGTTGTTTTTGCTCGCGATATTCGTGCCGGATAATCTCGTCGAGGTGCTGTCCTCGTATGGCAGCACCATGAGCGACCGGGTTATGCACGCAATCGCCCAGCGACTGGGCGGGATTTGCAACGGCGGATGCATACTCTATAGCATGACGGGCACGGAACTGGTCCTGCTGCTGCCCCCTTCGGAAACAAAGGAACAGACCAAGAAGATTCTTACAAAATATCTGGATGCGATTCACGAGCCGGTGGAGGAAGCGGGAGTAGTATTCTATATCTCCTCCAGATGCGGCGTGGCGGAATATCCCAAGGATGGCGCGGATCGCGACGATGTGATCATGAAGGCGAACCTCGCGCTCTATCAGGCGAAGAAGAGCGGTGAAATGATCGTCTTTTTCAACGAGCAGATTGGAAACACGGTGCTTAGGCGCATGCAGATTCGAAACGCGCTGCCAAAGGCACTGCCAAACGGGGAACTGGAGCTCTACTATCAACCGCAATTTGAAATCACAACCGGCAGAATCGTAGGCATGGAAGCGCTGCTTCGCTGGCATAGTCCGGAGCTCGGCGAGGTATCGCCGATGGAGTTTATTCCGATTGCGGAGAGCAGCCAGCTCATTCTGCCGATTGGCCGATGGGTGTACCATACCGCCTGCAACGCGATTGTGCAGATCGAGCGGGAACGGCACATTCAACTGCCGATTGCGGTCAACGTCTCCGGCGTGCAGCTGACGCAGGACGGTTTTTGCGATCTCGTCATGGATTATCTCAAAAGAATCAACCTCGCGCCGGAACGGCTGGAGCTGGAGATTACGGAGTCGACGCTGCTCAACCAGGAGACCGATGCGCTTAACCAGCTCAACGACCTGAGTGCCAAGGGCGTTCGCATTGCGCTGGACGACTTCGGCACGGGTTATTCGACCATGAGCCTGCTCAAGGACTTGCGCGTGTCGACGATTAAAATCGACCGTTCGTTCATTCAGGACGAAAGTGCGCAGGTGATGAATCGTGTGCTGGTTCGCCTCGGCCACATTCTGGGCGCAAAGGTGGTTGCCGAGGGCGTTGAAACGCCGGAGGATTTAAAGCGCGTGCAGCGGATCAAATGCGACATTGCGCAGGGGTTTCTTTTAAGCGTTCCGCTGCCGTTGAAGCAGCTTTTGGACTTTTTAGAGTCACTGCAAAACGATGCCATTCTTTTGTAGAACGCAGGATCAAACAATACAAGGCCGCGCAATCCGCGCGGCCTTGTTCGCTGTTGTGATGCAGAAAAAATCAGTGAACCGTCGAGTGATCCGCGAGAAACTGCACCACGCGGCGCAACGCTTCCTTGCCCGCGGCGGTGTCCAGCTGGATTTGAAACTCGTGTCCCAGCGACTCCTCCTTGGACTCCGGCAGGTAGGCGGAGGATTCCACGCCGTTCTTCGCGAGCGCGACAATCAGCTCCTGCGCCTGCGACAGGAAGGGGTCCTGATCCCCGCAGGCGAGGAACGCGGGCGGATAGGCGGGAGACACCTGCGCGACGGTGTTCATCCGCGCGGAGACTTCGGTGCCCTCAAACTGCTTTTCGCCGGTGAGAATCCAGATGGAATCCGCAATCATGGGAAAACGCGTGGCGCGCACCGTTTCGGTATTGTAGTAGCCGCAGAGCAGAAGCACCCCGCGGAGCTGTTCGGCCGAGATGGCGGGAGTTCCGCCGGTTTTCCGGCTAAAGTCCGCGTCCGTATAGTAGAGCCCCATCTGCGAGGCTAGGTGCCCGCCCGCGCTGTCCCCGCCGATGAATATGCGGGAGGGGTCGATGCCAAAGGCGTCCGCGTACTTGATTAAATACGCAATCGCCTCGTTGACCTGCAACAGTTGCGTTGGGTACTGGCCTTCCGGCGCGAGTTCGTAGTTCAGGTTCGCGACAATATAGCCATAGGAGGCAAGCGTCCGGCAGTAGTCCGTGAGGCTGGACTTGTCGCCGCCCACGTAGTAGCCGCCGTGCGCGTAAACGACGAGCGGAAGCGGCTCGCTGGAGCGCGCGGTATAGAGATCGAGTGTGCCGTTTGGGAAAGCGCTTTCATACGATGCATCGGTTTTCAGCGTCAATACGTTCGCGGGATCACCCGTGGCCGGACGTTTGGGAACCGCACAGATCTGGCGAATCGCGCGCGCTTGCAGCCCGGTGGACGTGGTCAACACGATGGCGAGGCAGAGAAACAGCGCAAGAAGCACCTCAAGCAGAACAAACCACCAGCGTCGATGGATCGCTTTTTTCGTTGTATTGGATGTTGCTTTTTGAGACATCAGCTCTTCGTTTTGATTGCTGACTTTAGACGATTCTTCCATGAAAACCGGGAGCCCCTTTCGTCGCCGTCGCTTTGCGAGGCGATTGTTACTATATTAACATACTTCGCGAGGCTGAAACAGCGGTTTTGTTCGGATTTGCCGCGCGCGACGCAAGCGCTGTTCTTCTTGCGTTCGATTTGTGGTAAAATAGCGTTACGCCGCTTGAAGAACAACACACGAAGGAGAACACATGGAAACCCAGATTCAACAACTATCACGGGAGTTCAACAAAAGCGAAACCCACGTGAAAAACGTGGTTGACCTGATTGACGAAGGCTACACAATTCCGTTTATCGCGCGCTACCGCAAGGAAGCGCACGGAACGATGGACGATACCACGCTGCGCGACCTCGCGGATCGGCTCACCTATCTGCGCAGCCTCGCGGAGCGCCGCGAAGAGATTAAAAAGGCGATTGCCGCGCAGGATAAGCTCACGGACGAGCTCGCCAGGCAGATTGACGAGGCAAAGACCCTCGCCGTGCTGGAAGACCTCTACCGTCCCTATAAGCAAAAGCGCCGCACGCGCGCGACCATTGCCAAGGAGAAGGGGCTGGAGCCGCTCGCGGATCAAATTTTTGCGCAGGGCAAGGAACTGCCCGCGTTGGAGACGCTCGCAAGCGCGTTTCTCGACCCCGAAAAGGGCGTTAATACCGTGGAGGAGGCGCTCGCCGGCGCGTCGGACATCATTGCCGAGAGCGTGTCCGACAACGCGACCATTCGCCAGAAACTGCGGGACGTGATTTCGAGAAGCGCCAAGGTCGGCTCCGTTGCCGCCAAGGAGGAGGACTCTGTCTACCGGCTCTACTATCAGTTTGACCAGCCGCTGAGCAAGCTCCAGAGCCACCAGATTCTCGCGATCAACCGCGGGGAGAAGGAGGGATTCCTCAAGGTGAACCTCGATCTCGACCGCGAACTCGCGGTGGGGACGGTCAAGCACAGCGTGGTCAAACCCGGTTCTTCCGCGAGCAAGTTTGTGGAAGCCGCCGCGGAGGACGCATACGACCGCCTGATCTACCCCTCCATGGAGCGCGAGACGCGAAACGCCCTGACCGACCTTGCCAACGAGGGTGCAATTCACAATTTTGCGCTGAACCTCAAGCCGCTACTCATGCAGCCGCCCGTCAAGGGGCACGTGACCATGGGTCTTGACCCTGGCTATCGCAACGGTTGCAAGGTCGCCGTCGTCAGCGACACCGGCAAGGTGCTCGACACGACGGTCGTCTACCCGACGTTTGGCGAACGCCAGAAGGAAGAAGCGATTGAAAAGCTCGAAACGCTGGTCAAAAAGCACGCGGTCGAGCACATTGCTATCGGCAACGGCACCGCCTCCCGTGAGACGGAGCAGATGACCGTGGAGCTCATTGCGCGAAACCACGGCGTGAGTTATATGATCGTCAACGAGGCGGGCGCCTCCGTCTACTCCGCGAGCAAACTCGCGGCGGAGGAGTTTCCGCAGTACGACGTAAACCTGCGCTCGGCGGTGTCCATCGCCCGGCGCTTGCAGGACCCGCTCGCGGAGCTGGTCAAGATTGACCCGAAGGCCATCGGCGTCGGGCAATACCAGCACGATATGCCGCAAAAGCGGCTCAGCGAAACGCTGGAAGGCGTGGTTGAGGACTGCGTGAACGCCGTCGGCGTGGACGTCAACACCGCGTCACCCTCGCTGCTCAAGCAGGTCGCGGGCCTGAACGAAACGCTCGCGAAGAACATCGTCGTCTATCGCGAGGAAAACGGCGCGTTTTCTAGCCGCAAGCAGCTCATGAAGGTGCCAAAGATGGGGCCGAAGGCGTTTGAGCAATGCGCGGGCTTTCTGCGCGTGCCGGAGAGCAAGCTCGTGTTTGACAATACGGGCGTGCACCCGGAGAGCTATTCGGCGGCGGAAAAGCTGCTGACCCTCACCGGCTATCAGCTCAAGGACGTTTCCGCCGGGAACATTGCCGACCTGCCGGAGCGCGTAAAAAAGCTCGGCGAGAGCAAGCTCGCAACGGAGTGCGGCGTGGGCCTGCCGACGCTCAAGGACGTGGTCAAGGAACTCGTCAAGCCCGGGCGCGACCCACGAGACGAGCTGCCAAAGCCTGTGTTGCGCACGGACGTGCTGGACATCAAGGACATCGTCCCCGGCATGATTCTGACCGGAACGGTGCGAAACGTGATCGACTTCGGCGTGTTCGTCGACATTGGCGTGCATCAGGACGGGCTCGTGCATATCTCCGAAATCGTCAACCGCTTCATCAAGCATCCTTCCGAAGTGCTGTCCATCGGGGACGTGGTCAAGGTCGTCGTGCTCGGCGTGGACATTCCGAAAAAGCGGATTTCGCTCTCGATCAAACAGGTGCAGAACTCGTAAGCTTTCGTTGGTCATCCCGAAGACGGGAGGAGGAACCATATGCGCTTTGTCAATCTCGCGATGGAAGGCGGCGCGCCTGCCGAACTGGTGCTCAGCACCGTGGACGACAAAGGCGCGGAGAGAACCTATACGCGCGTCTTTTTGCCGCCCGCGCGGCTGATTCTGCTCGGCGGCGGGCATGTGTCCCAGCCGCTCTGCCGCTATGCCGCCGACCTCGACTTTGCGGTTACGGTGGTGGACGACCGGCCGAGCTTTGCCAACGCAGCGCGGTTTCCGGACGCGGAGCACGTTGTTTGCGACGGGTTCGTCAAGGCGATTTCGGAGTTACACATCACGCGGTACGACTATGTCTGCGTAATTACGCGCGGGCACCGCTACGACGCAACGTGCCTTCGCGCGCTGTTTTCCGGCACCATGCCGCGCTATCTGGGGCTGATTGGCTCGCGTCGGCGGACAATTGAGCTCTTCGGCCTGCTGGAAGAAGAGGAATATTCGCGGGACATAATTGACCGCGTGCATACCCCAATCGGCCTGCCCATCGGCGCGGAAACGCCAAAGGAAATCGCAATCTCCATCCTCGCGGAGCTGATTTTGCAGCGCAGCAGCAAAAGCGCGGAGCGGGAGGCGGAGCGCCTTGCGCTCGCGTCCCATGAGGCGGAACTGCTGCAATACCTACTCTCGAACAAGAAACCCTGCGTGCTGGCGGTCGTGGTGGAAAAGAACGGCAGCACCCCCGTACCCACGGGTGCGATCATGGCGGTCAACCAGCTCGGCGGCATCGTCGGCACGGTTGGCGGCGGCTGCGGGGAGCACGAAATCATGCGCCATGCGCTGGACGTGCTGAAAACGGGCAAGGCAAGGTGGATCGATCTCGACATGAGCAACGACGTTGCCGAGGAAGAGGGAATGGTCTGCGGCGGGCGGATGAAGGTTTGGATAGAGCCATTTTCGCAGGAGTAACGAGCAAAACAACAGCTGGAGAAATCCGGCTGTTTTATTTTATGAAACCTCTTGACATCGATTCGGAGGTCGAGTACACTAAAACCATAAAAACATATAAACAAAATATGAAATAGAGGAGACGCATATGGCAAAGATTTCGAAGAGCTTGACGGAACTAATTGGAAAGACCCCGCTGCTGGAGCTCTCCAATTACGAAAAGAAGAATGACCTCCAGGCAAAGGTCGTCGCAAAACTGGAATACTTCAACCCCGCGGGCAGCGTCAAGGACCGCATTGCGTTGGCAATGATCGACGACGCGGAACAGCGCGGCGCGCTGAAACCCGGCAGCGTGATCATTGAGCCGACCAGCGGGAACACGGGCATTGGTCTTGCGTCCGTTGCGGCGGCGCGCGGCTACCGGATCATTCTGACCATGCCGGAGACCATGAGCGTGGAACGCCGCGTGCTGATGCGCGCGTATGGCGCGGAGATCGTGCTCACCGAGGGAGCAAAGGGCATGAAGGGGGCAATCGCCAAGGCGGAGGAACTCGCCGCCGAAACGCCGAACTCGTTCATCCCCGGACAGTTCACAAACCCCGCGAACCCCGCGATTCACCGCGCGACCACCGGCCCGGAAATCTGGGCGGACACCGACGGCAAAGTGGACATCTTCGTTGCGGGTGCGGGCACTGGCGGAACGGTGACCGGCGTTGGCGAGTATCTCAAGAGCAAAAATCCGAACGTGAAGATCGTCGTGGTGGAACCAGCCGACTCGCCGGTGCTGTCCGAAGGGCGTCCCGGTCCGCATAAGATTCAGGGCATTGGCGCGGGATTCGTTCCGGCAATCTTGAACACCTCGGTCTACGACGAGATCATCACGGTCAAAAACGAGGACGCGTTTGCCGTCAGCCGCGAAATTGCCAAGGCGGAGGGTCTGCTCGTTGGCATCTCCAGCGGCGCGGCGCTTTGGGCGGCAACGGAGCTGGCGAAGCGCCCGGAGAACGCGAACAAGACGATTGTCGTCGTGCTGCCGGACACCGGAGAACGGTATCTTTCCACCGCGCTGTTTGCGGATTTGGCACAATAGAATCAAAAGAACGCAAGAGGACGCCCGTCATACGACGAGCGTCCTGTTTGTTTCGTGCGATAATGTAGGTTAAATGTAGAACATGCCCGCGTTGGCGCTCTTGCGCCGTTCGGCGGAGAGCACGAGCTGTTCGATGGTCACCTGTTTGAGCGCTTCCGCAACGGCCAGGTCCAGCGCGTCGAACACGTCCGCCCGCAGCGCGGTTTCAATCTCCGGCGAACGTTCCGCAACCGTGTCCTCCGTTTTGTCAAACAGCGTGGTTTCCACGGCGTAGAGCACTTCCAGCGCGGAGATCAGCCGCGGCGGCCGCGCGAGTTGATAGCCGCCCTGCGCGCCCTTGACCGAGGTCACGAGCTCGCCGCGCTTGAGCAGCGCAAACACCTGCTCGAGGTAGATTTTCGAGATGCCGAGCCGTTCCGATATGCTGATAAGGGTGATGGAGCCGTCGTTCTGCGGGTGCTGCTGCGCCATGCTGACGACGGCGGCGAGCGCGTAGCGCCCTTTCGCGGAGATGCGCATGCGGGAATCGCCTCATTTCCTATAAAAATGCTATGTTTTATGATAGGTGGTGCAAGGACGGTTGTCAATAGTGAATCGGCGCGCGGTTGACGAAGCTTCGGTTTGGCGTTATGATGCCTAGGAATGCGGCACGCGCATTCGGCGAAAGGAACGACGTATGCTCAACGAATTCTCCCGAATGGAGATCCTGCTGGGAAAACTGGCGATGGATGCGCTGGCGAATGCGCGCGTGGCAATCTTTGGGGTCGGTGGGGTCGGCAGCTTTGCGGCGGAGGCGATTGCCCGCGCGGGCATCGGCGCGATCGACCTGTTTGACGACGACAAGGTTTGCCTGACCAACATCAACCGCCAGCTCATCGCGCTGCATTCGACCATCGGCCAGAAGAAGGTCGAGGTCATGAAAGCGCGCATTCTGGACATCAACCCGCGTTGCCGGGTGATCGCGTTTGAGTGTTTTTATGGCGCGGAGAACGCGGAGCAATTCGACCTGAGCGTGTACGACTATATCATCGACGCTATCGACACCGTTTCGAGCAAGCTGATTCTGATTGAACGCGCCTACGCAGCGGGAACGCCGGTGATCAGCTGCATGGGCGCGGGCAACAAGCTCGACCCGACGCGGCTGGAGGTTGCGGACATCTACAAAACCTCCGTCTGCCCGCTCGCGCGGGTCATGCGCAAGGAACTCAAAGCGCGGGGCATTCCGGCACTCAAGGTCGTTTACTCGCGCGAGGAGGCAATCAAACCCGCGGAGGATCTGTCGATCAGCTGCAAGACCAACTGCGTCTGCCCGCCGGGCACTCAGCGCAAGTGCACCGTTCGTCGGCAGGTGCCGGGCAGCGTTTCGTTCGTTCCGCCCGTCGCAGGGTTCATCCTTGCAGGGGAAGTGATTCAGGACATTATGGCGAAGGATCGGCAATCCTAACGCTTTTTGGCGCGTTCTGTCATAGATGGATGGCTTCACCAGATGGTTGAAATTTGAGTTGCGCGGCGTGCGCCTGAATGATAGAATAGATGAAAAGATACAGGAGAAGAACGTATGCATTACTACATTCGCATTCGATAGGCAACTTGCGCGGACTTAGGCCAAAGCGGCTTTGTTTGCGCTTGCCGGAATTGCGAATGGAACATGCGATGTAGAGCGTACCGCGCTAGTAGGGCGGCACGCGAGTGTTGTGTTCGGTTTTTGCAAGAGGGCAGGCAGTAAACGCCTGCCTTTGTTCTACCCGCGCGTGATTTGGTTACGCGGAAATCTCCGCGATGCATGCTATGATGCAGGCAAGACTTTCAAAACAGACGAAAGGATTTTTCAAAATGGAGTCCACTCAAAAAATCAACATTCCCGCTCATTGGCGGCGGCGATATTTCACCATTCTCTCCGGCCAGGCGGTGTCGCTCGTGACGAGCGGCATTCTCCAGATGGCGCTGATTTTCTATCTGACGGAGAAGACCGGTTCCGCGCTCGTGCTCTCGCTGGCAACGTTCTTCGGCTTTCTGCCGCAGGCGCTGCTGGGGCCGTTCATCGGCGTTTGGGTTGACCGCTGGAATCGAAAACTCGTGATGATCGGCTCGGATCTGTTCATCGCGCTCTCCGGCGTCGCGTTGGCGCTGCTCGCGCTGCAAATGGAGCCGCCCATCTGGGTGGTGCTCGGCATTCTCTTTCTGCGCAGCGTTGGCGGTGCGTTCTACCAGCCCGCCATGTCGGCGGCAACACCGCTGCTCGTGCCCGAGGATCAGCTCACGAAGTGCGCGGGTTACAGCTCGTCCATTCAGTCCATCAGCTTCCTCGTGAGCCCCGCGCTCAGCGCGGTGGTCTACTCGCGCTGGCACCTCTCCGCCATCGTTGGGCTGGACGTGGTTGGCGCAATCATTTCCTCCGTGTTTATCGCGTTCATCGCGATTCCGAAACCGCCCAAGGCGGAGAACGCGGCGCAGCCGAACTTCTTTCGCGAACTTAAGGACGGCTATGTCGCGATTCGCGAGGATAAGGGCTTGTTTACGCTCGTGCTGATTGCGACGCTGTATATCCTCGTGTTCATGCCGATCAACGCGCTGTTCCCGCTCATGAGCATGGGCTACTTTGGCGGAACGACAACGCATGCGGCCATTGCCGAGACGGCGTTTTCCGCAGGTATGCTCGCAGGCGGACTGGTGCTCGGTGTTTGGGGCGGATTCAAGCGGCGTACGCGGACGCTTGGCTTCTCGGTGCTGCTGATGGGGCTTGGCATCGCGGCCTCCGGCATGCTGCCCAAGAACGGCTTTGTCGGGTTTGCCGTATTCTGCGTGGTGATGGGCTTTGCCGCGCCGTTCCACGGGGTGCAGACCGCGCTGTTTCAGGAGCGGATTGCGCCGGAATGCCTCGGGCGCGTGTTTTCGCTCTCGATGAGCATGATGTCCGTCGCCATGCCGGTTGGGCTGATGCTCTCCGGCGCGTTTGCGGAGGTGATTGGCGTGCACAACTGGTTTTTGATCTCCGGTTTGCTCGTAATGGGCATTTCGGTGCTCATGATGTCGCTGCCGTCCATCCGTTCGCTGGACAAAAAGCCGGTGGAGGAAGCGGCGTTGGCGGAGGCTGCGCCCGCTGCGGAACCGGCGGAATAGGCCGAAACGAAGCGCAACAGAAGCAAGGCCGGAGGGGGATTTTCCCTTCCGGCTTTTTTCACGGCGTGCGCGTTGACAGCGCATTCGTGCTGTGATAGCATTCGGCTTAGCGACCGACTTGTTTGCTACCATACAAGCGACTGTTTCTATTTATTATTTCTTATCGTTTCGATTCGTTTTCAAATCCGTTCGACGACAGAGGTTTTATGATTCAGGAACAAATCAAGCACCCCGTTCTTTCCGCACGGTTACACCGGATTCGCGGGCGGATCTATCGCGTTGTGTCGCGCTTGGACGTGGAAATGTTCAAGAGCGCGGAGCCGATTCCATTTGCGCAGTTGAGCGGGCAGACCTTTACGAAGGTCACCGGCACCGTCAACTGGGGACGAAAACTCAGCTGCGCCTGGTTCCGGCTGCGCGGGAATGTACCAAAGGGATTGCACAATCATGTGCTGTTGATCCACAACACAGGCGAGGGACTCGTCTACTCGCCTTCCGGTGAAATTCTGGACGGCCTGACCGCCGTTTGGACGCCGCTGGAACTGCCGCGATCCGGCGGGCACTGCGTCGTACTGGAGCTGCCGCAAGGGATCGATGGGGAGATTGATTACTATACGGACTGGGGTTACAACGGGTTTCTGCTCAACGACGTTGGGCACGGGCGCTTTGCCGGAGCCTGGCTTGCCGAGCGCGACGACGAGGCGTTCGCGCTGTACTACGATTATCTGACCCTCGCGCTGCTCTGCGAGAGCACGGAGGACGATAAGAAGCGCGCCGAACTGTCGCGTGTGCTTTCTGCCGCATATCGCGTGTTCTCGCGCGGCGACACGGCGGGCGCGCACGCCGCGCTCTCCGGCGTACTTGCCAAACCGTCGCTGAGCGACTTCGTGTTTGATGCGGTGGGGCACGGGCACCTCGACCTCGCCTGGCTTTGGCCCATGCGCGAGAGTCGACGCAAGGCCGCGCGCACCTACGCCATCGCGCTGAGAAACATGGAGCGATATCCGGACTATATCTACGGGACAAGCCAGCCCCAGCAACTGCAATGGATCAAGGACGAGCATCCCGCACTGTATGCACGCATCAAAGCGGCGATTCTGGCTGGACGAATCGAGCTGCAGGGCGGGTTCTGGACGGAGTGCGACTCGAACCTCTCCGGCGGGGAATCGCTCGTTCGGCAGGCGATCTACGGAACGAAGTTCGCACGCGAGGAGTTCGGGCAGGAGATTCGCCTCTGCTGGCTGCCGGACGCGTTCGGCTTTAACGGCAATTTGCCGCAGATTCTGCGCCTATGCGGCATGGACTATTTTTCGACGATCAAGCTTGCTTGGAACAAGGTAAACGTGTTTCCCTATCGCACCTTCGAGTGGCAGGGCGTGGACGGAACGCGTGTGCTCGCGCATATGCCGCCGGAGGGGGACTACAACAGCGCGGCGGGCGCGCACAACCTGCTCGGCGCCATCCGCAAGTATCCCGAACGCAAGCTCAACACGGCGTTGCTGGTCTACGGTTCGGGGGACGGCGGCGGCGGCCCGCGCGAAAGCCACCTTGAGCTGCTCAAACGTGAGCAGAGTCTCGACGGGCTGCCGCGCGTTCGGAACTCGAGTGCGATTCGGTTTTTCGACGCGTTGCGACAACAGCCGATCGAGCATGTTCACGCGGGAGAACTGTATCTGGAGACGCATCAAGGCACGCTGACCACACAGGCGGCGAACAAGCGGGACAACCGCCTGATGGAGCGCCTGCTGCACAATAGTGAGACGGTTGCCACTGCGTTTGCACCCGCCGACGAGTACCCGACGGCGCTGCTGGACGAGGTCTGGAAGGAAACGCTGACCTACCAGTTCCACGATATTTTACCCGGCACGTGCATCGAACGGGTCTATCGCGAAACCGCGCCCGCCTACGCGCGCATGAAGCAGCTTATGTCGGACTATGCCGAAGGTTGCCTGCCCGCGGGAGACAAGCCCGCCGCGGTGAATCTGACCTCGTTCGCGCGGGACGAGCATGTGCAGTTCGAGGGCGAGTGGTACCGCGCACGCGTCGCGCCGTACTCGATTGCCGCGTTGGAGCCGGTTTCGACAGAGCAAACGCTCTCGTTTACGAAATCCACGATGGAAAACGGACTTGTCCGCCTCGCGTTCAACGAGTTTGGCGAGATCGTTTCCTATCGAACGGCGGACGGGCGCGAGCTCGCGGCGGGATCGCTCAACCGTCTGACGCTCTACCAGGACCCGCTGATGATTCCGTTCAACGCGTGGGACATCAACCCGAACTATACAAAGCTGCCCGCGCGAAGGCTCCGCGCGAAAACCGTTTCAACGAAGATCGAGGGGCCGCGTATCGTCCGCGAGCAGATTTATTGCTTTGGCAAAAGCAAGATCATCCAGCGCATCGTGCTCGAAGTGGGCAGCGATTGCGTCCGCTTTAAAACGCGGGTGGACTGGCACGAGCGGCTGCGCATGCTCCGCGCAGACTTCGACCCGGCGGACTACGGCGACACGGCGGAGTTCGAAATTCAGTTTGGCGCGATCTCCCGCGCAACGACGGAGCGAAACTCGATTGAGTCCGCGCAATTCGAGGTCTGCGGGCATAAATGGGCGAGCGTGCATCAAAACGGCAGGGGCTTTGCCTTGCTCAACGACAGCAAATACGGCCATCGCGTCAAGAACGGGCGCATGAGCCTCAATTTGCTGCGCGCGCCGGTCTATCCGAACAAAACGGCGGATCGCGGCGAGCAAACCTTCACCTATGCGATCTGTCCGCTCGGCGCGGACAATGCGCGCGCGGTGGAGGAGGCCTACCGGCTGAATCACCCGCTGTTGGTTGGGCACTATCGCGAAACCGCGAGCGTTGCCTCCGTTTCGAACCCCGCCATCGTGATCGAAACGATCAAGCGTAGCGAGGACGGAACAGCAATCGTGCTGCGGCTCTTCGAGTCGCTCGGCAAGGATGCCGAAACGGCGCTTTCCACTCGATTTTCTTATAAGAAAGCGACGCTTTGCGATCTGCTGGAGCGTCCACTGGGCGAAATTGACCTCGCGAATCTCCGGTTCCATCCGTACCAAATCGTCTCGATTCGGCTAGAAGGGGGAATGTTCCAATGAACCAGAGAACGCCTTCCGCGCGGTTGCAGCGCAACTCCATCGTGATTGCCGGGTTCGGGCAGAACATGGTGCTGACGTTCGTGAGCACGTTTCTGTTGCTCTATCTGTCGGAATACGCAAAGATCAGCAGCGGCGGGCTCGCCATCGTCGCGGTGATCCTTTCGGCGGCGAAGGTGTTCGACGCAATCAACGACCCGATCATGGGCGTATTCGTCGACAAAACGCGATCTCGCTGGGGCAAACTCCGGCCGTATATCCTGTTTTCCGCGCTGCCGGTCGCTTTTTTTTCCGCAATTCTCTTCTGCCTGCCAAACGGGAGCGAGGCACTCAAGCTCACGTTCTTCGCGGTCTGCCTCGTGCTATGGGATTTGGCGTACACCGCCTGTGATGTACCGTTTTGGGGGCTGATCGGTGCGGCGTTTGCGGACGAGGAGCGCACAAAAGTCATCTCTTACGTGCGCGCGTTCGGCGCAATTGCGCTGGGGCTTGCCACGCTCGGCGGGCCTTGGATCGCAAAACTGCTGAGCTTTTCCGAAAAGACGACGGCCATCGGCTGGAGCCGCGCGGCAATCCTGATTTGCATCGTCGGCATGAGTATGTTCCTGCTCGCGTTTTTCAACACGCGCGAGCGGCACCTGCCGCCGGAGGAAGGCGTCAGCCTGAAGGAACTGTTTCGAACGTTCATCCGAAACAAGCCGCTCTTTCTTGTGCTGCTGGGGTCGATTCTCGGGTTCGGACGGTACATTGTGCAGGCGGGCGGCGCGGTCTTCGCGCTGATTGCCTACGCCAACGAGGGGTATTTTACGCTGATCGGCGCGGCAATCATCCTCGGCATGGTTGCCTCTTCGTTCCTCTCTCCGCTGCTGCTCAAGAAAATTCCCGCAAAGCCGCTGATGATCTACAGCACGCTGCTTGCGGGCACGGTTTACGCAATCATGTACTTCGTTGGGTACGAAAACCTGTATTACATGATGGGCATGATCTTTCTCACCGGCGTGACGCTCGGCGTGTTCTCCGTGGTGCAGACCACGATGCTGGCGGACGCGGTGGACAGCGCGGAGCGCGAAACCGGCCTTCGCAACGACGGACTCTCGTTTTCGAGCCTGACGTTTGTGAGCAAGCTCATGGGTTCGCTCGCGGTGCTGGTGTTCGGCGTGATGCTCGCGTCCACCGGCTACGAAAGCGGAATTGTCGTCACCCAGAGCATCAAGCACACCGTGTTTCTCGCCATTACGCTGATTCCCGCGGTGAGCTGCTTTGTTTCGATTGTTCCGTTCCTGTTTTATCGCATTCCCGAAGCGAAATCAGAAGAGGAACCCCGCTGAAACGAACAATCCCCGTGCTGTCGTCGTTGTACCAGCGCGGGGATTGCTTGCGATTGTATGCGGTTTTGTTCGTTGCTTTCCGTGTCACCGGGTTAATTCCGTCCCAGGTGGCGCGCTTTGCCAGATCCAGCTCGCGTTTCTGGCGCTTGTTCATTTTCTCACGCGGGAGAAAGCGGTTCATTGTGTTTCACTTCCTTTCGTGTTTGGGATCATTCCCGCAAGTTAGTATAGGGTGTTTTGAACAAATTCGCAAGGATGAAGTCACACGAAACTATTGTATAATAGAGATAGCACAATCAAAGAAAGGGATTGATTATGAATCCAAAAACCAAAGTTACCGTCGTTGTCATCATCGGCGTTCTCGCCGTGGCATTGTTTGTCATCGGGCTGTTCCTCCTGCCGGACATGGTCGTTATGCAGCTGCAGGCGGACGGCTCGGCGGGCACCACGCTGCCAAAGCTGTTTGCGCTGCTGATTCCGCTCGCGTTTACGGCCATTTTTACCGTGCTGTACTACAGGAACGGCGCAACCAAGCACATGCTGGTCGCTCTGTTGGGGTTGGCGATGTTCCTGCTGACGTTTGCATTCAATCGCTGATCCTTTTCGTCGCGTTACGCAACTAGCGTTGATTATAACGGAAATACTGCAAAATCGATGTAAAATTGCTTGACAACGCCAAGAATGACATGATAACATAACGAAAATTTCATACCACAGTAAATGCGTTGAAAGAGACATGCTGTCAGCAGACTCATCTTCAGAGAGCCGGTGTTTGGTGCAAACCGGTGGTGAAGCGGGCAGCGGATCCCTCCCGAGCATAGACGCTGAAGCAGAGTAAGCGTATTACGGAAGGCACCGTTACCTGCCAGGGTTTGTTCGAACCTGACGAGTGGATCGACGCATATACCCGTATACGGTTATCGTATCTGGAAATGCAAGATCAAATTGAGTGGTACCGCGAGGAGTTATATCCCCGTCTCAAACAAGAGACGGGGATTTTTTGTTACCCCGAAGAGGAACGCAACCGCAAGAGTACGGAGGCAAATGCATGAAAAAGGTGTTTTTATTCGATTCGACGCTGCGCGACGGCGCGCAGAGCGTTGGAATTTCGTTTTCCGTTCAGGATAAGCTCAAGATCGCCCGAATTCTCGACGAGCTGGGCGTGGACTATGTGGAAGCGGGCAATCCCGGCTCCAATCCCAAGGATATGGAGTTTTTCGAGCGCCTGCAGGAGCAGCCCCTGCGCCACGCGAAGGTGACCGCCTTTGGCGCAACGCGCAAGAAGCATACCCCCGTGGAGGAGGACGCAAACCTTCGCTCCCTGCTCGCGGCGGGAACAAGTTGCGTCACGATCTTTGGCAAATCCTGGGACGTTCACGTGACGGACATTCTCCGCGCGGAGCTTTCGGAAAACCTCGCGATGATCAAGGACACCGTCCGCTATCTCAAACAGCAGGGCAAGGAGGTCGTCTACGACGCGGAGCATTTCTTCGACGGCTACCGCGCAAACCCCGCCTACGCGCTGGACACGCTGAACGCGGCCTACGAAGCGGGCGCGGACTGCCTCTGCCTCTGCGACACAAACGGCGGCAGCTTTCCGGACGAGGTAGAGAAGGTGACCAAACTCGTCTGCGAGCGGTTCCCCGTTGCGGTCGGCATCCATGCGCACGACGACGGCGGCATGGCGGTTGCCAACAGCGTGCTCGCGGTGGAAGCGGGGGCAACGCAGGTGCAGGGCACGCTCGCGGGATTTGGCGAGCGCTGCGGCAACGCAAACCTCGCGACGGTGCTGGCAAACCTGCAACTCAAGCGCGGCTACGATTGCATTCCAAAAAAATCGATGGAACGACTTACCAGTACGGTCCATGAGGTGGCCGAAATTTCGAACATCAGCATCCACCGCGGCATGCCCTATGTCGGGCAAAACGCGTTTTCCCACAAGGGCGGTATGCACGTGGACGGCGTGGTGAAGAACTCCACCACGTTTGAGCACGTACCGCCGGAACAGGTTGGCAACAGCCGAAAGATCCTCATGAGCGAAGTCGCCGGGCGCAGCGCAATTCTCGAAAAGGTGCGCGCGTTTTACCCCGACATTCAGCGGGAGTCGCCCGAGGCGGCGCGAATCATCGACATGGTCAAGCAGATGGAACATCAGGGGTACCAGTTTGAGGGCGCGGAGTCGTCCTTTGAACTGGAGGTACGAAACCTGTTGGGCACGCGGCCGAAGTTCTTTGAACTACAGATGCTCAGCGTCGTGGACGAGCCGCAGAGCGACCGAAAGGACAAACCCGCCTGCGCGACGATCAAGGTGCTCGTTGGAGACCAACTGGAGATCACGGCGGCGGAGGGCGCAGGCCCGGTGAACGCAATCGACGGTGCGCTTCGAAAAGCGCTGGAGGTATTTTATCCAGAAATCGGAGAAATCCGGTTGACGGACTACAAGGTACGCGTGCTCGACAGCGAGAGCGCGACCGCCGCAAGGGTTCGCGTGCTGATTGAATCCACGGACGGGCGGGAGTACTGGACGACGGTTGGTGTCGCGGTGGACATCATGGAGGCAAGCTGCCGGGCGCTGATGGACTCCATCGACTACAAACTGCTCAAGTCCCAGCGGCTCGCGGAACGAACCGCGCATCAAACCGAAACCGCTTAACAACACAACGGACTTCGGAAAGGAGTTTTCTCATATGAAATTAACAGGAGCGCAAATCCTGATGGAATGTCTGGTGGAGCAGGGGGTCGACACCGTGTTTGGCTACCCCGGCGGCGCCGTGCTCAATATCTACGACGAACTCTACAAAAGCAGCGACCGCATTCGCCACATCCTGACCTCGCATGAGCAGGGCGCGGCGCACGCGGCGGACGGCTACGCGCGCGCGAGCGGCAAGGCCGGCGTTTGCATCGCAACCTCCGGCCCGGGGGCGACGAACCTCGTCACCGGCATCGCCACGGCGTACCTCGACAGCGTTCCCGTCGTGTTCATCACGGGCAACGTCAACGTGAACCTGATCGGCAAGGACAGCTTTCAGGAGGCGGACATCACCGGCATCACGACGCCGATTACGAAGCACAACTACATCGTCAAGGACGTTGGCGAGCTCGCTGGCATCCTCCGCGAGGCGTTTGCCATCGCACAGAACGGGCGTCCGGGCCCGGTGCTCGTGGACATCCCGAAGAACGTGACCGCCGAGACGGCGGACTACGAACCGCAGCAGCCGAAACCGGCGGAAAAGACCCCCTTGAGCGAGGAAACCGAGCAGGCGATTGCCGAGCTGGCGCAAATGATCCGCTCGCACGACAAGGTGTTTCTGCTCGCGGGCGGCGGCGTGCTCAAAAGCGGCGCTTCGGAGGAACTGCTGCAACTGGCAAACCGCCTGAAGGCTCCGGTCGGCACAACGCTGATGGGCGTTGGCGCGTTTCCGAGCACGCACGAGAACTTTGTTGGGCTCGTCGGCATGCATGGCACGCGCGCGGCGAACACCGCGATTTCGCAAAGCGAGCTGTTTGTTGCGCTCGGCAGCCGGTTTAACGACCGCGTGACCGGCGACACGGCGAAGTTTGGAAAGAACGCGAAGATCGTTCAGATCGACATCGATCCCGCGGAGATCAACAAGAACGTTCGCACCGCGCACCATGTGCTCGGCGACGTCAAACTTGTGCTCTCGCGTTTGCTCAAAGAGTTGGACGCAGAGCCAATTGATACAAAAGAGAGGGAACAATGGCTTGGTTCGCTCCAAGCCTTGAAGCTTCCCCAGCGCGCGGCACGCAACGAGGGCTTTTCGCCCAAGGCGGTGCTCGGCGCGGTCTACGAGCTGGCGCCGAAGGACACGATTCTCGTCACCGACGTGGGTCAGCACCAACTTTGGGCGGCGCGGTACTTCAACTATGACCAGCCGGACACGTTCATCTCCTCCGGCGGATTTGGTACAATGGGGTATGGCGCGGGCGCATCCATGGGTGCGGCGCTGGCCAAGCCGGATCGCACGGTCGTGCTCATCTCCGGCGACGGCAGTTTTCGAATGAACTCCAACGAGCTCGCGACGATGGAGCACTACGGGATACCGGTCATCGTGCTCGTGATGAACAACGGCGTGCTCGGCATGGTTCGCCAGTGGCAAACCGTGTTTTACCAGAAGCGTTACTCGCAGACGAATCTCGACCGCGGGCCGGATTTTGCGAAGCTCGCGGAGGCGTACGGCGTCTCCGGCACGCGCGTCTGCTCGCTGGAGCAGTTCAACGAGGCGTTTTCCGAGGCGCTGGCCTCCCATAAACCGGCGGTCATCGACTGCCGAATCGGATGCGACGAAACGGTGACCCCAATGGTTGCGCCGGGGAAACCGATTACAGAATTTATCCTGCACGAACACCACGACACGCAGGACTGAAAGGGGGATCAAACAGTATGCGAAGCGACGAAGTGAAACAAAACGCGGAACGCGCCCCGCACCGCTCGCTGTTTCGAGCAATGGGGTACACCAAGGAGGAACTGGATCGTCCCCTGATTGGGATTGCGAATCCCAGAAGCGAAATCGTGCCCGGGCACTTTCATCTAAATCAGCTTGCGGAGGCGGTCAAGGCCGGCATCCGGCTGGCGGGCGGCACTCCGATTGAATTTGGCACCATCGGCGTTTGCGACGGCATCGCCATGGGTCACGCGGGCATGCGCTATTCGCTCGCAAGCCGCGAGATCATTGCGGACGAGTGCGAAATCATGGCCGAGGCGCATCGCTTTGACGGCATGGTCTTTCTGCCGGGTTGCGACAAGATCATCCCCGGCATGCTGATGGCGGCGGCGCGGCTCGATTTGCCCGCGGTGGTCGTCACCGGCGGGCCGATGCTCTCCTACCCGACGGACGACGGAAAACACCTCGATCTCAACAGCGTGTTCGAGGCGGTTGGCGCCTACAAGGCGGGCAAGGCGACCGAGGCGGAGCTGAGCTACTGCGAGGACAACGCCTGCCCCGGCTGTGGTTCCTGTAGCGGGATGTTTACGGCAAACTCCATGGCGTGCCTCAGCGAGGCAATCGGCATGGCGCTGCCTGGCAACGGCACGATTCCGGCGGTCTACGCCGAGCGCGTGCGCCTGGCCAAGCACGCGGGCATGCAGGCGGTGGAGCTCGTTCGCCGCGGCATCCGCCCCTCACAGATTCTCACGAAAACGGCGTTTGCCAACGCGCTCGCCGTCGATATGGCGCTCGGTTGCTCAACGAACTCCGTGCTGCACCTCACCGCGATTGCGCGTGAGGCGGGGGTAGAGCTCAACCTCGATCTGATCAACGAGATCAGCGCGAAGGTGCCAAACCTCTGCCGGCTCGCACCCTCCGGCCCGTTCCACGTGGAGGATCTCTACCGCGCGGGCGGCGTCTCGGCGGTGATTCATGAGCTGATTGAAAACGGCTATTACGACGGATCGAATCCAACCGTACTTGGCGTTTCGATGGAAGAGGCGGTCAAAGACGCGAAGATTCGAAACAGAACCGTGATTCACTCCTGCAAGGAGCCGTACAGCAAGACCGGCGGAATCGCGATTCTCAAGGGAAACATTGCGCCCGACGGCGCGGTGGTCAAGCGCGCGGCGGTGCTGGAGAGTATGATGCGCCACACGGGCACCGCAAAGGTATTTGACTCCGAGGAGGAAGCGATCACCGCGATCTACGGCATGCAGATTCAGTCGGGCGACGTGGTCGTGATTCGCTACGAAGGGCCGAAGGGCGGCCCGGGCATGCGCGAAATGCTGGGGCCGACCTCCGCTATCGCGGGCATGGGTCTGGACAGCACGGTGGCGCTGATTACGGACGGGCGCTTCTCCGGCGCGTCGCGCGGGGCGGCGATTGGCCACGTTTCGCCGGAGGCGGCGAGCGGCGGCAACATCGGCCTGCTTCGTACGGGGGACGTGATTGAGATTGACATTCCGGCGGGCACGCTCAACGTTCGACTATCCGGCGCGGAGCTGGACGAACGCAGAAAGAGCTGGCAGCCGCCCGAACCCAGAGTGAAAACGGGGTATCTGGCGCGGTATGCGAGAATGGTCTCCTCCGCTTCGGAAGGAGCGGTGGTCAAGTAGAGTCGAAGCAAAGAACAGGAGAAGGAAATGAGACAAATTCAAATTTTTGACACCACCCTGCGGGACGGCGAACAGTCCCCGGGGTGCAGCATGAATATAAAGGAAAAGATCGACATGGCGCGCCAGCTCGAAGCGCTGGGCGTGGACGTCATCGAGGCGGGGTTTGCCGCGGCGTCACAGGGGGACTTCAACGCCGTGCGCGCGGTGGCCAAGGAACTGCAAAAGACACGGGTCGCGAGCCTCTCCCGCGCGCTGGCGAAGGACATCGACAGCTCCTGGGAGGCGATTCGCTACGCGAAGTACCCGCGCATCCATGTGTTTATCGCCACTTCGGACATCCACATGGAGTACAAGCTCAAAAAGACGCGCGAAGAGGTGCTGGAGCAGACGAGCGAAATGGTTCGCTACGCAAAGAAGCTCTGCGAGGACGTGGAGTTCTCCGCCGAGGACGCGACGCGCAGCGATCCTGCGTTTCTCGCCAAGGTCTGCGAAACGGCGCTCGAAGCGGGCGCAACCGTGCTCAACATTCCGGATACGGTTGGCTACACCACGCCGGAAGAGCTCGCTAAGCTGATTGGCTACCTCAAGGAGCACGTAAAGGGCATCCATAAGGCGCAGATTGCGACGCATTGCCACGACGACCTCGGCATGGCGGTTGCAAACTCGCTGGCGGCGATCAAGGCGGGCGCGGATCAGGTGGAGTGCACGATCAACGGCATTGGCGAGCGGGCGGGCAACGCAGCGCTCGAAGAGATCGTGATGAACCTCAAGACCCGCGCGGACTACTACGGCGCGGACTGCGGCATCGACACGACGCAGATCTACAAGACGAGCCGCCTGCTAAGTAGCATTACGGGCGTTAAGGTGCAGCCGAACAAGGCGATCATCGGCGAAAACGCCTTTGCGCACGAGAGCGGAATCCATCAGCACGGCGTGCTCGCCAACAAGGCGACCTACGAGATCATGAGCCCGGAATCCATCGGGCTTTCGAAGAACAAGATGGTGCTCGGCAAGCACAGCGGGCGGCATGCGTTCAACGAGCGGGTGCACGACCTCGGCTACAACGTCGATCTCGATATCTCGAACACGCTCTTTAAGAGCTTTAAAGACCTGGCGGACAAGAAAAAGACCGTCAGCGACCGGGACATTGAGGCGCTGGTGCGCAGCATTCTCGTTTCGGAGATTCCGAAGACCTACGAACTGCAGCGCTATGTCATCAACTCCGGCAACACGATTACGCCGACCTCGAACATCGCGCTCACGAGCGGGAACGAGGTTACGGAAAAGGTCGCCAAGGGATTTGGCCCCGTGGACGCCTCGTTCAACGCGATCAACAAGATCGTCGGCAAGCAGATCCGGCTGGAAGAGTACACGATCGACGCGGTTACGGAAGGACGGGACGCGCAGGGCGAGGTCAGCGTAAAGATCACCTGCGAAGGTGCCATCGCCAAGGGCTACGGCTTAAGTACGGACGTCATCGAGGCGAGCATTCTCGCCTACATCAACGCAATCAACAATCTCTTTTACGAGAGCGCGCGGGAGGAGTAAACACAATATGGGCATGACAATGACGCAAAAGATTCTCGCCGCGCACGCGGGCTTACCCTCGGTAAGCGCCGGGCAATTGATCAAGGCGAAGGTCGATTTGGTGCTGGGCAACGACATCACTGCACCGGTCGCGATTCAGGAATTTGAAAAAGCGGGCATAGAGCGCGTATTTGACCGCGAGAAGATCGCGCTCGTGATGGATCACTTTACGCCAAACAAGGACATCAAGGCCGCCGAGCAGTGCAAGGTTGTTCGCGAGTTTGCAAAACAGCACGCAATCAAGAATTTCTTTGACGTCGGCAAGGTTGGTGTAGAGCACGCGCTGCTGCCGGAACTGGGCTTGGTCAAGCCGGGTGATCTCGTGATCGGCGCGGACTCGCACACCTGCACCTACGGCGCGCTCGCCGCGTTTTCCACCGGCGTCGGCAGCACCGACATGGCGGCGGGCATGGCGACCGGCGCTTGCTGGCTCAAGGTGCCAACCGCGATTCGCTTCGTGCTCTCGGGCAAACTCAAGCCCTGGGTCAGCGGCAAGGACGTGATTTTGCACATCATCGGCAAAATCGGCGTGGACGGCGCGCTGTACCAGTCCATGGAGTTCACCGGCGAGGGGCTAAAGAGCCTCACGATGGAGGATCGCCTCTGCATGGCGAACATGGCGATTGAAGCGGGTGCGAAGAACGGCGTGTTCGAATACGACGAGCAGACCGAACAGTACGCCGCCGACCACGGCTGCAAGGACTGGACGGTCTACAAGGCCGACGCGGACGCGGAGTACACCGCGACCTATGAAATTGATCTTTCCAGCATTGCGCCGACCGTCTCTTTGCCGCACCTGCCGGACAACGCGAAACCCGTCTCCGAAGTGGGTGAAATCACGATCGACCAGGCGGTGATCGGCAGCTGCACGAACGGGCGCATTGAGGATTTGCGCGCGGCGGCGAAGATATTTGAGGGCAGACAGGTTCACGAGGGCGTCCGATGCATCGTGATTCCCGCGACGCAGAACATCATGCTCCAGGCAATGGAGGAAGGCCTCGTCAAGACGTTTATCGACGCAGGCTGCGCGGTCAGCACTCCTACCTGCGGGCCGTGCCTCGGCGGGCACATGGGCATTCTTGCCAAGGGAGAGCGCGCGGTTGCCACGACGAACCGCAACTTCGTCGGGCGCATGGGGCATACGGGTTCCGAGGTCTATCTGGCTTCGCCCGCCGTTGCCGCCGCGTCCGCCATCGCTGGCAAACTTGTTTCCCCGGAGACCGTGTTAGGAGGCAACGTATGAACGCAACAGGAACGGCCATCAAGTATGGCGATAACATCGATACGGACGTGATCATCCCCGCGCGGTACCTGACCACGACCGACCCCAAGGAGCTCGCGAGTCACTGCATGGAGGACATCGACAAGGACTTTGCCGCGCGGGTGAAACCCGGCGACATCATGGTTGGCGGATCGAACTTCGGCTGCGGCTCCTCCCGCGAGCACGCGCCGATTGCGATTAAGGAGAGCGGCATCTCCTGCGTGATTGCGGCGACGTTTGCGCGGATCTTCTACCGCAACGCGATCAACATCGGCCTGCTGATTGTGGAATGCGCGGAGGCGAGCGCGAAGATTCAGGCGGGGGATCGGGTCAGCGTCGACTTCGACACGGGCGTGATAACGAACCACACGCGAAACG
>DAIRTE010000017.1:32456-34419 GCA_036804025.1 Clostridia bacterium | reverse complement strand
AGTCGAGGAAGGTATGCGCGCGGCTCTTGCCGCCCTTCGCGTCCTCCAGCTTATCCTCCGCGTTGAGCGGAATGTTGCTATAGATGTGCCCCAGCGAACCGATCATGAGCTTCATGGCTTCGTCGCAGAGCGTCCCACCGGTGTAGAACCCGCGCACGTACTTTTGCCCTTTCGCCATTTTCTTCGCAATCGATTTTGCCAGCGTCTCCGCCTGCGCTTCGCCCATGGCGAATCCGGAGTAGTCCTCCGCCCGCTCACCGCGGCTGAGCGCAACGGCTTTGTGCGCCGCGTCCTCCAGCGAAACCGCCGCCACGAGGCCAAAGGACTCGACCTCTTTGCGATCCCCGCCGATGAAGCATACGACCGTCGGCTTGCCGGTCTTGGCCGCGAGGCCGAGCATTTCGGTTGCGATTTCCTTGGCCGGGGGCTTGCTGATGAGCACGATCACCTTCGTCTTCGGGTCGTTCTTCAGCGCGTCGAGCCCGAGCTTCATCATCAGCCCGCCGATTTCCTTCTTCAGGTCGCGTCCGCCGGTGCCGATGACCTGGCTTACGCCGCCGCCGAGCTGATCGATGATGCTCGAAACCTCCTGTGTGCCCGTGCCGCTTGCCGCGACAATGCCAATATCTCCGCTCTTGACCACGTTTGCAAACGCGAGCGGCACATGGTTGATGATTGCCGTTCCGCAGTCCGGCCCCATCATAAGCAGCTCGTGTTCGTAGGCGTAGGTTTTGAGCGTTTTTTCCTCTTCGATGGTCACGTTGTCCGAAAACAGCATGACGTTGATGTTTCGATCCAGACAGCTCTGCGCGAGATCCGCCGCGTGCTTGCCCGGAACGGAGATGACCGCCATGTTCAGCGCGGGGTCTACCTTGAGCGCGCCGTCCAGCGTAGGCGGTTGATAGGCGGCGGCCTTTGCCTCCGACTTTTTACTGAGCAGTTCTTCTACCTTTTTCATCGTTGCCGTAAACGCAGCGTCGTTTTCGCACTGCACGGCAACGAAAAAATCGTTCGCGGAAACCGCGCTCTCCAACTCCGGCGTCGAGACACCGATGTGCTGCGCTATTTCCTTATTCAGATCCGTCCCCATGCCGACGAGCGCTTCGTTGACGCCGTCGAGCTTCTTGAGTTCCTTCGAAATCAGCATGAGGGTGACGGAATCATAATAGGCATTTTTTCGGATTTCCAGTTTTACCACGTTGTTCGTTCCCTCCATTCTACTCCTGCAGCGCGAGCGCTACGCCGGTGAGCATGTCCGCGCCGGACGTTGAGCCGATGGCAAGCACTCGTCTTGCCACAGCGCGCGTCGCTTCTTCGTCCTCGTGTGTAAAAATTGCAGAAAAAAGATCGTAACTATAGAGATTGACCAGTCCCTCGCCGCATTGCAACAGAAACGTTGCGCTGATGCGGGTGGTCTTCTTCGCGGCGGCTGCCGCTAGTGACGCGAAAAGTGTGGTTCGCTCCGTTCTGCCTTGCTCTCGCGCGAGCATCCATTGCGCCGCCAGATAACCGCAGAGCAGGTCGTCCGAAGACGGGGTCAGCCCCATACCGCACCCGGCGAACCGCTCCGCCGCGACGGCGGCAGCTTCTTCGTCCTCCGACTGTATGGCTTTCCGCAGTGCATAGAAGCGCGGCGATAGAAAGTTAGAAAAATTGTTTCCGCCCGCGCCCGTCGCCAGCGCTGCAAGGCTCTCGGTTGCGTCCGCCTCGCGCAGCACCGCGAGCAGGGGTTCCGCCATTGCGCCGCGCGGCACGTTGGCCGGAACGATTGAAATCGAATCGAGGCTGAGTTCCACCGCGCGCGCCTTCGAGCAATCCAACTTGAAGCCTGCCTTCGGTATGAACACATGTCCCGACGCAACCGCCGCCGCCATGCCCGCGCGAATACCCGCTTCGGAAAACGGGCGTTCCATCCGCACGGACACGGCATACGGCGTTAGGGCCTTTGTTTCCGCAATCAGCC
>DAIRTE010000017.1:0-32356 GCA_036804025.1 Clostridia bacterium | reverse complement strand
TCCATCCGCACGGACACGGCATACGGCGTTAGGGCCTTTGTTTCCGCAATCAGCCCGACGAGCCCAACTCTACCTTCCAGCTCCAGATTGACCGCGTGGTCGAACACGGAATGCACCGTTGCCGAACAGGCGGTTCCTCCTGCCAGAGCCAAAAAGCGTTTGCACGCGGCTGTTGCGATCATACCATCGAGTTCCGCTTACGGCTTTACGAAGATGAAGCCGTATTCTTCGCAGTCGATGCTTTCCTTATAGAGAATCCGGCGCGTGCGAACGACGCCGACGGTGGAGACAAGCTCCATTCCGCTTTCAATTCCTTCGTCAAAGCCAATCTGGCCGGTGACGCGGACGCCGTTTGGAAACTCCACCACACCAAAGTTCAGCCAGGGCATCATGTACCCTTCCGGCAGGTTATACACCCGCGTCCAGGTCAGGAGCTTGCAAGGCCCGCCGAGCGGAACCTCCTCGAACTCGCGCCCGTCGCAATCCGGATTCTGGCAGACGATGTAACAGGGATGGTGCAGCTTTCCGCACTTTTTGCATTTGTAGGCGTACATCTGTTCCATGCTTCTTTCCTCCCCTTACTTCGTGGTCAGAATCGTCGCCACGACGTTGTTGCCAAACCCGCCGAAGTTCACCGCCAACCCCGTCTTCGCGCCTTCGACCTGACGGCCTTCGGCTTCGCCACGGAGCTGCCGCACGAGCTCAACGATCTGGGAAACGCCGGTCGCACCCAGCGGATGCCCCTTGGCCTTCAGCCCCCCGGACGTATTGATCGGCAGTTTACCGCCAATCTTCGTGTCGCCGTTTCGCGCCGCAATGTGCCCCTGTCCGCGCGGGAAGAGACCCGCTTCTTCGCTCTCCTCGATTTCGAGAATCTGGAACGCGTCGTGCAGCTCGGCTACGTCGATGTCCTCCGGCTTCATGCCGGCCATCTTGTAGGCCTTCTCGGCGCTCAGTCGAACGGCGAGCAGATCGCTGGGATTCTCGCGGTTGGCAACCACGTGGGTGTCCGTTGCCGAGGCGATGCCTGCGACGCGGACGAACGGCTTGTGCCCAAAGCCCAGTTCTTCCTGCTTGTCTTTGGCGACGAGCAGCACGGCGGCCGCGCCGTCCGAAACCGGGCACATATCAAACTGGCGCAGCGGATCGGCTACGATCGGGTTCGTCGCGTTGATATAGGCGGGGTTCGTAATGCGCTCCAACACCACGGGGCGCTGAATATGCGCAACGGGGTTGTGGCAGGCGTTGTCGTGATTCTTGACGGAAACAATCGAAAGATCCTTGCTCTCAACGCCGAAGCGATCCATGCAAAGACGCGTAAACAGCCCCGCAAAGGACGGCAGCGTCAGGCCGTATTTGTACTCCGCCGTGGGATGCAGCATCGTTGCGACAAAGTCCGTGCCTTCCCAGCCGGAGACCTCGCGCATGGCCTCGCCGCCAATGACGAGCACGCAGTCGCACATGCCGGAGGCAATTGCCATCACGCCGAGTTTGACGGCGGACGCACCGGAGGCCGGGCCGTTTTCAATGGTTTCCGCCATCGCGGGACGAATGTTCAGCGAGTCGACCACCGCACTCGCCGCGCCGCTAACGCGATTGACCATGCCCGCGCCCATGGAGGCGACGAATACCTGGTCGATGACGTTCTTGCGGCCGGTTTTCGCGCCCGCGTCGTCCATGGCCAGCAGCGCCGCTTCGCAGAGCATATCGAGGAACGGAACGCTCGTCTTTCCGAACTTGGTATGACCAACGCCAACGATTCCTACTTGTCTCATTTCGTTCTTCCTTTCTACTGGTGCAGCAAACCTATGCGGACTGCACCGCGCTCTTTCGGATGCCCTTCGTCAGACGCTGATCTTCGCGGGCATATGCACAACCTTGTTCGCCTCGATCACGTCCTCAAACGCGGGGCGAATGCCAACGTTCTTGTTGGCCTTGTGCTTTTCCCAGAGCGCGCGGGTCAGCACGAAGGTCGGCACGCCGCCGAGCTCATGCGGGCACTGCGGGCGGGACTCGAGCTCATACTCGATCATCCAGCGCTTAAAGCCGTTCGGGCTTTCCGCTACGATCCAGACCTCGTCCTGATTCATGAAGTCGAAGTGATATTCCATCTTGGCGGCAAACAGCTGCGCGCCGACGCGGGCGCCGCGCTTGAGCGTCATGGTGTGGTAGCTCATGCCGACCTTTTCGTTGACCATGCGGCCGTTGACGATGCCGGCGATTTCGCCGTCCACGCAGCCGATGAGCAGGTATTCGTCCTGCACGCGGTAGCGCAGCATGCCGAGCAGTTCCGCGACGATGCGCGCGGACACGATGTCGTAGAAATCCTTCTGGTGGTCGAGCAGAACCTTGATGCCTTCGAGAACCATCTCCGTCTCTTCGCGGCTCGCCGTGCGAACCAGCATGTCCTCGCCCGTGGTCAGCGGAATGACCTTCGGCTCATACGGTTTCAGGCCAATCGTCGGCGGACGAAGCTTGGCTTCCATTTCGTCTACGAGAATGTCGTACTTACCCATGTGTGTTGCCTCCTTAAATTGTATCTTGATGGATGATTGTGGAAAAAGAAGAGGTGCGTTACTAGCATCATTGTAGCGTCGTTTTGAAGCCTTGTCCAGTATTTCTTGCAATATTTCGAAATATATCATTTGGCCCGCAGACCGCTCTGCATTTCTTTGCTCGAAAGTGGCGTTTATCGAATTATGTATGGTATTATAGCGTATTTCTGCCCGTTTTCAGCTTTTTCGAGATATTCTATTCCGCATATTCGCCTGCAAAGCAAGAAGAATCGGCACAGATTTTTGGTGAAATATTGCTTTTCAATCGAATTTACTTAACATAATGTTGATTATTATTGCAGGTTTATTTTGTTCACGCTTCATTCTCTTGTTTCTGTGAATTCTTCTCGTTCGAAAATTGTATTTTTCGCCTTCGCGTAGTATACTGGTGTCTGATAATAATGGGGTGGGATTTTATTTTTTCGCATAACGTTGTCTGCGGAGTATCCGTTTGATCAATCGAAGCGACCCCCACCTCCGGCGGATATACTATATCGAATGAACAGGAAAGGTATCTAGGCACATGGCAAACAGCATTCGTCGAGTCGGTATTCTCACAAGCGGCGGCGACGCGCCGGGCATGAACGCGGCGATCCGCGCCGCCGTTCGCACCTGCGTGCTGCACAATGTGATCCCGATTGGCATTCATCGCGGCTACAACGGCCTGATCCACTCCGACGTGGTCGAGCTCGACGCGCGCGCCGTCAACGGCATTACCTCGCGCGGCGGCACGATTCTTTACACCGCGCGCAGCGAAGAGTTCCGCACGGACGCTGGCGTGAAGCAGGCGGCGGACAACTGCCGCTACCTCGGCATTGACGGCGTCATTGCCATCGGCGGGGACGGCACCTTCCGCGGCGCACGCGAGCTCTCGAAATACGGCATCAACACCATCGGCATTCCGGGCACGATTGACAACGACATCGCCTGCTCGCACTATTCCATCGGGTTTGACACCGCCGCGAACACCGCCATTGAGGCGATTGATAAACTCTCGGACACGATGCAGAGCCACCAGCGCACGAGCGTGGTCGAGATCATGGGCCGTAACGCGGGCCACCTCGCCATCTACGTCGGTATCTCCGTTGGAGCGACGTCCATCGTGATTCCGGAGCGTCCGTTTGACTTTGAGCGGGACGTTGTCGAGCACATTCGCGAAGGGCAGTACCGCGGCAAGCACCATCACCTGATCATCGTTGCCGAAGGCGTTGGCAATACGAACGAAATCGCGCAGCGCTGCCGCGACGAATTGGGTCTGGACACGCGCGTCACCATCATTGGCCACGTGCAGCGCGGCGGCAGCCCGTCCGCGCGCGACCGCGTGATGGCAACCCGCATGGGACACCGCGCCGTGGAGGAGATTCTCGCGGGCGGCACGAACCTGATCGTCTGCTATCGCAACAGCCAGATTACGACGGTTCCCATCGACGAAGCGCTGACCATGACGAAGGACCTCGACGAGTATATGTATCGCGTTGCGCAGGAGATTACGATCTGACCGTATGCAAACGACACACCCGGGCATTGCCCGGGTTGTGTTTTATACCGGTGTCGGATATATCGAATCAATAAGTGATCATTCAGAAAGAGGAAGTTATGTTTTTTGATGCTTACGGCGACGAACAAAATCCCGTTCTAGTCCTGCTGCATGGCGCGGCGGCGCTGGACACCTTCGCGAACCAATACGACGTGCTCTCGCAGCACTTTCGCGTGCTGGTTCCGCATCTGCCCGGCGCGGGCGAGGCGGCGGCGGAAGCCTACGATCCGCAGGCAACGGCGAACACAGTCGCCGCCTGGATCTCCTCGCTCAGCGTCGACAAGGTAATGTTGATGGGGCACTCCGTCGGCGCGGAACTCGCGGTTAAGCTCGTCAGCGAGCACGAAGAGCTCTTTTCGCGCGCGGTGTTCCTCAGCCCCTGGCTGCTTGCCAGCGCGGCGAGCACGAAGCTCTACGCGGGCATGGCGCGGATGTCCTACGGCGCCATCAAGAACGAAAAACTCCTGCGCATGCAGGCGAAATACTGGAACCTCAACGCGGAGCAGGCAGACCGCATGGTTGCCTACAGCCCGAAGATTCCGCTCGACACCTATGTTTCCTTCTTTGCCAAGCGCATCCACCTGGGCGAGCTGGCCGGCTATCCTTCCGTTTCGATTCCGATGCTCGCCATGTGTGCGCGCGGCGACTCCGGGGAAACCAAGACCTCCGTCCGAGCGCTGGGCGAACAAAACACAAACTGCCTCACGGTGATCTTTCCGCAAGGCAGTCATGACTTTGTATTGCGTTGTGCAAGCCTGTTGAATCCTATGTTGCTGGACTTTCTGACAGCGGGCAGTTCGCTTAGCGAGGCCAGATAAGAATCAGCGCAAACGGCAGCACGTTATGCGTGGTCAAAAAACCGCGCATCGTATCGAAATGGTTCGACGCTCCGCCAATTCCGTTGAAGAAGCGAAAGCGCGTCTCCCCCGCCTCGTCCAGTGCGGGTTCCACCGGCTGAATGCACGAGAACGTCACGTAATGCGGGCCGTCCTTATGCACATAATAAATCACTCCCGCGTCTGTCCCCTCGGGCAGGCGCGCTTTTTTGCTCGTCCGAAAGACCAGCCGCGTTGGGTACCCGTGGCGCTTGAGCATGCGCTTGAGCCGAAACAGATCCGTGCCCGCCAGCCCACGAAGGATTGAATAGCGAATCAGTTCTTCGGCCAGCGCCTGCGCATTCACCGCGTTGCCCTGCGTTTTGAAGAAGTTGAACGCCGCAATCCAACCGCAGCCGTTGATGTCGCTCATCAGCGCACCGTAGCGAATGTCCGTAACCTGCGCCTGGTCGACAATGTATCCGTCCGGCGAATATGGGGAGCGTTTCTGCTGTTCCATCGTCAATACACCACCTGAAAGACCGCGTATCCGTCTCCAAACGCTTCGACGCGCTCCAAGCCCTTTGCGCCGGCGTCCTTCACCAGATAGTCAATCAGCACTTGCAGTTCCTTTCCTTCAAATGTTCCCATCAGGTATACGTTCTCCTGTTGAAACACCTCCGGCGTAAACGGCTGAACGCCGTTAAGCTCGAGCTGCCGCGTTTTCCATCCTGAGTAAATACCCGTATCGCCCCAATCGAGCAGATTGGTCGGCTTTTCCTGCGGATACGTCTTAAACGCCTCGCTGTTGAAGATGAACGTCGGCATGCAGACGTATACGTTCTTCGGGTGATCCATCGCGTAGCGCTCCGCCGTGCGCATGTTCTGCATCTGCTGCTGCGGCTGAAACTGCCCGATCCAGAGCATGTTCTTCGTGATGCCCCAGCTCAGCGCAAACAGCGTGAGCAGCAATAATGATACGCGAAGCGCGATCTTCGGCTTCGTTTCGCGCGGACGGTCTCCCGCAGGGCGAATGCGCAGGCAAAGCAGCAGCAACATGGCCGCCGCCGGAATCGCAATCACCTGAAACGCGCGCAGGATCAACCGCTCGGCAAAGCAAAGATACAGGCAGAGCAGGAACGACCCCAGCGCAATGCCAAACAGAATCAGCGCCTCCACCCAGCGGCGACGGTCGCTCAAGAAACGGAAGAGCGCCCAAAGCGCAATCAGCACCGGAGCAACCAACATGTACTCCGCGGGTCCGTTGCCGCGGAAGAACGCTTCGCCATAGTGTAGTGCCGTTGCAGCCCGCTGGGTCATGGAAACCTGCACACCGCTGTCGTAGGCGAGAACCGCGTTCAGGCTGTCCGCCGTAACATGCGGGTCGATGAAGCAGGATCGATCGACGAGGTTGTAGATCTCCTTGTCCCAGCCGAGCGAGGCAAAGAACGCGGGGTCTTGTTCGTAGGTTACATGCGGAAAGTCCACATAGCGCCCGCGCGCGTCCTCAAACGCCGCGTAGCCCGCAGGATTCATGTTCTCATACGACCAGCCGTTGAGCCAAACGAGCGCGCCGAATACCGCGAGGCAGCACGCCGCAAATCCGGCAATGCGAAACAGCTCGTGTTTTCGCTCCGGCTTTTTCCAACCGACCATCGTGTTGAGCGCGTGGTATGCCACCGCCGCCGCCCAGAAGCAGACCATCGAATAGCCCGTGGAATTTCGAAACAGAAAGCAGGCGATCATCAGCGCGGTGCTCTCGAGCATCACAAACAGCGGCAGCGGCTGGCGGTGTTCCCCGCCGGTATCTGCGGAAAGCAGCCGCAGGATGCCCGCCGTACCAAGCATGCAGGCGGTCAGCGTAAACGATAGCCGGAATACCGAATAGATGAGCACCAGCAGATACAGCAGCGTATTGAGCGTGAGCATTCCCCAGGCGGGCAGCCCGTGTTCGGCGCCCACGTCCCAGAGCGTGTAGAAGATCACCCAGATGGAAATCGTAACGCAGAGCAGCTGCAGCACCGGCCACCACGGCACGGTGGGCAGCAGCATGTACAAAAGACTCGTGATGTACCCCAGCGGCAGGTTCACAAACCCGTGAATCGGATACGGCTCACCGGTAAAGTACCCCGCGAAGGTATACATGATGCTTGCGTCGTCATTGGTTAAGAACGTAATCGGGAACAGTGCCGCGGTCAGTCCGACCAGCAGCAGCGTGAGGCAGGCGCCCAGCAGCATCCGCCCGGACTTTATCGCGGCGGCACGTGCCAGCAGGCCTGCTTTCCCCTCGGTTCTCCTCATTTCGCGCCCTCAAACGTAAAGTGCACCGCAACGATGCCGTCGATAATCGTGTCCGTGACTTCGTACCCGCTTGCGCCGCAATGCATCTGCATATAGTCCGCAAACATCGACAGATAGCGATCCTGCGTGTCGCCGATGTAGTAGACGTTGTCGAGCGGGAACAGATCCTTGGCAAAGGTGCTGGTCAGTCCGTTCACCTCAAGCTGCTTCTGTCTCGTGATGGTGTTCATGTCGCAGCCGCCCCAGTCGATCAGGTTCGTCGGCGGATTGTTCGGGTAAACGCTCAGCGCATCGACGTTGTTTGCTGCGTAGACGTCGCGAATGTAGACGTTCTCCGGGTGCTCCTGCGCATACGCAACAACGGCCTGCGAGCGGGCGAGCATATTCGGGGTTTCGTTTTCGTAGCTGATGACGGTTCGAAACACCTTGTAGCCAAATCCGAGCGAAACGAGCAGCGTCAGCGCGAGCGCCGCCAGCCGGAGCATATGCGCCGCGCGGGACGACTCCGCCTTTTGCTGCATGAGCCGGAACGCACAGAGCCATATGCTCACCGATGCAAGCATGCACACCGTCATCCAAACGCGCAGGTTCACGCGTCCCGCCGCCATCAGAAAGCCCATCAGGGCAACCGCGCCGAGCAGAAACGCGCTCGCGCCGACAAACGCGGTCCAGCGTTTGCGGTTAAACAAGAATAGCGCCAGCGCGGCGGCGTAGGAAGCGGCAACCAGCACACCGTAGTTCACGGAGAGCGGATACATATGAAACATCGAGCCAATGTCCGATACTCCGGTCTTGAGCCGATCCACCACGGAGGTTTTCGCAAACGCGGAACCCTCGGAAATCGTTAAGAACGACTCGGTGGTAATCCGTTCGTCGAGATAAAACCAGCTGGAAGCCAACGCGGCGAGCGGTTCGTCCCAACCGGCCTTCTCATACAGGGCAGGGTTCCCGCCGTAGGAATCCACGGGGTAATCCATGTAGGAAGAGCGAGCCTCGTCGTAGGCGACGAACCCTTCCGGATTCTGCGCCGTACGCCCGTATTCGTTGACGCCAACCAGCACGCCGCAGACGACGATCGCAGCCGCGCCAAACGCGAGCAGGCGCTTCGCCGTCGCGCGATCTTTTTGAATACGGCTCTCCACCGCGCGGTAAACAAACGCGCCAAGCACGAAGCATGCCGCGGCTAAGCCGGAGGAGTTGCGAACAAGCAGCGAAACGGCGAGCAGCAGAATGGAACCAATCAGATATCCGCGCTGCGTCTTTTTGGAATCCTCCGCATCCGCCGCGAGGACGAGCGCAACCGCACCCGCGCCCGCCATGGTGGCGCTGAGTGTAAACGTAACCAGCACGATTCCGTAGTAGAACAGCCCCGCGCCGCAGGCCGCCAGGAGGGCGAGCGAAAGCAGCAGCGGAACGCCGTGCTTGTGGCCAATCTTAAGAATCGCGGCAAACACCGCCGTCATGCCCGCGGCACTGGCAACGAGCTGAAGAATCAGCCACCAGGGCAGTTGCGGCAGCAACGTATACAGCGCGCTCGTGAGAAACGCCATAATGCAGTTGATAAACGGGTGCGCAAACGAGGGCGCGCCGGTGCGGTAGCCCGCGAGCGCCCAGGCAATGTTGAGATCGTCGTTGTCAAAGAACGTCAGCGTCGAGAGGCTGGCGGCCACGCCAACGATCACCAGCGCGCAGGCGAGCGAGAACAGCCAGCGAAATCGTTCGCTGCCATACCATTTTTTAAGCGTTTCGCCGATCTTTTTCATGCTAAATACCCTTTCGTGAAAAAACGGTTGCGAAAACCGTCGGTTTTACAGAGGCAGCGAGAAGATCACGATGCCGAGAAACAGAACACCAAGGCCGATCAGCTTCTTTTTGTTCGGTTTCTCCTTCATAAACAAATAGGCAAACAGCGTTACAAAGAAATAGGAGGACGCGTTCCACGCGGGCATCAGCGACAGGGGCAGTTCCTTGAGCGCGATGACCGAGCAGAACGTCGAAACCACAAAGATTGCGTAGGCAATGATCACCGGTGCGTTGAGGTACTGCTTGAGCCACGAGTCGTAGTGCTTCATCGCGGCTTTCTTGAGCAAAATCTGGCTGAGCGCGGCAATGAGCACGCCAAAGATCATAATCGCAAGGCTGAACGCATAACTATTCTGCATCGCTTGTCACCACCAGATAGATGCCAAAAAAGATGACCGCAACGCCGACGATCATGTTCCAGCGAATCGTTTCGTGAAAAAGAAGTGCGCCAAAGATCATGCTCCAGAACATGACCGTCGCGCGGTTTGCGTAGACGGTGACCAGCGGAAGCCGCTTTAAGAACTGCTGCCAGACGAGCGCATAGCTCGCCAGCACCAGAATTCCCGTGCCAAAGAGTAAAATCCAGTTCCAGCTAAAGACATCGTACTGCGCGGCAACCTTCATCAGCAGCGTGCAGCCCGCAAAGAGCAAGATCGCGAGCTGGAGGAGCAGAATCAGCTTCCAGCTTGCGCGCTTTTCCGGCGCGCGCAGCTCCGTATTCGTTTGTTCCATTACGCCTGTTTCCCGCTCTCCTGCGGCAGCTTGCCGCAATACACCTCGCGCACCACATACTGCGGCGAGCGGTTGATGCTGATGTAGATGCGGCCGATGTATTCGCCAATCAACCCGAGCATGAGCATGATGACCCCGCCGATTACAAACAGCGCCGCCATCATGGACGAATAGCCCGCGAGAATCTCGGTGGGATTGAGCAGCTTTTGAATCACGATCACAAGCCCCCAGAGGAACCCGGCGATGGCGGTCACGACGCCAAAGATCGTCGCCAGGCGAAGCGGCTTGACCGAGAACGCGGTAAACCCGTTCATCCAGAGCGTGATGAGCTTTTTGAACGTATAGGTGGTCTTGCCGTAGAGGCGCTCGCGCTCCTCCATCGGCACACAAACGATCTTATGCGTCGTGCGCAGCAATAAGCCCGTTAAATACGGATAGGGATTCTCATAGCGCAGAATCTCGTCGATCACGAAGCGGCGCATCGCGGTAAAGTTGTTGAAGCGAATATCCCTCGGCTTGTCGAGAATCACATTCGTCATGTGCTCGTTGACCTTGCTGCCGAAGTTCTTAAACCAACTCTGCTTCTTTACGGGATATGCCGCGGTCGAAACATCGTACTCGCTCGGGCCCGTCAGCGGAGCGACGAGGTCGAACACGCGATCCATCGGGCACTGGCCGTCGTCGTCCAGAATGACGACAATGTCCCCTTTCGACATGCGAAACCCGGCCATCAGCGCAGGCAGGCGTCCCATGTTCTTTGCCAGCGAAACGGCGGTGATCCGCTCGTTTGCATCCGCCGCACGCTTGAGCACCGGCCAGACGTTGTCCGGCGAGCAGTCGTTTACGAGAAAGAGCTCGTAGTCGTATTGCGTCGTGGTCGAAAACACCTGTTCAATCTCGTCGATGACCGTTTGAACGGTCTTCTCGCTGCGATAGCAGGCGATCACGAGGCTGATCAGGGTTTTGTCCTTTGGTTGTTCACAGGATTGTATCATGAAGAGGGCTGCTCCGTTTCCGCGTTTGGAACGATCCAAGCGCTTGCAGTAGTATCCGTTTTGAATCGATATACGAAATGAATTATACCCAAACGTGTGTCGTTTGTCCAGTTGGCGAGCGTTGACACAATCTCGTTGCGGAAGTAGAATGAAACACGACAAGCGCGCCGTGTCTTTCGCCGCGCCGCCGAAAGGAAAGAAAGTTCACATGAAAACCGTTTCGATGATGCAGCCGTTCTACCTGCCCTGGAAGGGGCTGTTCGATATGATCCATCAGTCCGATGTATTCGTGTTTTACGACGACGTTCAGTTCGTTTCGAAAAACTGGCAGAGCCGAAATACCATTCCGACGGCGAACGGCCTCGTTTGGCTGACCGTGCCGGTGCTGACGAAGGATCGGCGGACGCAGAACGTCTGCGAAACCGAGATCAATCCAAACGAGGATTGGCAGAAGAAACACTACAAAACGCTCTCGCTGACCTACGCAAAAGCGCCGTATTTTAAGCAATACGCCTATCTGCTGGAGGACTTCTATCTCGACCACCAGTGGACGAATCTGGGCGATCTGGACGTGCATACGACAAAGAAGCTCTGCGAGGCGCTGGGCATTCAGGTAGAGTTTGCCCGCTCGTCGGACTATGGCTTCGAGGGCAGCAAGGAAGGCGAGAAGATCATTCAGCTCTGCAACGCGCTCGGCTGCGACCATCTGATCAACGGGCCAAAGGCGGCGGAGTATATGAATCAGGAGTTGTTCGACGCGGCGGGCATCGACGTTCGGTATATGACCTATGAGTATCCGGAATATCGCCAGCTCTACCGCCCGTTTGAACACGGGGTCAGCGTGCTGGACTTGCTGTTTAACACCGGCGAGAAAGCGCCCTACTACATTTGGGGCTGGAAAGACGAGCAGAAGTAATTCAAACACCTTTCGCATTCAAATAAAAAAGTCGGTTCCTTTCGGAACCGACTTTTTGTTAGACTCAACCAAAACTGACGGGACGATCTTCCGGCTTTATTCAGAAACCCCGATTCCGTCAGGAATCGGGGTTTCACCTCACTCAACCAAAACTAACCGGGCGGTCTTCCGGCTTGATGAAATGGTGGCTCTTATACTGGCGGGCTTCCCATTCCTTGCGGTAGTCCGCGAACATCACGTCCAGATCGGCGTATTTCGGCGTCCAGTTCATGTCCCGCTTCAGCTTTTCTACGCTGTAGGTGTAGCCGCGGCGCAGGCTCGGTTTGTCCGGCCGGAGCACGATCTTGCTCATGCCCTTGTCCGTAGCGAACGTTCTGGCAACCGCCTCTGCGTCCTCCAGCTGGCTATGGGCAACGCCCGTCGCGCAATTGTAGATGCCCTTGGTGCCCTTTGGCGCGGCAATCGCGGCCTCGATTGCGCCGAGCACATCCTTGATGTAGATGTGGTCGCGCTTGATGCTCGTGTCGCCCCAAACCTCAATCGGTTCGCCCTTGAGCGCCTGCTCAATGAACACCTCAATCGCCGTGCGTGTGTAGCTGCCGTCGCTCTCGAGGAAGCCCATCAGCGCGCCAAAGCCATGCACGCCGGTCAGGCGCAGCACGATGGTGTCCATGCCGTAGTCCTTGCCGTACCACTGGAGAAAATTCTCCGCGGCAATCTTGCTGATGATGTACGGTGAATGCGGCCCGATGAAGCAGGGCAGGTCGTTTTCGGTGATCGGTTCCGGGCGCGTGATGTCCCAGTAGACCTTGTGCGAGCTCGCCATGATGAAGCGGTTGATACCGTTCTTGCGCGCGAACTCAAGCAGCTTGTAGTTCCCCATCATGTTCACGTCGAAGAACGTCTCCAGCGGCAGTTCATGCTCCGGCAGAGCGACCGCGAGATTGACAATCGCCTCTACGTTCTTGGTCGGGAGTTTGTCGTAGTCCGCGTCGTTGAGCAGGTCGAATTCCAAAAATGGAACGCCCTGCGAACGCAGAAACTCTGCGGACTTGGCATTGCGCCCAAGCGCGAGCACCTCGACCCCCTTTTTCGTCAGCTCGACCGAGAGATATTTACCGATGTAACCCGTTGCGCCGGCAATAATGATCATACGCTGGTGGCCTCCTTTTGTGACGCGCGAGGGGCTCTTCGCTTTGGCATCCCCTTGCGCGAATCAATTCATTTCATCGACCTTCACAATAGCATTTTGCCGGACGGCGTGTCAAGCAAACGAGAAGCGAACCCGACGAATCCCATGCCATATTGTGGTCGAATCATTCTCACTTTACCAGATCGGCAGCGCGTAGAGTTCCTGCCAGGTCATGCCAAATCGATCCTGAATCGCCTGCTCAAACAGTGCGAACACCGCCGCGCGGTGATCCCCCTCCGAGATGCCCGCGGTTTCGCGGAACAGGCGCGTTTGCGTTTCTTCATCCGGATACACGTCCGACTGGAATTCGTTCTTCGGAACGTTGAATTCGGCGGTCGCGCCGTCGTCGCCTTTGTTCACCGAAACGTGGAACAGGCCCGTCGCCTCGGTATACCACATGCCAAGCGAGCAGCCGTTGGACTCGCCGAGAAACTCGAAATTCCAGTCCTCATTGTGTCCCCAACCCGGTTTTGCGATGGCGACTTCCTGAATGATCTGGTCGCCCTTGTAGATGCAGAGCCCGTCGTTTGGAAAGCTCTGGAAGCCCAGGCTGGTGAACGATACCGCCGATTTTTGGAATTCCCGTGCGGGCATGCTGTTGTCGTTTGGCCAGAATTCCACATGCACCACGTTGTTCGCCGTGTCAAACCAGAAGTTCGCTTTCTGCATTGCATATTCGATCCCAAAGCTCGCGTTTGCTTCATCGTACCAGCTCGTTTGGAGAGTACTGGTAATCGCAGTCAGCAGAGCCGCGGCGTCCGCAACTGTATGCGCAACATAGATTGTCGTTTTATCGGGCTTTTGCGTGTTGACCAGAATCGAGAATTGTCCCTGCGGAATCGTATCGTCGCTTAGCTGCGCCGCCAGATCGCCAAGCATCGTCAAATTGTAGTTGGCGAGTGCAAGCGCGCGGTATTGTTCCACCATATCGGGGCTGACTTCGGTGCCAAGCTCGACGCGGCAGCCGTTTACCTCGATGCATTGGTCAAACTGTCCGTCCGCGCTTGTTTTCTTGATCCCGACGCTGGCCGGATTGCCCGCAAAGGTACCGTTGAATTGAACAAAGCTTTCCTTGTCCAGCGACTCCACATAGGCCGAGAGCTGTGCTTCGTCCGTGACGCCGAGCAGCTTTGCGCAGGTCTTCGCAATATCGGTAGGATTCCCCTCCGCGGTCAGAAAGATCACGTAGGAGTCCTTCGTTCCTTTGTTTGAATCGCCGCTGTCAAACCGCGCGCCGTAGACCGTATAACCCGCCGGAAACGAAACGTCAAAAAACGGATTGTACCCCTTTGCCAGCAGGTCGGCGGGCGCAAAGCCGAGCAGTTCCGCCGCCGTTTCGGGCGTCGGTTCCGGCGTCGCCGCCGCTGTGGCAGATGCCTCCGGTGCGGTGGCACTGCCAGCGCTCGTCGCCGCGGGCGCGCAGGCAAAGGAGATAAGAAGAAGCGCGCAAAATGCAATAGAAAAAAGCCGTTTCATAAATGGTGCTCCTTTCAACTTCGCTCTCAATCGTTTGAATAGTGTCTTACTAATGATTGTAGCATAAACCAGCCGAAAGTCGCACCAAAAAGCGAATTCTGCAACCGATATCTGTTGTCTAGCCGCGCGACTCCGCGCGCTGTGCTGCCAGGATGGCGCGGGTGAGCTGATCCGCACAGGAGGTATTCTTATAGCCGCAGGTGTTGCCGGAAAGCAGCGCGACCACGCGGCTGGCCTCCATGCCCTCCACGAGCTTGGCAATCGCCAGCAGGTTCCCGCTGCAGCCGGAGGTAAACTCCAGATTGTGCACCGTGCCGTTGACCAGTTCAAACGTAATCTTGGTAGAGCAAACGCCGTTTGGCGTGTAACTGTGCTTCATGATTGGGTATGCGTTCCTTTCTCGTTTGGTTCGGCGGACTCCTGCTCGTCCTCCGCTTCATCCTCTTCCCGCAGGATGGCAATCAGCGGCTCGCGCTCCTGTTGCGGTCGGCGCAGCAGCCATTCCCCAACCGGGCGCTCCAGCACGTAGGTTGCGAGAATTGCCGCGGCAAACGTCGCAACGAAGATCGCCGCGGTATAGCGCCACTGCCAGCCGACATCCCCCGTCATGTTCGGCGGCTTCTCGCCGCTCCAGTAGGGAATGTGCCATTCCTTCAGCTTGACCGCGATCCATTGGTGCCAGATGTAGACGTTGTAGGAAATTCCCGCGAGAAAGCGCATGACCACGTTGGAAAACAGCCAGCGCACGCCGGAGAACGTCAGCGCCGCGGAGATCGTAATCAGCGCGAACACGAGCGAGAGTTGAAAGCGATTCTCCGCCTGCCAGATCTGAACGGGGATGACCGAGGGCGCGGCCTTCATCATCTGAAACAGCATCCAGAAGCCAACAACCAGCCCGACCAGCGACAGCAGCGAGAGCTGCGCGCTGCGCTTGATTGTTCTCGACAGCCAGACGAAGAGAAACGCAAACGCCATTCCGTTGGCAAACACGCCAAAGAACGCGGGCAGCTGGTTCACCGTCGTGCGGATGGTATCCGGACTGTGCAGGGCAAATCCCCAAAGGTACGCAATCGAAACCGCCAGCATGCCCAGATACGTCCAGACGGGCTTTTTCGTAAACGCCCAAGCCAAAAGCGGAAAGAACAGATAAAACTGCATCTCGATGGCCGCCGTCCAGAGCACGCCGTTGAGCTTTGTACCGATGAGCAGGTCGGGAAAGAGCGGCTGCGTAAACGTCAGCGTCGGAATCAGATCGTGCAGGCAGTCCCAAACGGAACGATACGCGCCGGAGGGAATCGCAACGCACAGCAGAATCAGCAGTACGCTCACATAATAACTCGGCACGATGCGCGCAATCCGCTTGCGGTAAAACAGCCTTACGCTCGGAAGAGCCGCGCCGTCCAGCGCCGCGCGCGCATACGGCAGAAACAGGCAGAACGCGGAGAGAAACAGCAGCCAATCCACAAACAGAAAGCCGGAGCGCGGTAAAAAGTCGAGGCTGACCGCCGCCGGAAGGCCGAGGCTCTCCAGAAACGGCAGCCGGAAGTTCGGCATAATCCAGTTCTGCTGCCAAAAATGAAACCAAAGCACGCCGAAGACCGCCAGCGCGCGCACGCCGTCGAGTACGTCGATGTGCTTTGCGTCGATCGTTCTGTTTCTGTTTTGGTGCTCTGCGGCTAGTTGTGCCGCCGTTTTGTTCGCCGTTTCCTGTTCCATGGCGATAGTTTAGCAGAAATCCATTCGCTTGTGAATGCGAATTCGCTCCACAAAATTCGCAAAATCTTCCTTCGGGGCTGTTCGCGTGGCGCTGTCTGTACTATACTGTTTAGGACGCATCCATATCTCTTTGAGTCACAAATAACTGGGAGGTTTTTCGAATATGAGCGTTTCCGTTTCCACCTTTGGCAAGCTCCCGTCCAGCGAAGAGGTGCTTCGCTACACCATTACCAACGCGTCCGGCGCGAGCGTGAGCCTGCTCAACTACGGCGCCATCTGGCAGACCATGTTTGTGCCGAACCGCAAGGGCGAGCTCGTCGACGTCGTTCTCGGCTACGACACCGTTGAAGATTATCTGAAAAACTACATGTTCCTCGGCGCTACGGTTGGCCGCGTCGCAAATCGGATTAAGAACGCCCGTTTTGCGCTCAACGGCAAGGAATACAAGCTCGCTGCCAACAACGGAACGAGCTGTCTGCACGGCGGAATCGTCGGGTTTGACAAGAAGCTCTGGAAAGCGGAAACGGACAGCGACTCCGTGATCTTTACCCTCACGAGTCCGGACGGGGACGAAGGCTTCCCCGGCGAGCTCTCCGTCGCCGTGGTCTATTCCCTCTCGGACGATAACGCGCTCTCGATTCGCTACCTGCTCAACAGCGACGCGGATACGATTCAGAACATGACGAACCATGCCTACTTCAACCTAGCCGGCCAAGGCGCGGACAGCGTGCTGGAGCAGACGCTCTGGGTCGACGCAAACCGCACCACAACAGTCGACAAGGACGTGCTCCCCACCGGCGAAATCGCCTCCGTCTTCGGCACGCCGCTCGACTTCACGAAGCCGAAGCCCATCGGCAAGGACATTGCCGCAAAGGCGGAGCTGATCGACTTTCTCGGCGGGTTCGACCACAACTTCGTGCTCAACCACAAGGAAGGCGAAATGGCGAAGATCGCAACCGCTGTCGACCCCAAGGGCGGCGTCGCGATGGACGTCTACACCGACCAACCGGGCGTTCAGCTCTTTACCCCACCGGATTTCACGTATATGACCGGCAAGAACGGCGTGCAGTACGGCAAGTACCCTGCCTTCTGCCTCGAAACGCAGCATTTTGCAAACGCAATGGACAACCCAAGCTTCCCGAGCATCGTGCTCCATGCGGGCGAGGTCTTCTCCTCCGAAACGGTCTACCACTTCCGGGTAGAGAAGTAATAAGCAAAGAATGCGCCCTGACGGGCGCATTCTTTATATGATTTGAAACAGATAAAACTTCAGGTAGTCGGTTTCCGGAACGTTCATCAGCGTTGGATGATCCGGCGCTTGTCTGCGCGCTTCGATGAGCTTGAGCGATACCCCCGCTTCCCGCGCCGACGAAAGCAGCATCCGCTCGAACAGCTCGCTTGGCATAAAATGCGAGCAGGAGCAGGTCGCTAGGTATCCGCCGCGCGGCAGCAGCTTCATCGCGCTGTAGTTGATCGTGTGGTAGCCGCGCTCCGCCCCCGCAATCGTCTTTCGGCTCTTCGTGAACGCGGGCGGGTCGAGAATGATCATGTCGTACGCCGCGCGCTGCTCCATCAGCTTTGGCAGCAGGTCGAACACGTCCGCGCAGACAAAGTCCATTTTGTCGGCGAGTCCGTTTCGCTCCGCGTTTGCCTTCGCGAGGTCGATGGCCGCCTGCGACACGTCCACGGCTGTGACATGCGCCGCGCCGCCCTTGACCGCGTTGAGCGCGAACGAACCGGTGTGCGTAAAGCAGTCCAGCACGCGCTTTCCCTTTGCGATCTTCGCCGCGGCAACGCGGTTGTATTTCTGGTCGAGAAAGAACCCCGTCTTCTGCCCGTTTTCCACGTCCACGGCGTAATAGATGCCATTTTCGACGATCTCAATCAACGGGCTCGGCGGCTCCGGCAGAAACTCCGCGCGGTACCAGCCCTTTTCGAGCTTCAGCCCTTCCAACTCACGAATCGCGATCTCGTTTCGCTCGAAGATGCCGCGAACCGAAATTCCGTCCTCCTGGAGCAGCGAAACAAGCAGGCGATAGAGCGTTCCCTTGATCCGCTCAATGCCGACGGAAAGCACCTGGCTCACCAGCACATCGTGGTAGCAGTCAATCGTCAGCCCCGGTAGCCCGTCCGCCTCGCCAAAGATCAGGCGGCAGCAGCCGTAGTCATCGCCCATCGCGGTTTTGCGGTAATCGAGCGCATAGCGCAACCGCCGCGTATAAAACGCGTCGTCAAACTTCTCGTTTGCGTTGTTGGAGATCAGCCGCAGGCGAATTTTGCTCCGCTGGCTCAAAAACCCCGTGCCAAGGTAAGCGCCCTTTTCGGAAAACGCATCGACCAGCGAGCCGTTTTCCAGCGCGTCCGTATTGCCCTGCACCTCGGTGTCGTAGATCCAAGGGTGCCCCGTCTTCACGGAGGCTTCGCCCTTTTTCGTAATCGTAACGCGCGGGAATGCGCGATCCTGCTTCATATTTCTTCCCCCATTCGGCGATGGCGCTTGCCCGCCTATAACCCAAGTTTCCTATAAAATCCGGCATCATGGTACCATGCCAATCCCGCTTTGTCAAAGTGTTCCAAATCGAAACCGTTTCTCGCTTATTTTCTGGAAATTCCGGCAAAATCTGCGACAGCAGCGCAAAATGGCGCTCTTGAGCTTGTTGGCGCAAAAATTTGTTTGAATTCTTTTGATTTTGCGTCTTTTCCTCGATGAATTTACGGTTTATAATAGGTGCGAACTCAACGAAAGGAGTGTGATTGGACGGTGGATACCGTTCCCGAACGAAGTAGCGACAATTTCATACATACGGCGCGCGTTTGGGAAATGTCGCTTTCTCGCCGCGCGCGCTGAAGCGAAAGGAGTACACTGCCATGAAGAAAATCTTCAAGACCTTTGAGGCAGAAATGCGCCAGCTGACCACGCCCGAAAAGGACTGCTGGATTTCGCTCGTCAAGCCGACCGAGAAAGAACTCGCCGAGGTGGCCGAACCCTATGCCATCGACCCGGACGATCTCCGCGCCGCGCTGGACGAAGAAGAACGCTCGCGCATTGAGCTGGAGGACAATTACACCCTGATCCTCGTCGACATTCCCGTTGTCGAAAAAAACAACGGCAAGGACGTCTACAGCACCGTTCCGCTTGGCATCATCCTCGCCAAAGAGGCAATCATCACCGTTTGCCTCGAGGAAACGCCCGTGCTGTACGCCCTCAAACAGAAGCACGCCAACGAGCTGCGCACGCATATGCGCACGCGCTTCGTGCTTCAGATTCTGTATCGCAACGCGTCGCTGTATCTGCAATACCTGCGGGTCATCAACCGGCTCAGCGATAAAATCGAGCAAAAGCTCCACGGTTCCACGCAGAACCGCGAGCTGATTGAACTTCTGGAACTCGAAAAGAGCCTCGTTTACTTCACGACTTCGCTGCGATCCAACGAGGTCGTGCTCGAAAAGCTCCTGAAAACCGAGCGCATCAAGAAGTATCCGGAAGACGAAGACCTGCTTGAGGACGTCATCGTCGAGAACCGGCAGGCCATTGAGATGGCAAACATCTACAGCGGCATTCTCAGCGGCATGATGGACGCGTTTGCATCCGTCATTTCGAACAACCTCAACATCGTCATGAAATTTCTGGCGGTGATGACGATTGTGCTTTCGGTTCCAGCGATCATCTTCGCCGCGTATGGCATGAACCTGGCGCCCGAAGGCATGCCGCTCTCCGGCAGCCGATACGGTTTTTTGATCGTCGTTGCTTTCTCGCTGGTTGTCTCCATTGCCGCGGCAATCTACTTCAACCGCAAGAAGATGCTGTAAGCAAAAAACCAATCAACCGCAATGCAAAACCCCGTCCTGTTTCAAAACAAGACGGGGTTCTTTTTTCATATCCTCTTAGTGGAGCATCAGCAGCCTGCGTTCGCCGCTTTTCATCAGCGAGCGCCAGAGCACGAGCGTCAGCAGCAGGATTGCCAAGAGCGAAATCGGCACGACAAGCGCGCTATTCAATACGACTGCGAAAACTCCCGGAAGGATCGCCACGCCCATGCCGGTAAACACGCTGATCATCACCGAACCGCTCTGCTTGACCGCTTCGGCCTCGGTTTTCCAGTCCATGCGCGGCATGCGAATGTTGAGCCAAAGGCCGAACACGCCAAACGCGAGCGCATACGCCAACGGGGTGAGATAGAGCCAAATCGCGTCGAGCAGGCCGGGCTTGAGGCCGATCACAATCAGCGTGCTTGAAATGAGGATGCTCGGCACCGCGAGTACCATCGTCACCGCCAGCTTGCTCGAGAACCAGTCTCGCGCGCGGACGGGCATGCTCTTGATGATCCAGAGCGAGCGCCCCTCCATCGAGATGGCGGCGGGCGTCGTCGCGCCCATGGAGACGATCCATGCCAGCACAAACGGAACGACCGAAAGCGGAATCTCCATCTCCGGAACGTTCATCAGGCTCGAAAGCGCGTCCGCCTTCACCAGCAGCGCAACGCCCGCGACCAGCAGCATCACATAGCTGAACGCCGTGTTGACCACGTAGATGCTGGAGCTGAAATACCGCTTCCATTCGCGGCGGAAGAGCGCGGTGACCTGATCCGCACGTGCCTGACGGCGCATGACGAATTTCTCGCCGCTTGGCTTGCTCTGAAGGCGCGAGTTAATCGAGATAAAACTCCGACCCAGCCAGAACAGTAGCAGCGTAATGCTTGCGGCGGAAAGCAGCAGCAGCCAGAGCGCGGAGACGAACGAGGTGCCCGTCAGCGCGTCCTGAAACCATTGCGCGGGCGGATACATCTGCGATACAATCCCTGCCAGCACGTCCGCGCTTCCGGCAATCTTGGAAGGGTCGGCCAGCGACGTGCTCGCCCGGAACGAAAGCGTCATGAGCCCAATGACCAGCACAAACTGCGCCAGAATACCGAACAGGCTGCTCTTCTTTGCACGCGCGGTCGCAATGGTCAGCAACGTGCCAAGCAGCGCGCCAACAATCGTCGGCAACGCGGGCAGCAGCAGCATCAGCACCAGATAGAGCGGATAGAACCACCCGGCGGGGTTCGCCTTGATTGCGTAGACAATGCCCGCGGGCAACAGCAGCATCAGCCCGTAGACGAAGTTATACGCGTACATACCGACCACGCGGCTCGCGGCAACCGTCCGCACGCCGACCGGCCAGCTCATCACAACGTCGTAATCACCAAAGCCAAGGAGCACGCCCTTGGTTTCGAAGATGGAGAACATCAGAATCAGCAGGCTGCTCGCCATCGCCATGATGCCAAGCAACGTCGGAAGCATGCCAATCTGAGCGAACCCTTCCGCCATCATAATGCTATACAGCACGGAGAAATAGCCGAGCGCAAACAGCATGGCCATCAGCGCGCCCAGTACTCGTTTGCCCTGCTTTTTGTCCTCCGTGTTCTTCATGTGCAGAATCTGATTGATCCCGAAGAGGGAACTCAGCTGCAGTTTAATCAAGATCCAAAGTTCACGCATGGTCCGTCAACTCCAAAAACAGCGTCTCCAGCGACTCGTCGCCCTTGACCTTGTCCATTTCTCCCGCGGTAACCAGGCGGCCGCCGGTGATGATCGCAATTTTGTTGCAGAGCTTTTCCGCAACCTCGAGCACGTGCGTCGAGAAGAAGATCGCGCTGCCGTTGTCGCAGAGCTCCTTCATAAAGCCCTTTAGGGTATGCGACGCCTTGGGGTCGAGGCCGACAAACGGCTCGTCCAACAGCAGAAGCTTTGGCTGATGAATCAGCGCGGAGATCACGGCGATCTTCTGCTTCATGCCGTGCGAGCAGGAGGCGATCAGGTCGTTGAGCCGCGGCGTCATCTCAAACGCATCCGCGTAATACTTGATCCGCTGCTCGCGGTCGCTCTCGCTGACCCCGTAGATGTCCGCAACAAAGTTGAGGTATTGAATGCCGGTCAGGTGGTCGTAGAGATCGGGGTTGTCCGGAATATACGCCATCTCGCGCTTGCAGGCGATCGGGTCTTCCGTAATGCTCCGGCCGTTGACGCGGATGGTGCCGCTGTCAAACGACAGAATGCCCGCGACCGCGCGCAGCGTCGTGGTCTTGCCCGCTCCGTTGTGTCCAATGAATCCGTAGATGTCGCCCGGCAATACGGTGATCGACAGGTCGTCTACCGCCTTAACGTCTCCGCCGTAGGATTTTGTCAGGTGCTCAATGGTTAACATGTGTTTTCTCCTTGTATCCCCTCCATCCGCGCGGTACCGTTTCGCGTGCCGGGGCAATTTCTGGTATTATACCACGTTTATAAGTTCTGTATTATCGATTGCGTGCAACTCTCTCGGATTTCACAATTTTGTTACTATATACACTCTTACCCGCCTTGCTGGCTGTCTGTTCGGTAGAGCGCAATTGACATCCCCCCTCGCTTTGCATAGAATGAGCATAAGTATTGAATCAATTTAGAACAAGCATGGGACGCATGCGCCGGATGATTGGAGTAGATCGGTTTATGAAGGATGGTTTCATCAAGGTTGCCGCCGGTACGCCGGAGATTCAGGTGACCAACTGCGAGTACAATGCGGACGCGATCATCGCGATGATCCAGCGCGCCGAGCAGGACGAGGTCAAGGTGCTCGTGCTGCCGGAGTTGACGATCGTTGGCTATACCTGCGGCGACCTTGTGCTCAGCACCGCGCTGACGGACGCCGCTATGCGCGCGCTGGAGCGCATTACCCGCGCGACCGAGGGAAGCGACATGGTCGTTGCCATCGGCGTGCCAATCGTGTTTGGGCACCTGCTCTACAACTGCGCCGCGGTCGTTCAGAACGGACGCGTGCTGGGCGTGATTCCGAAGACGCACCTCGGCAACTATGGCGAGTTCTACGAAAAGCGCACCTATGCCGCCGCGCTGGAAACCATTGAGGAAATGGAGCTCTTCGGGCAGAAGGCGCCGTTTGGCAACCGCCTCGTGTTCTGCTGCCGCGAGCTTCCGTTGCTCAACATTGGCGTGGAAATCTGCGAGGATCTCTGGGCGGCGGTTCCGCCGTCCACGCTGCTGGCGGACTGCGGCGCGAGCATTCTACTCAACCTCAGTGCGAGCGACGAGGCGGTCACCAAGGTGGACTACCGCCGCCTGCTCGTGCAGAGCCAAAGCACGCGCACGAACTCGGCCTACGTGTTCTGCAGCTCGGGCACCGGGGAAAGCACGACGGACGTGGTTTTCTCCGGCCACGACATGGTCTGCGAAAACGGCGTATTCCTCGCGGAAGCCAAGCCGTTTGGCGCGGGCTATTGCGTCACCGAGATCGACCTGGAGTTTCTCTCCCGCGAGCGCAGGCGCTTTGCGCGAAAGCTGTTTAATAATACGGATGTCATGCGCATTCCGTTTTCGATGCAGGTTGTCGAAACCAAACTGACCCGCGCGTTCTGGAAAACGCCGTTCGTGCCGGACACCGCCGAGAGCGCGACTGCGCGGTTCCATCAGGTGCTCGCGATTCAGAGCCACGGACTCAGCCAGCGCATCAAGCATACGAACGCGAAAAAACTGCTCATCGGCATCTCCGGCGGCGTGGATTCCACGCTCGCGCTGCTCGTCAGCAAGGAAGCGCTGCGTTTGCTCGGTCGTCCCGCGGAGGATGTCATCGCCGTGACCATGCCGTGCTTCGGCACCTCGGCACGTACAAAGGCGAACGCGGAAAAACTCTGCGGCGCGCTCGGCATCGCCCTTCGCGAAATTCAGATTGGCGAGAGCGTCAAGCGGCACCTCGCCGACCTCGACCACCCGCTCGACCTGCACGACGCGGCCTACGAAAACGCACAGGCGCGCGAGCGCACGCAGGTGCTCATGGACCTCGCGAACATGTATGGCGGGCTCGTGATCGGCACCGGCGATCTAAGCGAGCTTGCGCTGGGGTTTGCTACCTACAACGGCGACCATATGTCCAACTACGGCGTCAATGCGGACGTGCCAAAGACGCTGATTCGCGCCATGCTGCGCGACATTGCGCGCGTGGCCGACCCCGCGCTGAGCGAGGTGCTGCTCGACATCGTCGATACGCCGGTCAGCCCGGAGCTACTGCCGACCAAGGACGGCGTGATTGCGCAGGTGACGGAGGACATCGTCGGTCCATACGAATTGCACGACTTCTTCCTCTACCATATGCTTCGCCGCGGTTCCAGCAAGCAAAAGATGCTGCGCCTCGCGAAATACGTCTTTGCCGGGGACTATGACGACGCGACGATTGAAAAGTGGTATACGCTGTTCATTCGCCGTTTCTTTGCCCAGCAGTTCAAGCGAAATTGCATTCCAGATGGGCCGCGCATCGGCAACGTCGCCCTCTCGCCCCGCGGCGACTGGCGCATGCCGAGCGACGCGCAGCCGAACGCATTTCTGTAAGCTCTATTGATTTGAAACGTCAGCAAAGCCGCCCGAAAGGGCGGCTTTTTGCTTGTGTGCTGAACCTCTGTTTCGCTTTTTGATTCCCCGGTTTACGCGTTTTGGATTAGCGTGAACCCCTCGTCCATTCCGGCAAGAACCTCTGAAAATGCCTCGGGCAGAGCGTTCGTTTCATCCGCCTTCTTCGTCAGGTAATCGACCACAATGTTTGTTATATGCTCAATCGACCGGCCAGCACTTAAGAACGAATCCGCGGCTTTGAGCCAGTTTGTTTGTTCAAACTCGATTCCAAAGTTTGAGAGTACGTTGCTCGCGACATCGAGCCGACCCATGAACCGGATCTCATCCGGCTCGGGGCTTCCCGTAAGCGCATTCGGAAGACTTGGCACCGTTCCGAAAAACATCACCATGTTCGTTAGCACCTGATCGTACTCCTCCGTACTCAACTCCGTTTTCCATCTAGGCAGGTCGCAAATCAGCTTTTCCACTCCCTTTCGCCCCAGAAACCCTGCCGGCGGCTTTCGAAACCACTCGGCTTTCTTCAAGAGAGCCTGTTGTGCAATCTGAAATTTGCCGTTCGGCCGATTCATTCGCACCGTACAAACCGTATTGGCATGGCTCAATCCCGGGTAAGCGCAGTCCAAACTCTTTCGCAGATCCTCATACGCCAGCGACAGCAGTTCCTCCCTGCCGCAATCATAGAGTTTTGCGCATGCGCTCTCGTCGTCATACCCAACCATCAGCACATAGTGCAAAGGAATGTGGAATTTCTGGTAGAGTTTTGGGTAATACGGCAGGTAGAACATGTCCAGCGCGCCCAGCACGACGGGATAGCCCGCGTCAATCTCCGATTTCGCCTTCTTCAAAGCGCGTTCAAACTGGTTGAACTCGAAGTGCTGATACTCAAATCCAACAATCAGCGCGAGAAACGCATACATCTTCTTGGTTCGCCCATCGCCAAGCGAAACCATTCTCTTGACCTCTGCGCGATCCGTCTTTTGGTAGCAGACCGATCCTATTTGCGCCAGCGTGAAGAAGCAGCTGCTTGGTAGTGTTTCTCCGGTTTTGTTCATGTAGATGTCTTCAATTCCGTTCCACATGCATTCATAATCATCAAAATGGTGCTTCAGTTTTATCAGAGCTTGCATGGTAAGACCACCTTTCTTCTCATTCTTTGGCAAGAATAAACCCTCGCATTGTGCGAGGGTCAAGTGGTTTTTTTCTGTTTGATTTATTGGAACCAAATAGGCTCTTATTCGGGATGCTTTGTGTTTCGGAGCGGAAACAAGTACTCCGTTATGTACTCCTGTTCCGGGCACTCATCCTTGGGGGAACGAACGTATCGTCGAATCGGCGCGCCGTCGATTTCGAACTCGGTTTGTTCCAGATACCGATGCACGTATCCGCTGATATCGCTGATGCGCCGGTACGCCCCCTTGATGGTTGCCGCCGCGACTTCCATCTCCGGAACGTCCAAGCATTTGAATGTCGTCGACGCGATTTGCGAAGCGGAAATTGTTCGCTGCACTTCCGTGTCGACACGTTTGCTTTCCGGATCGATCTTATGTGTAATCGCGTAGGAATCCAAGTGATCCTCGCCCGACAGTCCCAGGCGTTTGCATTCCTGTTCCAATTCCTGCCAGAGCAGCCCTTCCTCTTCAAACCCTAGAATGCTTCTTCTTAGCGAGATCACCCGGTGCGCGGGCAAACGAACGAAGTGGATGGAGAACACGACGTCGCCAAAGGAATCCATCTGTTCCTCGGCCAGCTTCATGCGGGCGATTTGTCGCTCGATGACGGCTTGCTCCAGCTCCCGCTGTGCAATCTTGGCGCGGATTCTCTTCTTTCGCGCCGCATCGGAATCCGCGAGCATTGCTGCAATCTCCGAGAGCCCGAACCCAAGCTCCTTTAGAATCTGAATCTGTCGAGCACGCAGAATCTGTGCCGCCTCGTAAGAGCGGTATCCGTTTGCCGGATCCACCAGCGCGGGTGAAAGAAGCCCGATCTTGTCGTAGTTTCGCAGCATATGAATGCTGATTCCGGTCAACGAAGCAAACTCGCCGATTTTCAGCATATCTTTACTCCCCGCTGCGTTGCGTTATTGAATCGCCTTCTTGATCCGCCAGGTTTCGCTCTCGTTGAGCAGGATGGAAAGATGCGTGCCGTCCTCCTCATGCGTTTCCGACAGGATGGTCGCCGTCTGTCGAATCATCTGCAAGGCGGCGTATTTTTCGTAGGGAACGACGATGTCCAGCTTGACCTGCGTCTTGGCGAGCGCTTCCTCAATCGCCTTGAGCAGCGCGTCTATGCCCGCGCCCGTCGCCGCGCTGATGGTGAGGCCGTTGTTGCGTGGTTTTGCTTCCGGCTTGTCGATCTTGTTGTACACGTCAATGCGTGGCGTGTCGATTGCGCCCAAAGAGGTGAGCACCTCTTCGACCACGCGCATCTGCACCTCGTAATAGTCGCTCGCGCTGTCCACGACGTGCAGAATCAAGTCCGCGTTGCTGACCTCATCCAGCGTGGACTTAAACGCGTTCACGAGGTCGTGCGGCAGTTTGTTGATGAACCCGACCGTGTCGCTCAGCAGGCACTCCGAGCCGTTTGGCAGCGTCACCTTACGCACAATTGGGTCGAGCGTCGCAAAAAGCTTGTCCTCCGCCAGCGCGTCCGCACCGGAGAGCAGATTGAGCAGCGTCGATTTGCCTGCGTTCGTGTAGCCGACCAGCGCGACCACCGGAATCGGGTTTGCCGCGCGCTTGGCGCGCCGTAGCCCCCGCTGTTTTTCGATTTCGCCAAGCTCCTGCTCGAGTTCAAACACCCGCCGCCGGATTCTGCGGCGGTCGATCTCCAACTTCTTTTCGCCGGGGCCGCGCATGCCAACGCCGGAGGCACCCTGCCGGGAAAGCACCTTGCCCATGCCGAGCAACCGCGGCAAACGGTACTTAAGCTGCGCAAGCTCCACCTGAAGCTTGCCCTCGCGCGACTGCGCGCGTTGCGCGAAGATATCCAGAATCAGCATCGTCCGGTCGATGATCGGCAGTCCCAGAATCAGCTCCAGATTGCGCAGCTGAATGGCCGAGAGCTCGTCGTCGAACACGAAGATATCCGCTTCCACGGCGGAGGCGGTCAGTGCGAGTTCTTCCGCCTTGCCGGAGCCGATGTAGGTGCCCGCGTCGATCGCGCGGCGCCGCTGCTGCTCCTTGGCGACGACCTTGATGCCCGCCGTTTCACAGAGTTCCGCGAGCTCGGAGAGCGTATCGTAGCCATCCGCGGATTCAATGCCCGCGAGCACGGCGCGATCCGGCTTGATCTCGACGATGTTGTACGTGTCGCTGAGCAGTCGTCGATCCGCGTCCAGAATCGCGTCCATGAGCTGCTTTTGCGGCAGGTGGTGCGCGCGCATCGGCCCGTACCAGACGGGTTTGCGCTCCTCGCCCTCCATGTCGCCAATGAACGCAGCATATACGCTGCTCGCGACGCCGTCCTTGACGCCGATGGCGCACATGGCGTCGAGCCGCAGCGCGTTGAGCGAGCCAAGGTCAACGTCCGAGAGATAGCCCGTTTCGTTTGGATGCGTATGGATGCAGCGCACGCCGCTGAGGCGGTCGATGTTGCGCACGAGGCGCATTTCTTCCATATGGACGGAGTGGTCGTCGCCGACGCGAACGTCCTCAATCTTGCCCGCGCGGGACACGTAAACGAGCACCTCGCGGTTGATGATGGACGTAAAGCGAACGAGCGCATCGCAGACCTCGTCCGAAAGAAAATCGTCCGCCGACATCTCAATATCGTAGAGCAGAAGCATCTCGTTGAGAACGATGTCGCGAATGCCGTTGATATTGCCGTGTATCTCTTTTTTCATGTAAGCTTCTTTGTTTCCGTTTCTTCACAATTGCTGTTCTGCCCTATTTACGCGGCTTTCCGCGCATACGCGTATCATACCATTCCGCGCGCCTATTGACAACGACTTCGCGTACTGATATATTCGTAAGCACTTAACTGTTAACCGGTTCATTGTTGTGAGCCGGTCATTGAAACGGAGGCCGCGCCTTGGATCAACACGGGTTGGGAAAGCGCATTATGCTGCTGCACATGCTGCGGCGGCGCACGATGCACGACTTAAACAGCGAAAATGAAATCGTCCCGGGTCAGTATCCCCTGCTCAACTACTTGAGTAAAAACCCCGATGCATCGCAGCAGGATCTGGCGAGCATGCTCTTTGTTTCGCCCGCTTCCGTCGCGCAGTCGACCAAGCGGCTCCAAAGCGCAGGTTTGCTGGAGAAAACGAGCGACCCGGACAACCTTCGCAAGAACCGGCTCCGCATCACGCCGACCGGGCAAGCGATTGTCGACTCGTTTCATTCGCTTGTTGAGATCGTCGATCAAAAGACGTTTCACGGGTTCAACGACGAAGAACTCCTGCAGCTGCAGGAGTTCCACAACCGAATGATTCAAAACCTCGCGACACAGGAGGATCTCGATACGCTCCGCGAAATGGAGCAGATGGATTCCGCCCCCGCGAACGATCGCGTTCAGTCCAAACAGAACGGAGGAAACTAGACCCCCATGCTCAAAAAACTCTCCGCCTATATTGGCAAATACAAACTGCAGGCGCTGCTCTCGCCCATCCTCGTGTTGTTTGAGGTGGTGCTGGAGGTGTTCATACCCCTGCTGATGGGAAAGATCGTCGACGTCGGCATTCCGAACAAGGACTTTGGCTATATTCTCAAGATGGGCGGGCTAATGGTGGTTATGGCCATTGGCGCGCTCGTGTTTGGCGCGCTCTGCGCGCGCGTCGCCGTCGTCGCCAGCAATGGCATGGCGACGAACCTGCGCAAAGGGTTGTTTACGAAGATCGAATCGTTCTCGTTTAAGAACACCGACCGTTTTACAACGCCCTCGCTCATCACGCGGCTGACGAACGACGTCAACAACATTCAGAACTCGTTTCAAATGATCATCCGCATGCTCGCGCGCGCGCCGTTCATGCTGATTCTTGCGACCGTGATGGCCTATCGCATCAGTCCGCGGCTTTCGATTGTGATTCTCAGCGCGATTCCGACGCTGGCAATCGTCGTCGGTCTGCTCGCAAAGGCCGCCTTCCCGCGCTTTGAAATTATGCTCAAGAAATACGACAGCATGAACGCGCGGGTGCAGGAGAACCTCGTTGCCATCCGCGTGGTCAAGGCGTTTGTGCGCGGGGATTATGAGTCCGTCAAATTCAAGGACGCGGCGGCCGCGCTGAAAAACGCGCAGCGCAAGGCAGAGAAGATTCTCGTGCTCGCCATGCCAATCATGCAGATTACGATGTACGTCAGCATCCTGTTCGTGCTCTATCTCGGCGGAAAGGACATTCTTGCAGGCAATCTGATGACCGGTCAGCTCATGAGCTTTATCAGCTACATTACGCAGATTCTGATGTCGCTGATGATGATTCTCATGGTGTTTGTTACGTTGGTGATCTCCAGCGCGTCCGCCAAGCGCATCATCGAGGTGCTGGACGAAGTCCCCGCCATCAACGACGACGCGGCGGACGCGTCCCTCACGGTGAACGACGGCAGCATCGAGTTTCGCAACGTGACCTTCAGCTACTCGGACAGCGGGGAAAACCCCGCGCTCTCGAACATCAACCTTTCCATTCGCTCCGGTGAGACCATCGGCATCATCGGCGGCTCCGGCTCGGCGAAAACGACGCTGGTGCAGCTCATCCCCCGCCTCTACGAGGTGTTCTCCGGTGAGGTGCTCGTCGCCGGGCACAACGTGAAGGATTATAAGATCGAGTCCCTCCGCGAGAGCATCGGCATGGTGCTGCAAAAGAACGTGCTGTTCTCCGGAACCATCAAGGACAACCTCCGCTGGGGCAATCCTTTGGCAACGGATGAGGAGATCACTCTTGCTTGTCAGGCGGCGCAGGCCGACGCGTTCATTCGCTCGTTCCCGAACGGCTACGATACCGTGCTGGGTCAGGGCGGGGTTAACCTCTCCGGCGGACAGAAGCAGCGCCTCTGCATCGCACGGGCGCTGGTCAAGAATCCGAGAATTCTGATTCTGGACGACTCGACCTCCGCGGTCGACACGGCGACGGACGCAGCCATCCGCGCGGCGTTTACCGAGAAGCACGGCGACGCAACGACGATTATCATTGCCCAACGCATCACCTCCGTGATGGACGCGGATCGAATCGTCGTGCTGCAGGACGGCGCAATCGACGGCGTCGGCACCCACGAAGAGCTGCTGGCGACCAACGAAATCTATCGGGATGTTTACACGTCCCAGCAAAAGGGGGTGGCGTAAATGCCGGGTCCCATGGCACCGGGCGCGCACGGCGCGCAGCGGAAACCGAAAAACGCGGCAAAGACGTTTGGCCGGCTGGCCGGCTACTTTAAGCCGCATCTGTTTAGCCTGATCGTCATCATCGTCGGCCTGCTCATCTCGGCGGGCGCGGGCGTAGCGGGCACGTATCTACTCAAGCCAATCATCAACCAGATTGAGCAGATGGTACAGACGAAGTCCAGCGACTTTACGGTGTTCTTTACCTACCTCGGCATTCTCGCCGCGGTCTATGGCGTCGGCGCGCTGATGACCTACGTCGTCAACCGCCTGATCGTCAACGTGTCCACCGCGACGCTGGAGGCGGTTCGCGTCGACATGTTTACGAAGCTGGAGCAGCTCCCGCTGCGCTATTTCGATTCGCAGACGCACGGCGAGATCATGAGCCGCTTTTCCAACGATACGGACGCGCTGCGCGAAATGCTTGGCCAGGGGCTGCCCTCGCTGATTACGAGCGTCATCAGCGTAGCCGGTATTCTGGTCATGATGCTGGTGCTTTCTCCGATTCTGACCGCGCTCGTGCTGGTGTTCTTCGCGCTGATGCTGCTCGTCGTCAAAAAGCTCGGCGGAAAGTCCTCCTTCTACTTCGCCAAGCGGCAAAAGTCGCTTGCGGAGGTCAACGGCTACATCGAGGAAATGATCGAAGGCCAGCGCGAGGTCAAGGTGTTCTGCCGCGAAGAGTCGGTCGCCGAGGAGTTTGAGCAGAAGAACGAAACGCTTCGCCAGACCTCCACCTCCGCAATGACCTACGCAATGATGCTGATGCCCATCATGGGCAACCTCAGCTATGCGCTCTATGCGGCGGTTGCCGCAGCGGGCGCGGCGCTCGCGATTCTCGGGCGCGCGGACATCGGCACGCTCGCGGCGTTTCTGCAATACACGCGCTCGTTCAGCCAGCCGATTGTGCAGGCTTCCCAGCTCTTTAACGGCTTTATCAGTGCGTTGGCGGGCGCGGAGCGCATCTTTGAACTCATCGATTCCAAGCCGGAGATAGACGAAGGCACCGTCACGCTCGTCAACGTTGAGAAAGACGAGCAGGGTCAGCTGCGCGAGGTCGCCTGCTGCACGAACCAGTGGGCCTGGAAGCGTCCTGTCGACGGCGGATTCGAATACGTCGAACTCAAGGGCGACGTGCGGTTCCACGACGTCACCTTCCGTTACGACGAACAGGTGGACGTGCTCAAAAACGTCAACCTATTCGCCAAGCCCGGCCAGAAGATCGCGTTTGTCGGCTCCACCGGCGCGGGTAAAACAACCATTACGAACCTGATCAACCGCTTCTACGACGTGCAGAAGGGCTCCATCACCTACGACGGCATCGACGTCAAGAAGATTAAAAAGGACGATTTGCGCCGCTCGCTTTCTATGGTGCTGCAGGACACGCACCTGTTCACCGGCACCGTGCGCGACAACATCCGCTACGGTCGGCTGGACGCGACGGACGAGGAGATTGTAGAGGCGGCGAAGCTCGCCAACGCGCATTCGTTCATCAAGCACCTGCCGCAGGGCTACGACACCGTGCTCACCGCCGACGGCGCAAACCTCTCGCAGGGGCAGCGCCAGCTGCTCGCGATTGCGCGCGCGGCGGTCGCCAACCCGCCTGTGCTGATTCTGGACGAAGCAACCAGCA
>DAIRTE010000016.1:0-34628 GCA_036804025.1 Clostridia bacterium | reverse complement strand
GGCGCGCATATCGGCGGCTCACTCAGCATCACCGATATCCTTACGATTCTCTACTTCAAGTACCTCAAAGTCGATGCCGAGAACCCCTGTTGGGAAGATCGAGACCGCTTCATCCTGTCCAAGGGGCACTCCGCCGCCGGCTACATTCCAGTACTCGCTAGGAAAGGATTCTTTCCGTCGGATGCGCTGAAATCCTTCAACCATTTCGGCAGCCCGTTTGCCATGCATCCCGATTCGAAAAAGGTCGTTGGCTGCGACGTTTCCGCGGGTTCTCTTGGGCACGGTTTGCCAATTGCTGCGGGGATTGCGCTCGGCGCGCGATATCTCAAGAAAGACTATAAAACGGTCTGTCTGCTCGGCGACGGCGAATGCTGTGAAGGCAGCGTTTGGGAGGCAGCCATGTCCATCTCTCATTTCAAACTTACAAACGTGATCACAGTTGTTGACCGAAACCGTTTGATGATTGACGGGAAGACCGAGGATGTTATGGCGCTGGAGCCCTTTGCGGATAAATGGCGCGCGTTCGGTTTTGAAGTAATCGAGATCAACGGGCATGATTTTACGCAGCTTGACGCGGCTTTTGCATCCGCCTGGGCGGCGCAAGAGAAGCCGGTTCTGATCCTTGCAAACACCGTAAAGGGCAAGGGAGTTGACTTCATGGAGAACAAGGTCGTTTACCACTATGCTTCCGGCGATACCGCAATGTGCGAAAGAGCCAAGGCATCGATATTAAAAGGCTAAGGAGGGCAAAACAATGGCAGTCAACACAGGGACGAACTGGAATGCATACGATGCGGCAACCATGACCGCCCGGGAAATCTACGGACGCACATTGGCGGAGCTTGGCAGGACAGATGACAGGATCGTTGGCGTTACAGCAGATCTTGCGAATACGACGGCAATCGTTCACTTCGCAAACGCATTCCCCGAACGGTTCTTTAACGTTGGAATTGCTGAGCAAAACATGTTCGGAGTAGCTGCCGGCCTTGCAAAAGCCGGTTTGATTCCATTTGCCTCAACCATGGCTATATTCGCCTGCCTGCGTGCCGGTGAGCAGGTTCGAACCGACATCGCCTATCAAAACTTGCCGGTTAAGATTATCGCAACGCATGCGGGCATCTCATTTGGGCATGCGGGTACAACACACCACTGCACCGAGGACTTTGCCGTCATGCGATCCATCGCAAATATGACGGTGATCTGCCCGGCCGACGGCATTGAGACTTCGATGGCGGTGCAAGCCTGCGCTAAAACACCGGGGCCGGTTTATATTCGAATCGGTCGCGGGTTTGAACCGCCCTGCTACGAAAACGCAAACTACGATTTCGAGATTGGCAAGGCAATCACCATGCGCGACGGCACAGATATAACCGTCATCTGCTGCGGAATCGCCGTGCTTCAAACGCTGCAAGCGGCAAAAACGCTGGCGGAGCAGGACGGAATCTCTGTTCGCGTCATCAACATGCACACCATCAAACCCATCGATCGCGACGCGATTCTAAAAGCCGTTGTCGAAACACGCCGCATTTTGACCATTGAAGAGCACAACGTAATCGGCGGGCTTGGAGACGCGGTTGGCAGCGTCATCGCCGAAAGCGGTAAGGGTTGCGTCTTTAAGAAGCACGGCATCTATGACGAATTTGCTGCAATCGGGTATGCCGAAGACCTGTACTCCTATTATGGGTTGGACGCGAACGGTATCGTCGATCAGGTGCGCGCAATCATGGGTATGGAGTTTGAGGCAGACGAAAGCTGGGACGATGAATAAGAAAGGAGGGATTGCATTGAACGCTACACCGAAAGACATTATGACCGCAAAGCTGTTTCTGAATGCGGTTTTTCCAGTCATGCAAGTCCTTTTAGATGACGATCCAAAGCTACACGCGGCGTTTCAGAACGTGACGGCGGTCGTCCAGTTCGGGGCAAAGGATGGCGACTCCTTGCTGGCTTGCCACCTCTTGTTCGACTGCGGGCAGGTCACCGTGGTGCAAGGCCCTGCGGATCATCCCGACCTTACTCTAACGTTCCCGACCGTCGCAAAGATGAACGCGCTTCTCTGCGGCGGACTTGCGCTGCCGTCTATCCAAGGCGCACGCCATTTGGGTCTGCTGATCAACTTTCTCTCGTTACTGATGGGGCTTATGCTGATGTCCCCGAAGCAGCGCCCCAAAGATCCGGCTAAGCAGCACTTGAAGGTGAAGATGAGCCTATACATGATTACGCGGGCGTTGTCTCAATACAACAAACTCGGCGACCCGGATATGCGTGAGTTTTGTCTGCGGCAGCCCGACAGAATCTATCAATTTACGGTTGAAGATATGGATGATCCGGCCAGCATCGCCTGCTACCTGCGGATCAAAGCCGGACAAACAAAATCCGGACACGGCGTCTATACGCGCCGCGCTCCGTTCGTGCACTTCCGTTTCTTGAGCGTAAAAGGCGCAATGGCGGTGCTGCTCAAGGACATTGAGTTCGTAAAAGCCGTAGAATTGGGATATGTCGAAACCATCGGCAGCCCGGAGTATTCCTGTTACCTCAACGATTATATGTCCATCCTGCAATCCATGCTTACGTAAGAAACTCCCGGAACAGAAACCAATTTCGCACAAAAGAGCGGCCGGATTCCAATCCGGCCGCTCTGTTATTTCCTGTGATTTTGTGAAGACTATTTCAGCTGTTGGCGATCATCGTATGAATATATGCCTGCAAATGACCTTCGGTCGTCTCGATGTCGCCGTATTCTTCATCCCCCAAAAAGAGTTTCATTCTCTCCTTGTAATACTCTGACGAAAACGAAAACTGATACATCACACAAATGCTGTCCAATAAAAACGACATGGCTCTTTCGTCCAGATCGGCCCGCACCAGACCTTTTTCTTTTGCCTGCGCGAAAAAGTTTCTATAATGCTCGGTTGTAACCGCTTCCATCTTGTTGGAAAGGCGCACAGACATGCTTGACAGCGACTGCGTTGTTAGATCCAGATAGATCTGATTGAGCTTCGGATATTTCAGCGCGTATTCTCTCGATGCAATCAACGCTCTTCTGCAGAAGTCGAAGATATCCTCGCTCTCCTCTGCCATATTCTTTAAAATCATCTCAAGAAGCAGGTATCCCTGCTCTACAATCGTCAGAAACAGGTCTTCTTTGGACGCAAAATAACTATACATCGCACCGATACTGACGCCCGCTCTTCTTGCGATGTCGTTAATATTGGTCGCACTATAACCTTTTGCGGAGAACTCGTCAATGGCAACATCCCAAAGCTTCTTCCGACGATCTGCCGAAGTTTTCGTGAATGTATCTTTATAAAACTTAATCTCGTTATTTTCCGTTGCATCTATATCAAACATATTTACCTCTGGAATAATGGTATCGCGGCTACCGGAAAGTGTCAATAGCGCGTGTTATAAAACGGCTCTATGTTTCACACTTCCACCGCGCAATATAGAGTTGCAATATACCTCGAAAAAACGAACCCACATCAGCAAGAAATCGTACACATACGCATCATGTCTTGCATCATCGTGTTCGCACCGTTGCTTTACCTGAAACAGCCCTCTGGTATACCTTCCCTGGTGCTTTTGTCGTGGCATATGCTGTCGTACCCATAGACAAGGACACCGTTTTTCGCAAGACGCACCGCAAATATGAAAGTAATTGAAAGGTGATGATTTAAATGATATAACTTACTAATAAGTCTGGAATTTTCGTTAACCCTATTCTTTGAAGCTAGTAACTGTATTAATAATTAAAATCAATATCAGTAATCAAATTTACTGCGCGCAAGAGGTTTACTATGAAACAGCAAAGACCTTTGCTCCCGCTCTTTTCCGTCGTGTTTGTCGATATGCTCGGCTTTGGGCTCATCTTGCCATTACTGCCATATATTGCTGCCAACTGGGGCGCGACGCCAGCGATGATTGGCCTGATCAGTGCGGCCTATCCATTGGGTCAGTTTTTGGGAGCACCGTTGGTAGGACGGTTCTCGGATCGTTTTGGAAGAAAACCATTGCTTTTGTTCAGCATCGCCGGAACATTTCTGTCCCTGCTGATGTTGGGTTTTGCGCATAGCATCGCCATTATCATGATCAGCCGGTTTCTAGACGGCCTAACCGGTGGAAATATCACAGTAGCCCAGGCTTACATTGCCGATGTGACGGACGAAAAAAGCAGAGCGAAGGGAATGGGCATGATCGGCGCCGCTTTTGGCCTTGGATTCATCCTCGGCCCCGCTTCCGGTGGATTTTTAAGCCATTGGGGATATGCCGTGCCTGCGTTTGTCTCGGCAGGATTATCGCTTATCAACTTATTTATGATTTCCATCTTTCTTCCGGAATCACTTCCGAAAGAAAAACGGGTACATCATTTATCCGAAGCAAAACGCAGTCATCCGTTGAAAGGATTGACTGCTGCATTTGCAAAGCCCATTGCGGGGCCAATTCTAAGCAGTATTATCGTTTTCAGCTTGTCGATGTCCATGTTTGAATCCGTATTCTCTCTGTTTGCCAAACAGCGGCTGGAACTGTCCGCACAGAATACAGGATTTATTCTTGCATATGTTGGTATTTTGGTTGCGGGCATTCAAGGGGGCGGCATGGGAATGCTAACAAAGCGGTTCCAAGAGAATGTACTAGTCCGCTTTGCTCTGATCACATTGACACTATCTTATATCGGGTGGGCTCTTTCACCCAATGTAGTTGTTCTGATGATTGTTTTGGTTCCATTGTCGATGGCAAGCGGTATTCTCAGCACACTGCTCCGCTCGAGCCTGTCAAAGGCTGTTCCGACAAATGAAACCGGTGAGATTATGGGCATATCTGCGGCCATGGAGAGTATTACCCGTATCGTAGCGCCGGCTCTGGGCGGATGGCTCATCGGCAGTATGTCGTCGGCTGCGCCAGGTTTGTTGTCTGCGATTCTGATTGCGGGCTTAACCATATACTTGATTGTTCTACAAAAGAAGCATCGCCTGCCCAATCATATTGCCGAAACGAACTTGTCCGATATCGGCATCGATGTGTTTGGTCGTAGTTGCTTTCTAAGTGACCCTGGCTGCTCAATGGCTGATCCAACTGAGACGAAAGCGGAGCGCTCCGAAAAGTAAACCCGTAGGAAAGGATTCTCTCATGATTCAGAATCAATGGTATGCCGTGCTCAGCTCAAAGCAGGTGAGAAAGAACCGGATGATTGGCGTAACGCGCTTATCGGAAAAGCTCGTCTTCTGGCGGGACGGCGCTGGCGAGGTGCACTGTATTTATGACAAGTGCTGTCATCGAGGCGCTTCCCTGTGCACCGGAGAGCTTGTGGAAAATCACGTCCAGTGCCCGTTCCACGGGTTTCTTTACGACGGCAATGGTAAGGTAACCCGCATTCCTGCCAACGGGACGAACGCAACGGTTGCGGAGAACTATCGTGTGAACGCCTACCGTGCGCGGGATGCCTACGGCCTCATTTGGGTTTGGTATGGCGACTACGACGCGGTCTTGCCGGAGATACCGTTCTTTGAGGAGCTTGCAAACGGCTTTTCCTATGGCGAATTCTCGGAAAACTGGAACGTACATTATACGCGGGCAATTGAGAATCAGTTGGACGTCGTGCATCTCCCCTTCGTACACAAAACGACCATCGGTAGAGGCAACCGGATACTCGTGAACGGTCCAGTTGTCAAGTGGAACGAAAACCGCATGACTTTTTACGTGAAGAACGATGTTGATCAGGGGCAGCGCCCGGAAAAGCCCAACGAAATTGAACAGTATGAGAAGCTGTTTCATCTTCAGCTTCAAATGCCAAACCTCTGGCAGAACGTCATCTCGGATCGACTTCGAATCGTTGCCGCGTTTGCCCCGGTTGATGAGGAGAACACGCACATCTATCTTCGCTTCTATCAGAATTTTCTGCACGTTCCCATTTTCGTGCAGCTCTTCGGCGCACTTGGTAACATCATGAACCGCATCATTCTGCACCAGGATCGTCGGGTTGTACTAACGCAGCTACCAAAGAGGACAGAATTCAAGATGAAGGAGAGCCTGATTCAAGGCGATTTGCCCATACTCGAGTTTCGTAAGCGCAGAGAGCAATTGAAGGAGAAAGGCTCGCTTACCTGAAAACGAATGCGCAGAGTACCGTATGTCGGTTTTGCTGGCAGGCTGGCGAAAGCCACTGCTATTATCATCGCATGTCCTAAACGATTTCTCGCATAAGCACTCGCTCATAACCCGGAGGTCGGTAGTTCGAGTCCATGCCCCGCAATCAAATCAGTCGAGCAGCAATCGGCAAAACGCATTCGCTTTCTAAAACCGGAAAGAAATCGTTGATTCTGATAAAATACATCATTTCTCTTATTTCTGCCGTTCTAAAGGTGTTCCCTTTGCATCGAAATACAAAACGACCCATACTCACAATCATAAATATGGGTCAAAGTAGTTCATACGGATCCCTTGCTGTTATTGTTGTGTTCAGTTCAATGAAGTTGAGCTAAAGACTATAATGGGTACCTGTTAAACGGAGATGGATTACTCCAATACTTCTGAGCTTAATAATACATCTCAAAGTATGGTACTCTCAAAAAAAGCTGTTCAATGGAAACAGCTTTTTCAGCCCAGTTTACTGTCGTTTCGACTTCACCAGCAGCAGCACGCCCCAGATTCCGCCAAGCAGCAAAACTTCGAAAACCCCCATGATGTGCATTGCATAGCTGAGTGAAAAGTCTCTTATGATCGCAATCAGATGGTTCCCGCCCAGAAGCACGCAAAGTACCGCCGATTGCAGCGTCATAACCTTCATAAATTCCAGATTATTCTTGATCAGCGCCGCAAGAATGCCTGATATGATCCCGATATTCCACAATGCGATTTCACGCTGCCAGCCGATACAATAACCCCAGCTTGAATATTGCCCACTTAGCTGCGGCAGGAAAAACTGCCAGATAAACGCTCCGCCGCATGCGATCAGCATGAACACAAGATAGAACCGGTAGTGACGAGTGGCGTCGCTTACTTTTGTTGTTTTCATGTCATTCCTCCATATATGAAATATATTTCATATTTATAGTATATTCCGCCAGGCTCATATGTCAATAGAATATGAAATATTTTTCATAATAATTGCTTTTGCACGTTTTTTTACCTATACTGTATCTATTCAGAGATTATAAAGGATAGGAAAATGAGTAAAAGCGAAGTCAGAGAACCGCGGCAGAAGCGCTCAATGGAAAAGAAGCAGAGTATACTACGCGCAAGTTATAAGCTCTTCTGCAGTCAGGGGTACTATAAAACGAATACCGCCGAAATCGCCCAGGAAGCCGGCGTTTCTACGGGTATCGTGTACAGCTATTTTCATGATAAAAAGGACATCCTTGTAGAAGTGATCCGGCTCTATGTATCTTCTCTGTCGGAGCAGTTTCAGAGCTTGCTGTTCGTGCCTGTCGACAAGGATCATCTGCCGACGTTCATCGGACAGCTTTTCGACATCTTCCTGTCATCACACGCAATGAGCATAGAAGCTCACAACGAGTTTATGGCGCTTTCGTTGCTGGAGAGCGATCTACTCCCCTTGTTCAGCGATTTTGAAAGCGCACTGCTGCAAAAACTTTCCGCTCTTCTCGTTGCCGCAGGCGTCTCAGAAACCGACTTGCAGGAAAAACTTATGATCAGCTATGGAATCGTGGAGCATGTGTGCCATGATTCTATTCTGCAAAGGTGGTCGAAAGAAGAGTTCGACAAAATGAAAGCACTTTCTATTCGAGCTATCTTATCTTTATTGAATTAAGTGTTTTCTCTTCGGCTTTTCTCTCTAATATCGCTGGAATATAATACTTCCGCCTACTGGTTTTGTGTTCTTCTTTCTTCAATTTCGCTCGTCATCGCTTCAACCTTTGCCTGTGTCAGGGAGTAAAAGAAGATTGGAATAACCCCGACGAGTGCTGCAATCGCTGGCAAAAGGCTGATAATATGAAAGATGCCTTCTTGCGTTATTGCAGAAACAGGCTGGTTCGCCGCATATCCGTATGCTGCCAGCAGCACCGCCGAAAGTCCTCCACCAATTGCGCTGGAGATCTTCGCGATAAATGTGCGCATCGAAAAAGATAGGCCGTCCGCGCGAATCCCCGTCTTCCATTCCGAGTAAATCACACAATCTGCAATCATTGAGGTTAATAGAATCGTCGACATACCGATTAGAAGTCCGTTGAGTGCATAAAAGATAAAAACAGCAGTCAGATTTTGATATCCAATGAAGTAGAATATTAGCAGAATCATTGCCCGCAAGATCGCCGACAAGATCAGCGTTCTTTTTTTTCCGAGTTTTTTCGATATCACAGCAGTAAAAGCGGAGCCGATGACCAAAGGAATGAACATCACCATGGTGAGAATCGAGACTAACCCGGCGTCGCCCAGATTATACTGGGCGAAGAAGAGCGCTATCGCCTGCATAATTGACGTAATTGAGCTCGTAACGACAAATGATACGAGAATCAACATCAGCGGTTTGTTGTGAATTAACGCGCCTAAACTCTCTTTGACCGTTATCGTCTTTTGAGTTGGCTCAACTCTTTCCTTGGTCGAAAAGAAGATGAACATCATCGCCGCCCCGGCAATAACGGAGAAAATGATGACCGTTTTTTGAAATGCCAAAGGGGAGCTTGTTCCTCCAAAGGCCTGCAACATCGGCACAAACGCAACGGAGACACCAATGATTCCAATAAATCCGAAAATTGTAATCAGCGAAATCAACCCTGTTTTTTGGTTGCTGTCATTCGTCATCACCGAGGTTAGCGACCATATCGGCGTATCACAAAGGGTGTAGACCATTCCCCAAAGAATATAGGTCACATAAGCAAACAGAACCTTCCCCGGCATTGCGATATTTGGCACCGAGAAGACAAGAATGGTTACGATGGCCAAAGGAATCGGCGCAAACAACAAATACGGTCGAAATCTGCCCCAGCGCGTCCTTGTTTTATCCGCGAGCACTCCCATCATAGGATCATTGATCGCATCCCATAGTCGCGCAATCGCAAACAACGTTCCTGTTACCGCAAGCGGAAGCAAGGCCACGTCCGTATAATATAGCAGTAGATAGGACGTCATGATTCCGTAAAGAATATTCTGGCCAAACACCCCGGTAGCAAAACCCAATTTCTCCCGTAACTTTAGCTTCTCCATCTGGTTTCTCCTCAGTTTTCCAAAGCGTATCGATTAATTTTAAATATCGGTCGTTGCAACGCCGGTTGATCGCCGCAATCGTAGCCGGAGGGCTGGGCATCGCGAAAACCAGCCGATACATGCTGTGCGCGGTCGATTTGCTTCTTCATACGATTTGCTTCTTCATAAAATCCAATACTCAATCTTCTGTCTCGTGATATCTTTGATATTCAATCGTTGCAACGTGGTCGGATGCAAGTAGAATCCGGAGCGTTCTGGATCTGCCGTCATAGCGATAGCTTCTTTTAGTTGCATATGTCACGCCAAGCGCATCATATCTTTTCTCGAGACCTTCCAAACGGAACAAAAACCTTTCAAAGTTCTTGTTTTCGTTCAGCGTCCATGCGCTTTCGGAAACCGCCGCTAATCGAGGGAACATTTGCCAGTGCAAGCGTTTCTCGGTATCCACCGCCTCCGTCCAGAGCGGCGCCTCAACGCCAATAATGTTCCTTGCGTCCAGCTTGCTCAGCCCCTTTAATTCCGGATCAAAGTTATACGTGCTCTTCAAAGGAAATATATGGAATGGATAGTCCAGATAGTATTTGCTTACATTCGAAATAATACATTTCTGGCCCTCTTTGATACTTCTTATCAACCTTCTTTCGCCTGTCGGGGACCAGTTCTGAACCGTAATCTCCGGTAATGTGCCATTTTTTAATATTTCATCCCATGCGAGAGTTTCACACCCTTCGCTCTTTAGAAAATCGGCGATTTTGCTTGTAAAATAACGCTGAAGTTCACTGTTTTTCCGCAATCCTTTTTCCGCCTTCAGCCGCTGACAGTCCGAACACTTTTTCCAGCGATCAACCGGGGTCTCGTCTCCGCCGATATGGATATGTTTATATGGAAAGAGTTCAATCACTTCTCGTAAAACATCTTCGACAAACCGTAAGGATTGCTCTTTTCCAACGCAAAGCACATCCTTGCTGATTCCCCAGCTCGTTCGCACGTCAAACGGCCCGCCCGTGCAGCTGTATTCCGGGTAGGCAGCCAGCGCAGCTGAAAAATGTCCTGGCATGTCGATTTCAGGGATAACCTCAATGTATCTTTTTTTCGCGTATGCCACTACTTCCCGGATTTGTTCTTTCGTATAAATCCCGGAATATGGCGTGTTGTCAAATCTCCTTGTCCAGGGCAGTACAAATCCCTTGCACTGCGTTTCCTTTCTTTTTGACGCTATTTCGGCAAACTTAGGAAATCTCTCCAGTTCGATTCGAAACCCCTGGTCATCACTCAAATGCCAATGAAACCTGTTTAATTTATGCAGCGCCAATAAATCGATCAATCCCAAAATGGTCTCGACGGGAAAAAAGTGTCTTGCCGAATCGAGCATAAATCCACGGTAGCCAAAGCGCGGCTCGTCTTCCACTTCGACATGTGTTATGCTTACTTCCGCGCAAATTCCTGTTTGTTCAATGGATACCGGTAGTAACTGCCGCAGCGATTGAGCGCCATAGAATAAACCTTTGTCCGTTTTTGCGCGAATCACAATACCATCATCGCTAATTTTGAGAAAATAACCTTCCTCGTGACGAATTGCATCATCAATTACCAGCTTAATCTCTCCGGTCTCTTTCTGTTCAAGCCTAAGCAAGTCACACAAGAATTCACCGGCATATGACGTTCCCGGATAACAAATTGCGGTTTGGGGATTGATTCGAAACGATTGATGATACGATTTGATCCGGTTCGGTTGTGGAATCATTTGAACGGACATGTTGTTCCCCTTTTCCTTTTTGCGAACTTCCCAAGTAATTAAGATAAACAATTTACGTGATCCAAGCGCCCTAGTGAGCAATTGACAGAAATATGCTGGCAGCGCGATTTTTTCGCTACTACTTCTACTTCGGCAGAGTGAAAATATCATTTATTAATATGAATATTTTTTCATATTACGGAGTATATCGTGATTTGTTTGCAGTGTCAATAGAATGTGAACTTAATTTCGTATTTCATTTTTTTCAACTCGAATAGCTGCGACTCGTCGTTGCTTCGTGGTTAATCATGGATGATATTGATGTGTGGTTGCTTTCAAACAAGTATCAAAATATGCAACGGAAGTTCCCGGGATGATTTTCTGAGCCCAGCCTGTTTTGATTTCTTGAGGACGGTAGAGATCAATCAAGCACCGGCGATAGAACTGCAACGAGTCCGATCGCACCGTGCTGCTTGATGCCTGCTGGCTTTTGTGTTGATATGTAAATTGTCCGATGACTCCTCCTGTCACAAATAGCGAAGAAGTAGCATTCATCCTAGGAAAACGCGCAAGAGTATAGATGATACACGCAGGTACAGGAAAGAAGTTGCTGAAACGCCCAAGATTGTGTGAATGATTAAGGCGTTTTGAACAAAACACGTGTTTCTCCACGTTACTTTTGACCAGTCTGCTTCTCGTTTATCGTTGCCCACCTAAGAAAATATGCCTGCCGAACGACGGTTTTGTGTTTCGTCGTCCGGCAGGCAACAGGGCATTTCGTCTGATTCAGTCTTCTCCTTCAGGCCCCATAAGCAGCGCGCTTACAGCTCGTTGATTGTATCAACAACCGCCATATTCCGAATTCGTTTTGCCGGGGCACCGACCGCGGCAATTGCAGCGGCAACGACAAACAGGAGAATGATTACGAGCGGTACAACCGGAATGCTCCAGGTGGCATAGCGATAATGAGCCGTAATAAGACCGCTGTAGAGCAGTTTGTTGATGAAAAGCCCAACGGCGCAACCGATTATACAGCCGAGCCCAGCGTAAGTCGCCGCTTCGGCAGCAATCATTTTAGTGATTTGCCGTTCATCCATGCCAACCGCGCGCATCGCTCCATATTGCTTCATCTTTGCGGATACGCTCATGGAAATGCTGTTCATAATGTTGAGTACGCTCACCAATGTAATAATGGCCAAGAACGCATATACAAACGATACGAACGCGACGTAGGTGTTGGCCGTATGTGTGTCACGCATATCGGAAAACGTACCGTTATCGCCCACCACACTGCGGATGGCGGCTACATTTTCGTCTGAAACGTCTTTTGTCGTTTGGATCATCACGAGCGAGTAATCGGATACGCCGGTCAATCGGGTGAAGGCCTCGTCGGAAGTGATGAGCGTTATGTTCTCGTCCAAATCGCCCTCGCTGCTAAACAAGTTGTATTTCAGAGTCCCTGCGATTGTCAACGCTTGACCATCCACCTGCAAGACGTCTCCTGCCTCCAAAGGATCATTTTTGCCGGGAATGGCAAGCACATACTCGCTATCCCCATATACTTTTCTGACGTCACTGCCTTTTGTCAGCATTTTATCGGTTACCAGACAGTCCAAATCAAAATCGCTGTAGGATATCAGATCGATTGTTTCAGATTGGGAAGCATCTTTTCCGACCTTTGCCGGAACATCGAGCAGGCTTCTGCGCGCATAAACACGTTTTACGCCGTCCATGTCCGCGAGTTTACTTAGCAGCACACGGTCTACGGAGTTCGAACCGTCACTGCTGGAAATGTTGATGTCGGGAGTATCGGCGTACTGCGGCATGAGATGGCCAACAAAATCGATTACAACCGTGAAGCTTAAAAAGAGGATGATGCTGAGTGCAAATGACCCCGTCATCAGAATCCGGTTTCGTTTACTGGATAACGCATGGTGAATGCCAAGAGCGGTTTCAATTTTGAAGAAGCGACCGCGTAATGCATGGCTTGCGCTCTTTGTTCGTTCAGCATTGCCCGATATCGCTGCTACAGGAGAAACCTTGGCTGCCAGTTTTGCGGGCGAGCTGGCGGCAATGAGAACCGTAAGAATTCCGACCAACGCTCCGCTGACAATTCCGGCTAGACTGATTCCAAATAACGGTATGTTGGAAAATTCTTCCCCGACCAAGAACCGCAACACCGCACACAACGCCCATGTGATTACAATTCCAAGTGCAATACCGATCGGGATAGCGGTTTTACACCAGTTCAGCGCTTCTAATCTTACAAAACGGATAATCTGCTGCCTGCTCATTCCAATGCAGCGCATCATTCCGAAAAACTTTGTCCTCTGCGCGACATTGCTGTTGATGCTGCTTGAAATCATCAATACGCCTGCAATCAAGATCAACAGAAACAAAGCCGCAGCGAGAAGGAAATAATTCTGTACCGCAGCGCTGTTGAGTATCTTTTCAACCGCAAGGCTGCCATGTTTCTCCAGCAATCTTGCCGTCTCCATTCGGACGCTCATATCCGCCATAGAAAATACGGCCGTTACCAAAAATACAGCAAAGATGATGCACAGAAGCGTCATGCGATTCTGCCGCCTGTGTACCTTCGCAGAAATCGGAATCAGACTAAGATAGCTTTTCATTCGCGGCACCTTCCGAAATCGGTCAGAACGCCATCAGAGACTTGCAGGACCCGGTCTGCGGTCTGTGCAATGCTGCGGTTATGCGTAATCATGAGAATCGTCTGCTCATATTTCCTGGACGCTTCTTTCAGCAGGGCAATCACTTCGCTGCTGTTTTGCGAGTCGAGATTGCCCGTTGGTTCGTCCGCAAGGATCAGTGACGGACGCGTCATCAACGCGCGTCCGATCGCCACGCGCTGCTGTTGTCCGCCGGACAACTGGCTGGGCAAATGACTGCGGCGTTCTTTTAAATTCAGCACCGCGAGTAATTCTTCCAGATGTTTTTCGTTGGGTCTTTGGTAGTCTAGCAGTACTGGAAATATGATATTCTGCTCAACCGTCAGTTCCGGAATCAAATGAAAGCTTTGAAAAATAAACCCGATATTTCTGCGGCGGAAGATGGTTAGATTTCGATCTTCCATCGAAAAAATGTCTTTCCCGTCAATCAACACCTTCCCGGAAGTAGGCGTGTCGAGCGCACCTACTATATTCAAAAGCGTACTTTTTCCGGAGCCGGATTCTCCGACGACCGCAACAAATTCACCTTTCGGGACGGAAAAGCTGACGTTTTTTAATGCGTGCACCGCAGCCTCACCACTGCCGTAGGTTTTGAAAATTGATTGAACTTCCAACATGTTCACTTGTTGTCTCCCTCTTTCTGCCTTGATCAGGAAAGAGTATCACGGCAAGCCTACCGCAACATGACGCCCATCCTACAATTTAGTAGGAATTCGCAAATCGATTGTAAACGTTGTTCCAACGCCCAATTCGCTGTCGACCTCAATCGTTCCGTTATGCGCTTCGACGATCGATTTTGCGAGCGGCAGGCCGAGCCCTACCCCCTGCGTATCTTTCGAAAAACGGCTGCGATAGAATCTTTTGAAAATATAGTTTCTGTCTTCCGGATGAATGCCGCTTCCGTTGTCTTTGATAACGATCTGAACAATTGACGCAAATTGTCTCCATTCGGCACGAATTTCATTTCCCTTTTGCGTATGATCGAGCGCGTTTTTCAACATGTTACCGATTGCTTCCATCATCCAGTTCCGGTCGCACGGTAAAAGAATAGAATCTTCGCCGGAAAAGACCATTCGCTTTCCCTCTTGTGCGGCACGAACGGTAAAATGCCGTTCAATGCTTTCCATCATTTCGGAAAGATTTTCTTCCGTTTTTTCGATCATGATCGCCCCGGCGTCGAGTTTTGCGATTTTCAAAAGGTTTTGAACGAGCGTTTCTATTCTCTCCAGCTCTTGTTCCGAAAGGTCTGTGAACTCCCGAATCGTCGGCGAATTCTCCGCCTCACCCTGTAATATGCCATTGTAGATGTTCAGCGCCGCAAGCGGTGTTTTTAGCTGATGCGAAATATCCGCTATGGTATTTTTCAGAAATTCCTTTGCTCTCAGTTCGTTTTCAGCATGCGCATTTAAAACAGAAACCAAGGAATTTACTTCGTGGAACAGTCGGTATAGCTCGCCTTCCTCATCGCACTCAATGCGGGCGTTTTGATCGCCGGATATGTAATCTGTAATCTGTGCGGTGGCGGTTTCAATCAGCTTAGATTGTTCCCGAAAATACCCATAGCAGAAAATCAAAATTGCCACGGTCATGCAACAAGAACCGAAAAGAACGAAAAGCGCCGAGTTCTCATCTGCAAAGATCATGAAAACAACCGAAAGAGCAAGGAACACGAATAAGCTCGTCAGAATTCTGCAAAAGAGGCTCCTGATTCTTTTGTTTACCAGTATGCTCATACTCCACCTCAATCCGCCGAATTCCACCGATACCCCATCCGTCGAACGGTAATGATTCTTTTCGGATTATCCGGGTCGTCTTCTATTTTTTTGCGTAATCTTCGGACGTATACCGTAAGCGTATTGCTGTCCACAAAGTTCTCGTTGCAATCCCATAAACGACTCAAAATCTGTTCCGGTGAAAGCACCCTGTCCGGATTCTCCATAAAAAGACGCAACAGTTTATATTCGCCCGCCGTTAAATCAAGCTGCTCGTCATTTTTGTAGGCTGTTCCTTCCAAAAGTTGTATTCTGATATTGTTCGAGCGTAGTTCAGAGTCCGTCGAATTGAAATGATTACTCCTGCGGAGAAGTGCGTTTATTCTCGATAGAAACACTGCCAGTTTAAAAGGCTTCGTCACATAATCATCGCCGCCGATATCAAGGCCCAGGATCATATCGGTTTCTTCGTCAGCCGCGGTTAGAAATAGGATGGGTACTTTTGAAGTGAGCCGGATTTTTTTACAAATATCAAAGCCGGAACCATCGGGAAGTGAAACATCCAGAACCACCAAATCGTATTTCCCGTCCGTCCAGGCTGCATCGGCTTCAGCCATTGTACGGGCGATAGCCAGCTCATATCCCTGTTTTTGAATGGCAAAAGACAGGCCATTGATCAAGCTTAGATCATCCTCGACTAAAAAAATACGCATCATTTATTCCAGTTACCCCTTGGTTTGTTGATCTATCTGCTGATTCAAGTATACACTACGGTTAAATTTTCGTAAGAACGTAAATACCCGCTCAAATGAATACCTGCTCGGCTTCCATCCTCGATTCCTGCTGAACTGGCAGACATTTCTCTTGATGGATAAGCTCGCCAGTGTAATTTGGAGCCAACCTCTTTTCGCTCCTTTGTCAGTCATTTCTCTATTTCACTAACATTGTAGCGGATCTGCCTCCGCGGAGCCAGATCAATCTGTACCAAGTTTTATAACACTTTAAATAATTGGATGGGCTGCACGAAACTGTACAGAAAAGGTGAGGCAGTGGGATTCTTTTCGAGAAAAAGAGGAAAATATCCTGAGCTGATAAACAAACTAATAAGCCTTCAACAGAGTGCAGAAGGTCTAAATGGATGTCTGTTTATTTTACGCTGCTACCTTTGATGATAGGTAATGATCTAGTCAATTTCGGATTCTTCTATTGTTCATGGTCTCCAGAAACGTTCAAATTGAAATTCTGGCAGCATCAATATGCAATGTCTAGATATTGCCTGTTGAACGATTTCAATTTTCGTTCAGGATTCACAAATCGGTTCTGCTTGTTCTCTTCTGATTTTCTATTTGCTTCCCGTTGTCGGCGGCTTCTCTGCGTGAGTTTCAAACAGCGTTCGTTTACCTGCGAATCAACAGCACCGTTAGGTCGTTCACATTCGTGCCTGTCGCACCGGTCTTGATCAAGCCGCCGCACGCTTCCAGCGCGTGGTAAGAGTCGTTTTCCTTCAGCGCTTCCTCGATATGGATGCCTTTTTGCTTCAGCGCCGCCGCTGTCGAACCGTCCACGTATCCGCCCGCCGCGTCGGTTGGGCCGTCCGTCCCGTCCGAACCGACGGAGAACAGCGCGGTATCCGCGCAGCCGTCGAGTCCGATTGCGGCGGAGAGCGCAAGCTCCTGATTCCGCCCGCCGAGCCCACCGCCGGAGAGATGCACAACCGTCTCGCCGCCCGCGATTACCGCAATCGAGCGGTTTGAATCCTGCCGATACTGCGCAGCCGACGCAAAAAAACTCCCCGCCTCCCGCGCCTCGCAGGCAAGACTTGTCGTTAACACGACCGGTTCGTAGCCGAGCCGTCGCGCGGTCTTTTCCGCTTCCGCGCAAAGCCGCCGCACGCTGCCGGTCACGATGGTCTCCACGTTGTCCAGCTTCTTTGGCGTTTCCTTTGCCAGCAGTTCCCACGCCGCATCGGACATCGCAATTCTCAGTCTCTTTGCGATGGCCAGCGCCTCCTCCGACGTGGAGGAGTCCGGATATGCCGGGCCGGAAGCAATCATGTCCAAGAAGTCGCCAACCACGTCCGAAAGGACGATGGTCAGCACATGTGCTGGCGCGCATAGCTGCGCGAACCGCCCGCCCTTGACCGCCGAGAGCCGTTTGCGAATCGTGTTGATTTCCTTGATATCCGCGCCGCTGCCCAGCAGCTGTTCGGTAATGCTCTGCAGCTCTTCCAACGGGATCAACGGTTTTTCAAAGAGCGCCGAACCTCCGCCGGAGAGGAGAAAGAGTACCGTGTCCCTTTCGCTCAGTCCGCCTACCAGGTTGATGGCTTGCTGCGTCGCCTTCACCGAGCGCTCATCCGGCTGCGGATGTCCTGCATCATAGATGCGCAGGCGCGGGATTTCGCCCTTCGCATGACCATATTTCGTTATAACGATGCCTTCGTCCAGCCGCGCGCCGAGCGTCTTTGCAGCGCAGTCCGCCATTTGCCAGGCAGCCTTGCCGGCCGCAACCAGTAGCAACCTTCCATTGCCAAACGTCCGACCAGCAAGTGCTTCACGTACTGCGGCGTCCGGTAGGCAGGCTGCAATCGCTTCCGTATAGATTGTTTCCGCGTCTTGACGCAGCGTCATATTCCGCCTCCATGTATCTAGTCAATCTGTGTTCATTCTCTCGAAAAACGCCCGAAACACAGCGCAGGCGGGCAAGAATCTTTCCTGTCCGCCGCGCTGCTGATCTCGTCCGGATTCCCAGCATCAGATGACCGGCCCGAGCGTATGGATATCGATGAAGTTGAAATACCCAATCGCTTCGTTCTTCGTCATCTCGCCGGAGAGCACAACGAGCGCCTTTTGGATCAATTCTTCGCCAATCTCCTCAACGCTCTTTTCGCCCGTAATGATCCTGCCCGCGTTGACGTCCATATCGTTCTCCATCCGCGCGTAGGTGTTCACATTGCCGCAGACCTTAATCACCGGCATGATGGGGAACCCCTGCGGCGCGCCGCGGCCCGTCGAAAACATCATAAACTGCGCGCCGGACGCCCCCATTCCCGTCAGAATCTCCGGTTCACGACCGGGTGTGTCCTTAATCCAGAGCCCCTTTCTGCCGTCAATACGCTCCGGGTACTCCAGCACCCCCTGAATCGGGCGCGTACCGGACTTTACGATTGCGCCAAGCGATTTTTCCTCAATCGACGATAGCCCTCCCGCGATGTTTCCCGGCGTAGGCTGGCCTTTTCGCATGTCGCAGCCAAGCGACTTCGCGCGTGTTTCCATGCGGTCCACCGCGCCATAAATCCGCTCCGCTACGTCCGGCGTGGCCGCGCGCCGCGCGAGGATGTGCTCCGCACCGATGAACTCCGTCGTCTCGCCGAAGATCACCGTCGCACCGAGGTCGACCAGCTTGTCCGCCACATAGCCAATCGCGCAGTTGGAGGCCATGCCGCTCGTCGCATCCGATCCGCCGCACTTGATGGCCATCACAATCCGGGAAGCGTCGAAGGCCTTCCGCTGCTGTCCGGAGACGTGCCGCGCGAGTTTTTGTGCAAGGTCGGTTCCCTGTCGAATTGCGTTCGACATGCCGCCGAGTTCCTGAATGCGGATGATCTCCACGGGCTTTCCGGTCTTTGCGATGGTTTCCACCAGCCGTTCATGGTCGGTTCCTTCGCAGCCGAGACTCACGACTAGCACCGCTCCCACGTTCGGGCTGCAGCCAAGCCCGCAAAGCGTATCCGTCACGCGGTCCAGATCAGGCGGAAGCTGACAGCAGCCTTGATGATGGAGCAACCCTCTTGTGCCGTGTACTTGATGGACGATTGCCTGTGCAACGTCGTCCGCGCAGATTACGCTGGGGATGACGGCTACGTGATTTCGTGCGCCAACCTGTCCGTCCGCACGTTCATAACCAAAGAATTCCATATTCTCCCTCACACTCGTTATTGATCTCCACGTCCGCGCGTGCTGTCGAGGTTCTGCACGTGCACGTGTTCCCCTCTTTGAATCTCGCGGGACGCTACGCCAATCTGCTCGCCGTATTTCACGATGCTCTCGCCAACTGAAATGTCCTTCAACGCAATCTTGTGCCCATACGGAATGTCCGATAAAACGTTCATCGGTGTGCTGTTGCCAAGTTTGTCGTGCACTTCAATCGCCTGCCCTGTTGTCACGCCGTTTTCAAATACGGTCGCCACATTGTCCTTCGCATTGACCTGTAATGCCACTGCCATACTCTATTCATGCTCCTTTCGCAATATAAGCGTTGAAACGCCGTCCGGTATCAAAACAACCTGCGCATTCTCGCCCTTCAGCGCGAATGCGATCTCCAGCGCTCGTTCAAAGGACTCCGCCGGAATCATGTTCGCCTGCCTTACCATCTCCGGCGGCAACGTGCTGACGAGCACGACTTTATGCTGTTTCAACACGCGCGCAAAGATCTGCGCACTCCATTGTTCAGAAAGCGTCTCCTTGGGCGGAATTGCTCCGAGCAGACGGTCAATCTCCTCCGGTGTGCCGGAGAGCATCAGCCGCTTGAAGTTCTCGCCGCCAAAGCCTTCCCGGCACTCCGCACAAAGAATAATCGCGCCGTCGCTTCCTGCGCAGACCTCTGCCGTCGCGACCGACTTGGGCGCCTGGTAGAGGTTTTGGTCGAGTGGGTACCCGCTGTTGCCGGCGATGACAATATCACCGGTCACGGCCTCACGCCCCGCCTCAGAGCGAACGAATGCCACGCCCGCCGCATGCGCTTCCTCCGCATCGCCCGCAAAGGCGGCGATCACGCGCTTTTCCTTGTTCAGCGCAACGTTGAGGATAAACGCTAGCCGGACCAGTTTAGCCGCGGCAAGCATATCCCGGTGTATGGGATTGCCTTCCAGCACGCCCGCCGTCGCATTCGGATTTGCCACCGCATGGTAAGCGTGGTTTTCGTTGATTGTTTCCTGCGCGCAAACACCCGGCAGAATGCTCTTGCGCCCGCCGGAATATCCCGCAAAAAAATGCGGTTCGATGAACCCTTCCGAAACGAGCAGGTCGCAATCCGCCGCGAGGCGGTTCACGAGAAAGTCCGCGCCGGACGGCAGTTTGCCCATGGAAACGAAATCCTCCGCACGAGTCGCATCGTTGACCGCGATTCGCTCGCGCGAAACGACCGCTTCGCCGAACATGCGTCGCATCTCCGCCTGTGTTGGACTTCTATGCAGGCCGGTCGCAATTAAGATTGTGATTTCAGCGTCCGGATTTCCGGAACGAATCTCGTTCAATAGAATCGGCAGCGTCAGCCGGCTCGGCACGGGGCGTGTGTGGTCGCTTGTAATAACCGTGACCCGCTTCTTGCCCCGGGCAAGCTCGCAAAGACGTCGCTGACCAATAGGGGTCTCCAACGCCCGGCGTACGATCTGCTCCTCGCTTGTGGGGGAGGTTCCTTCTTTCGTGTCCGGCGCCAGGACTGCTTTGAGGTTCTTCGAACCGATCGCCACGTTCAACGCGCCGTCTCCATATGGTATCTCATAGGTTTTCATGGGTTCGTTCACCTTTCCGTTACGCAGGGAACTTCTCGCTGATTTCCGGATGATTCTCGCGATATTTCTTGTTCTTATAGGCTCCGACGGTCAAAAACGGAATCACGAGCAGCACAATGCCGGCATACCCGCAGTAACCGTAGCCATATTTCACGATGTTCGTCAGTCCCGCAAACGAAACAGTCATGGAGATAGCCATTACGATGAAGGCAACGGCGGCTCGTTTGGCATACGCGCTTTTCAACCCCTGAAAGGCCTTTGTGTTACAGAAGCGCTCCGTAAGTCCGAATATCGATGCGGTCCCGGTCGAAAGAAAGCATAGAAACAGGCAGATATCGTAAGCCCAGATCAGCAGCGGCATGCCGAGTTGTTTGCAAACCGTCAGCGTCGGAATCACGCTGCCGCCGTCGATTGCGCCATAGACGCTCTTCCAGCCCAGCAGCATCACAACGGAGAGGCAAAGCGCCGCGGCGTTCATGGCAAAGGAAATCCACATAGAGCGCTTGGCCTGCTTCTGGCTGGCCAGTGCCGCGCCGCAGGCGACCATGGTCGGGATGGATGCGCACTGGAACCCTGCGTATTGAAACGCCTGCAAAAACGCGTTTGGCAGCTTGGCTGTCTCCGGCCCCGCAGCGGCGATGGCGGTGACTTCCCCGCTTTTTGCCACGATACCCACCAAAAAGATGCTCAACGCGCATACAAGGATTAAAACGCTCATCACAAGCGAAGCGCGCCGCACCAAATCCGCACCAAACATGGTCAGCGCCAGCAGCAGTAACCCGATGATGCAAACAGCCACGAAATAGGAGATGTGCGCAACCTCTTGAAACAGCATGCCTGCGCCCGCAATGCTCGCACTCGTTGCCATCAGCACCATGATGTAAAAATAGATTTCAAAGACGATTCCCAGCCAGTCGAAGGGGTGATACAGCGCACTGAAAAGCTGTTTGTAGTTCGTCAGCCCCCGCTGGTTGTACATGATCATCGCCTGCCGTACCGTCAAGGTTAAGAGCAGTACCGCAAGAACTGCGGAAAACGGCGCCCACCAGCCGGTAGAAACAAAAAACACATTCGCCTGATTGCCTGTGGCAAACCCGCCGCCCGCATGCCAGCCGAACAATACGCTGGCAACCGAGAACACGATCACCCAAGAATTATTCTTTATCCGATTCGTCATTCCCATCGATTCCTTCGTTTATTTTACGTGCCGCCCGGTATTCAAAAATGGGCGGTTCGGTCTATGCTGTCTCTTTCCAAACCGTCTGATGACACAGCGGTGTAATCTCGAATTCAGCTTCATCAGCCAGCCGATGAACAGTGATGTTTCCGTCCATTCAGCGGAAGTAGTCGGTTACTTCGAGGCGTTTGCAGCAATGTGGATCGCATCCCAGACGGAGGCGAACGGCGGCGCGTAGCCAAGGTCCACAAAGCCGAGTTCTTCCGTGGTCATTTTCTGGTCGATGGCAACCGCCAGTGCGTCGATTCGCAGCGCCGTCTCTTTTTTGCCCATGATCTGCGCGCCGAGCAAAACATGGTCGTCCGCCCGGTAGCAGAGTTTGATCGTGATGGGGCAGGGGTCCGGGTAATAGCGCGCATGGGAGCGCGCCTCCACCAGCTGCGTCTTGTAGCTGATCCCTGCAAGCCTCGCTTCCCGCTCGCAGAGACCGGTCTTTGCAAACTCCATGCCCATGCAGCGTACCATGGTCGTACCAAGCGCGCGGTCAAAGCAGACTTTTTTGCCCAACAGGCTGTCTCCCGCAAGGCGACCCTGTTTGTTGGCGTTTGTACCCAGTGCGAGGTATGCGGGCTGATCGAGAATCGCATGCCATACGCTGGTGCAGTCGCCTGCGGCGAAAACGTCCGCAACGCTTGTCTTCATCGCTTTGTCCGTTTTGATCGCGCCATTGCGGAGCTTCTCTATTCCGTCCAGAAACTGCGTGTTTGGCACAACGCCGGCACTGAGCACAACAACATCCGCCGGATAGCTCCCGCTGCCGGTTGTTACGCCGTCCACCGCATCTCCGCCGGTGAAACTTTGCACCGTTTCGTTGAGGCAAACGCTTGCGCCGTGCGCTTCCAGCTCGGCCTTTGCAGAAAGTGCAAATTCTTCATCGAACGGTGGCAAGAGCTGCCCCAGTGCCTCGATGATACGAACGCTCTTTACCTGTTGCAGAAGGCACGCTTCCGCCAGTTCCAGCCCGATCGCGCCGCCGCCTACAATGACGACGTTACCCCCGGTTTTCTCCAGCGCCATCCGCAGGCGCTCCGCGTCCTCCAGCGTTTTCAGAGTAAAGATATTCGCTTTGTCGGCACCCGGCACGTTCAACGTGCGCGGAGACGCGCCGGTAGAGAGAAGCAGGCGATCATAACTTTCCGTAAACGCGTTACCGGTCGCGTCTGTTCCATGCACCGTTTTTCCAGCAAAGTCCACGCGCTCCACCGCGTGCCCCATCCGCAGATCCACGCCCGCCTCGCGGAATTCCGCCGCACTGCGGATGCGCATTAGGTCAAGGTTGTCGTTCAGCCCCGCTACGTAGTACGGCAGTCCGCACGCGCCGTAGGATACTTCAAACGTCTTTTCGAACACGATCACTTCGCTCTCCGGCGCTTTGCGCTTGGCGCGCGAGGCAGCACTCATGCCCGCGGCGTTTCCGCCAATGACGACGATCTTCATTTTTCTTCCTCCCGAATCAGTTCAAATGTCGGCCGGGAAAATCCGTCCTCCTCACTCCAGACGAGACGCACCTTTGCACCGCAGGAAACCTCCGCGGCGTTGCAGTGAACAAGGTTCGTCACGATCCGCGCGCCACCCTGCAGGTTGACTGTGGCGGTAATATAAGGCACTTTCTGTTCCAAGCTTGGATGAAAGGGCTTTTGAAACACAACGAACGATTCCACGACGCCTTCCGGCTTTACCTCCGCGCTCTCAAACGCGTCGCTCAGACAATCCGGGCAGAGGTATGCCGCGGGCCAGCGAAGTTTTCCGCAGGCGGAGCACTTTTGGAGCTTCAGTTTATGCTCTTTGCATGCGTCCCAGAATCCTTTGGTGTCCGCGCTTATGCGCGGCATGAAAAAGTCAACGCCCATTTGTTACGCCTCCCGTTCCAATACAAGCGTGACGTGGCTTTGAAAGACCGCGCCATTATCGCTGCAAACGATGATCTCCGGCTCCTTTTTACCAACCGCTTTGCCAAGTTGGCGCGCACCGCAGCGGCCCATGATCTGCATAACCCCTTCGCTGATCGGCGTCATGCCCATGAAATACGCCTCCGAGAGCATTCCGCCGGAGGTGTTCACCGGCAATTCGCCGCCGGGGCCGATCCGCTCCTGCGTTAAGAACTCGCGTGTTTCGTCCGGCTTGAAGAAACCGTAATCACGAAGCGTCGCCTCTACCGTATACGTAAAGCAGTCGTAGAGTTCGCAGGCGTCCACATCCTTTGGCGTAATTCCCGCCATGGCGAACGCCGCTCGACTCGCGCGGACCGCTGCGCTGTCCGGGTCGGCCGGGTTCAGGCGATATGGGGAATCCGGTTGGTTTGCGCTGCCAAACCCGCGGATTTTGGCCATGCGGTGTCCGCGCCGCTTTGCATTTTCTACGCTCGTCAGCACGATAGCGCGCCCACCATCGGAATTTGGCGTCGCATCCAAGAGCCGAAACGGTTCAACGATCATGTCTGCGGCAAAGTACTCCTCCGGCGTCAGCGTTTTGCCATATGTTGCGGCAATCGGGTTCAGTTGCGCCCATTTGCGCTGCGCAATGGCGATGTTCTTCCAGACTTCCGGCCCGGTGCCGTATTCGTATATGGCGCGCTGCGCGAGCATCGCGTATTTCGCCATGGTGCTGAGGTCGCCATAGGCGGCCAGTTCGTCCGTTGCCGCGCCGCCGGAAAGCTCTTTGACAAAGTTCCGCTTCCCGCTGCGCGCATTGTCGCCATAGGAGACAACCACGTATTCGCATTGTCCGCTCACAAGCAGACCAACCGCATTCATCAGCCACCCGCGCGTGCAGTACGTTTCCTGACCGATCATCGACGGACGAATGCCGAGCTGTTCGGCAACCGTAAATGTCGAAACATCGTAGTCCCCGCCGATTGGTTCGAAGTGGCGGTAGAGCATCATTGCATCGATCTCGCTCTTTTCAATGTCCGCGTCTAAAATGGCGTTTTTGATTGCTTCCGTGTGGAAGGAGACCGCCGTCCGGTCGGGCACTTTGCCCTGGCTTGTGTACCCCACTCCGACGATCGCGACCTTGTTTCGAAGTTCGTTTTGTACCAACATTGCAAATCACTCCCTGTCCACTGCGCCGCGTTTTACCGCACGGCGCGCGTCCTTTTGATCCGAAAAGGGGAAACGCCCCTTATTTGGGTCGCGTTTCCCCGCTTTTACAGAACGTATTTCCACCCAAACGTGCCTATCCGGTTGATTACAGTTCCCAGACCTTCTCCGGAGAAGGCAGCGTGCTCGGGTGAAAATAAGCAAGCCGCGTTGTATTCATCAGGTGCTTATACGTTAGGTTCTCGCTGATGCTGTTGTTGCCCCAGCTGCCGCAGCCAAGCGACATGGTCGGGTTCAGGCCATTGATCAGATTCCCACCGGATGCAGCGCCACCGGGTTGGTTGACGAGGACGCGCGAAACCGGAAGCTGTTCGCCGGCATACTCGGCCCGCGCCGAATCGTTTGTATACACCACGGCGGAATGGCCAATGCCTTCCCACTCGAGGTTGGCCTTTGCGTTGGCAACACCTTCCTCATAGGTTTTATAAGGAAAAATCTGGATGACCGGGTTGAGCTTTTCCTTGCGCAGCAGGTTCTCATTTGTCATGCCCAGTGAACGGAAAATCAGCACCTTCGCGTCCTCCGGCACACTCGCGCCGACCTCTTTTGCCAGCGCGTGCGCAGTCATACCGACGTGGACGGGGTTAATCGCGCCGTTTTCCTTAAACTGGAACGTCTCGAACGCCTTCGCCTGTTCCGGCGTAAGCAGTGCCGCGCCGTTTTCAAGCAACGCCTTGATCACAGCGTCCACCTTACCCTCCGGGGCGTGAATCGCCTGCTCACCGGTGCATGGCAGGCCGTTATCATACGCGCGGCTTCCGATAATCGTCTTGGCCATAAACGCAAGGTCCGTATAATCATCCGCAAGGACAACCTGCACATTACCCTGGCCTACGCCGTAGGAAGGGCGGCCACTGGAATATGCCGCTTTCACCATGGCCGATCCGCCGGTGGCAACCACCACGTCCGCCTTGGCCATGAGTTCATGCGTCGTATCCATGGAAGGCTGGTCGATGATCTGCACCAGGTCGCGCGGCGCGCCGAGTGCGCCAATCGCATCGCGGATGAGCTCCACGCAGTGCGTGGTCACCTTGACCGCTCGTGGATGCGGGGAGACGATCATTGCATTGCGGCACTTGATGATACTCATGCCATTGCTGACCGTTGTCGAAGTCGGGTTCGTCGTCGGCACCAGTGCCGCAACAACACCAACCGGCTTCGCGTAGGTGACGAGCTGATTGACAGGATCGTTTTCAATTGCGCCGACAGACTTCTTATCGTGCAGATAGAACCACGCCGCCAACGTGCACTTTCGATGCTTGAGCACTTTGCTTTCCACCGTGCCGTAGCCGGTCTCCTCAACCGCCTCGCGCGAGAGTTCCTCCGCACGGTCAAAAATTATCTTGCCCATGGCTTTTACAAGCGCATCCACCTGCGGCTGCGTATAGTGTTCAATCGCCTTTTGTGCCGCTTTCGCGCGAGTAATATACTCTTCTACATAGGTCATTTCTCTGTCTCCTTTATCCGCTCAGCCGGGGAATCGTCCCCAGCCGGGTTAATTCTTCAGTCCTTCCACCATTTTTTCCGCGGACATGCGTGCCATCGTGTTGATGGCATCGATCGAACCTCCAGCGATATGCGGAGCGACGATCACGTTTTCCAGTGTCATGAGCGGAGAATCCTTGGGCGGTTCCTGACAGAACGCGTCCAGACCGGCGCCGGCGATAACGCCGGATTTGACCGCATCATAAAGATCCGCTTCATCAATCAGCCCGCCGCGCGCGCAGTTGAGCACAAATGCCGTCTTCTTCATCATGGCAAATTGCTCTTTTTGAATCATCCCCCGCGTTTCATCCGTCAATGCGGTATGCAGCGTAATGAAATCGCTCTGGCGGTAGATCTCCTCAAGGGTGGCCTTCTCAACGCCAAACTCGTCCGCAAACGCCGCGTCCCAGTAGATGTCGTAGGCGAGCACGCGCATCCCAAAGCCTCTTGCGCGTTTGGCAACCTGTTTGCCGATTGCGCCGAGTCCGACGATACCAATGGTCGCTCCGTAGACCGGATAGCCGGTGTACTTCTTCCACTCGCCATTTTTCAGGTCGTGGTTCGCCGTGCAAATACTGCGCGCCAGGCTCAGAATCAGCCCGAACGTAAAGTCCGCCACCGCGCCTGCGTTTGCAGCGGGCGTGTTGAATACCTGGATGCCAAGACGCTTCGCCGCTTCCTGATCCACATTGTCCATGCCGACGCCGAAGCGAGCGACCACCTTGAGCTGTTTGCAGGCTTCCAGCACCTTGGCATTCATGGGTTCCAGCCCCAGAATCACGCCGTCGTACCCTTGTAGTTTCTCGATCACTTCGTCCTCGGTCATGCCGGGTTTATTGAACTTCGTTACGTCCAAACCCGCCTTTGCCAGAATCTGGTCGCCTTCGTCCGAAAACTTGCTAAAAACCGCGGGAAATACCATTACCTTTGCCATATCGTTTTGATAGTCCTTTCCAAAGTTACCGCTATACGCCGCTTTCCCACATTTGGGTAAAGAAACGGGCGTATAGGATGCGGGGGACGCTTACTGCGCTTTGTCCTGCGGTTCGTCGTCGTCCTGAACAGGCGCGCCTTCGGCGGCCAGTTTTGCCGACTTGCGGTTTTTAATCGCTTTTCGGATGGGCGGAATGACCGCCATACCGACGCCGATTGCCAGAAGCACCAGCGCGATCGGTCGGGTGAAGATATCCAGTATGTTCCCGTCGCTGGCGATCATAGCCGTACGGAAGTTCTTTTCAATAATCTGCGCAAGTACGAATCCAAGCACCATTGGCGGCAGCGGATAGTCGTTCTGCGTCAGGAAATACCCGACAATGCCGAAGCCGATCAGTACGACCGCGTCGAAAACACGATTGTTCGTCGTCATTGCGCCAACCATGCACATACAGAGAATGATCGGATACAGTAGCCGCATGGGAACGCGCAGCATCTGCACGAACGCGCGCATCAGGCCGAGCTGCATCAAGTACATAATGATATTTGCAATAATAAAGGAAGCAAAGATCACGCCAACGACTTCCGGCTTGGAGTTGAAGAGCAGAGCGCCGGGCTGCAGTCCATGGAGAACGAGCGCGCCAAGCAGGATGGAGGTGATGACGTCGCCCGGAATGCCAACCGCCATCATGGGAATCAGCGCACCGCCGCAAACCGCGTTGTTCGCCGCTTCGGACGCGACAAGACCCTCTTCGCAGCCCGTACCGAATTTATCGGGGTTTTTGCTGCTCTGCTTCGCCTGTGTGTAGGCCAAAAGGCTTGCTGTCGTCTGCCCAACACCTGGAAGAATCCCGACGTACGTACCGATCAGGCTGGATGTAAGCATGGTCCGCCATGTGCCCTTCATCCATTCACGCTTCGGAAGCAGCGGCACCTTGTCGACTTTTTTAACCGTTGCCTTCACCTTCAGCTGCGGTATTGAAACCAATATCTCGCAGAGCGCAAACAGACCCATCAGCACCGGTAGGATATCGAACCCACCGTTGAGCTGCCAGCTGCCAAATGTATACCGCGTAACGGTCGAAACGGAGTCCGTACCGACCAGGCCGATGATCAAGCCGATGGTCGCGGCGATAAAACCTTTGAGCTTGTCTTTGCCAACGAGGGCAACGACGACGAAAAGTCCCATCAACCCCATGGCAAAGTACTCCCAATATCCGAACTTGAGAGCAAACTTTGCCAGCGGTCCGGAGATGAGGATCATCGCCATGCCGCCGACGATACCACCGATCAGGGAAGAAAACGTACCGATCACGAGCGCTTTGCCGGGTGACTTCTTACTCATGGGCCAGCCGTCGAAGCAGGTCACCAGCGAAGCGGGCGTGCCGGGAATATTCAGTAGAATAGCGGAAATCAAGCCGCCCGAGATCGACCCCACATAGATGCCAATCAGCACCGAGAGTCCATAGGAAGCGGTAATTTTATAGGTGAACGGCAGGATAAGGGAGATCGCCAGCGCACCGGTCAAGCCCGGGATGGAGCCAAATACGATCCCAAAGAAAACACCGCCTGCAACCAGCAGGAAGATGGTCGGGTCGGAAAACATCTGCTGTAACCCGATCCAAAATGTTGAAAGACCACTCATAAGGCGATCGTCCTCTCCGAAATTTTGTCTTTATTTGTCGTTCCGGGGCGTTAACGCCCCGGAACGACGTTCAATTTCCATTGTGTCAGCAGCCGCCGACACGGGTTATGTCCGCTGGATTCCGATTAGTAATTGTCCGCAACATCCAGCAGCGACTGATAGTTGGCCGCAAGAGACTTGGCAAGTGCGGTGTAGTCGTCGTGGCCGAGCCATTCCATGTTGTAACCGAGGGTGTTCTGAAGGTTTTCCTGGAACTCGGCGTTCTGATAGACTTCGTAGATCTTGGCTTCGAGGTAGTTTACGATCTCTTCGGGCGTGTCAGGGGTAACCGCAAAGCCGCGGTGGATACCGGCGATAAAGTCATATCCGAGTTCCGTAAACGTCGGCACATTCTCCATGAACGACGCGCGCTGTTCGGAGGCAATGGCGAGAACCTGCATCTCGCTGGAATCATAGTAGGGTTTCGATTCGCAGGCCTGGCTCAGCAGCACATCAACCTGGTCGCCTAGCAGCGCCGCGCGGGAAGCGTTGGAGTCTTCATACGGGATATACTTGAGGGTGATGCCGGTCTTCTGCATGAAGTCGATGGCCATGAGCTTGTTGAGGCCGGAGCCGACGCCTGCAATGGTGACTTCACCCGGATGATCCGTCGCATAGGTGATCAGCTCCTGCAGGGAGGCAAACTGGGAACCCGCTTTGACAGAGACGGTATCAACGTCAAACACCGGGCAGGCAACAAGAATCAGGTTGTCGAACAGGTCTGCCTGCAGGGAACCGTTGAGCATCTGCACCGTGTAGGATTCCGGCAGAGCCAGACACATGGTGTATCCATCCGGCTCGGCGTTGTAGCACTCCATCATGCCGATGGTTCCGCTGCCGCCCGTGATGTTCGTGCAGATCATCGTCTCGCCATCGAGGTTGATCGAAGCTGCAAGCGCTCTGGCAAGCAGGTCGCTGCCGCCGCCGGCACCGTAGCTGACAATCATCGTCACGGTGTCCTTGGGGTAATCCAACGCCGGGGTTGGTTCTGCGGTGGCTTCCGCAGCCGGCGCTTCGGCAGCAGCGGCGGTCGCTTCTGCCGCCGCGGGTGCTGCAGCGGTGCAGGCAAATGCGCTTACGCTAAGCGCGAGAACAAGCAGCATTGAGATGGTAATTTTCCAGAGCTTCATACTTTTCATTTCTCCTCCTTTTTATTGTAACGCAGCTTTCTTTCTCACAGCGTTATGTTGCAACAGATCAGAGTATTACGCGGCAGCGCTCTGCGCGCTCTTAGAAAATAGTCCCTTTGGGCAATTTTGCTCCTAAGGCGAAACGGAAGAGGACATATGTGACAAACGTGATGGCAACACCCGTTGCAATGCAGATTGCAACCTGTCCCGCCATTTTCTTCTTATTGGCGGTATCGATCTTTCCACTGCCAAACGTGTAGGCTGTGACCAGGATCGCCATTAGAATCGAAGTCGAAATCAGGAATCCAATTGCCTTAATAACAACGACGTAGACGATCAGTGATACAACCGTGATGATCGCCATCCAGTTCCAAATAGGCGTGAGCACTTCGGCCGGGCGCTTGACCAGCGCGCGAATCAATTGTATCAGCGCAAGCACGCCCAGAATGCCGAATAGCAGTTGTGCATAGGCGGATGGTTTCGCAATCGGAAGTTTGATGACATTCTGTACAAATGTATCCGCGACAACCCAGCCGACTACGCAGAACGCGAGCAGCACAAGCGAGTAAATGACATCTCGAACCCAGCGGCGCATATGATTACCTCGTTTACTGGCGGATCGTATTGTCCGCCAACCTATTATGTTGTGTGTTGAAAGAATCCTTCTGTTTAGTGAAATTGGTACTCAAGAGATTGAGTTAGAGGGGAGCTTCGTTCTTCCGGTGAGCGAACGCGATGCAATCGCTCACCGGAAGAAAAGAGATTATTTCTTGTCTGCGGGCTCAAATTCGTAGACGCCCGCGAACACCTTTTTAATCAGTTCCAGATCGCCGCCCGTCCTGCGAAGCGCCGACTGCATCTTTTGCTCCTTGGCGATGATCGCGGTGCAATATTCCACAACCTTGCCAAGATATTCGCGCGGAAACTTGACAGCGCCGTTTTCGTCCATATGGATAATGTCACCCGTCTGTACCGCCATGCCGCAGATATTGACCGGAACGTTGGTCGCTTGGAGCGCAAAATCGCCGTGACCAGGGGTGATGCCGGTGAGCATGTACTGAATTCCAAAGGGACGGATTTCATCAACGTCGCGCGAAGGCCCATCACTAATCACGCCCGTGCAGCCTGCTACCTGAAACGCAGTCATCATGTTGCCGCCGAGCAGCCCGTTGATCTTTTTGATATGTTCCGGGAAGTTCTGCTTGACAGCCAGAATGACCGGCTTTGGAGACTCGTTAATCGCCGCCACGACGTCCGCAATGTTCGCATGCCGCTGATAGTCCGCGTCCGGCAGACCGTATACGCAGGTAACTGCATACCCAACGACGCGTCCCAACTCCGGATACATGCACTTGAGCGTTTGGTCGGTGTACCATTCCCCTTCCCACGGGTGATACAAACCAAGGCACGTTTCCTTGTTTTTCGGGTAGGTTGCAACCGCGTTGGTTACCGTGGGCGTGTCGAACGCCTTTAACGCTTCGATCCATTCTTTTTCCTGTGCGAGTTCTTCGGGCGTGTAGTTCTTCATGTGTGTTGAGGATTTCCAAGAAAATCCCCGTTCCTCCTTCATGATTGATTGGCGCACTTGAATGTGCTGAAGTTGAAGTGCAAATGATTTTTAAGGCAGGTTGCTTTGTTCACAGACATAGTACGATATTCAAAATGCGTTGTCAATAGTTAACGTTATATTTTATTTTTGCGAATTTGTTGACGTATTTTATATTAATTTATGAGAAAAGTAACTTAACAGTCTGCTTTTTTACGAAAATTTGCACTTTTTTGTTCCCATATACTGGTAGAACAGTGCAGTCCGCTCCCTGTCCCCTGCTCCAATTGGTTTACGCTTTTCTCCGGCTGCGCAGTCGAAAACGCAAAAAACAGAGCGTATGTTTGATCGTGTATGAAACATACGCTCTGCCCATTTTCGTAGTCTTGACAATCGACACGAATTGCGCTATATTTTTATAAATGAAGTATGTTTTTATTTATTGAAATTTCATCGACTGCGATTCCACCCTGTCCGGAGGCAATGTTGTTCGCCGGCGGATCGGCGGCAATTCGTACCACGCCGTTTCGATCAGTCCTTCCGGTACCCCAATTCGGCGGAAATCCGTTCTGCCGTCTCCTTGAGGAACGGGAGCTTTTCGAGAATGTCAGCCTGCGATAGCCGGCTTGCCGGGCCTGTCACCGAGACCCCGGCAACCACCTTGCCGGTATAGTTGTAGATTGGGCAGGCGATGCAGCGCAGCCCGATCTCGTTTTCTTCCTCGTCGTAAGCAAAGCCGCTGGAGCGAATCTCCTCGAGGCGGGCAAGTAGAGCCTGTTTCTCCGTAATCGTGTTTTGCGTGAAACGAGGCAAGCCGTGCTCTTCAATCAGACGGTCGATCATCTCCGGCGTATAGTTGAGCAGAGCGAGTTTCCCGTTACCGGTGCTGTGCATCGGGCCCGTATTGCCGATTCGCTGCATGCTCATGAGCGTTTTACTGGGACCGGCGACGACATCCACATAAACCATGCTCATGTCGCGCTCAACGGAGACGCAGGTGGATTCTTCAAAGTAGTTGGAGAGTGCCACGAGATACGGATGCGTAATATCCTTGAGCTCCATGCGGCTGTTGAGGATGTTGGCCAAGCGGCAGATTTTATAGGTCGGCACATACTGAAGGTTGTCCGGATTCTGCGTTACGTAACCACATGCCTCCAGCGCGGTGAGAAACCGGGATGCCGTACTCGGGTTGACCTTTAGTGCAGAACTGATATCAACAAGCCGCGTCCGATCCGGATGCTCAACTAAATATTCTAAAATGGCGAACGCTTTTTCCGTCGATTGATTGGAAGACGTCGCGGGAAGCGGTTGAGGGATTTTAGGCATAGTGATTGCTCCTATTAATGCGAAGTATATTTTATTAATTAATAGACTACCAAGAAATAACGACGGACGCAAGTGGTGTCCGCAGAAAATCTGGCACTATACGGGTGGATACTTGTATTGCAAGAAATAAGACTTGTGAGGATTTGAGAACATGAAAATCGTTGTACTGGACGGATACGCACTCAACCCCGGAGATTTGAGTTGGGATCCACTGCGATCACTGGGTGAATTGGTAATTTATGACCGCTCCCCGTTGAAGGATTTCTCTGAGGTCGCACGTCGAATCGGGGATGCAGAAATCGTTTTTACAAACAAGACCCCGATCGGCATGGACGTGCTGAAAGCCTGTACGAAGTTAGCTTACATCGGCGTATTGGCAACCGGTTACAATGTTGTGGACGTCGTTTCGGCAAAGGAGCGCGGCGTCACTGTAACAAACATTCCCACCTACGGCACAAGCTCCGTCGGCCAGTTCGCTATCGCCATGCTGCTGGAAATCTGTCATCACGTTGCGCACCACAGCGACGCAGTTCATCAAGGCCGCTGGGCCAGCAATCCCGACTGGTGCTTCTGGGATTATCCGCTCATCGAACTGGACGGCAAAACGATGGGCATCATCGGGTTCGGGCGTATCGGCCAGGCGACTGGCCGGATAGCAAAGGCACTCGGCATGCGGTTGCTCGCATACGATGAGTACCCGTCAGAATCCGGCAAACAACTTGCCGAATACGTGACGTTGGACGAACTATTCCGGCAGTCGGACGTCATCGCGCTGCACTGCCCGCTCTTCCCCGCCACGCAGGGCATCATCAACAAGGATGCCATCTCGCGCATGAAGGACGGGGTCATTCTGCTCAACAACAGTCGCGGGCCGCTCATCGTTGAGCAGGACTTGGCCGACGCGCTGAACAGCGGAAAGGTTTACGCTGCGGGGCTCGACGTCGTGTCCTCGGAACCGATCTCCGACGACAATCCGCTTCTTCGTGCGAAGAACTGTATCATCACGCCGCATATCTCCTGGGCTCCGCGTGAAAGCCGCCAGCGCCTGCTTGAGATTGCGGTTGAGAACCTCCGAGGGTACCTCGCCGGTAGTCCGGTCAACGTCGTCAAAGCGTAAGTTATATCAAAAACAGCAAGTTCCGACGAATAGACTGTAAGCCGCGCGGATCACATCCGCGCGGCAACTAAGAAGATAGAAAACAAAAATACATAAGAGGTAATCATGTACTCAAAACTGATGAACCAGGGTCAGCTACTCGCCCTTCGCCTTGAACGTGGCGAAGAAATTGTCGAGAGCATTCTCCACGCAACAGCGGATTACGGAATTCGCTCCGGAATCGTAAGCGGTATCGGCGCGGTGTCCGAAATCACGCTCTTC
>DAIRTE010000015.1:12833-34920 GCA_036804025.1 Clostridia bacterium | reverse complement strand
TCCGATTGGCATTTGCGGGCTGATGACGCTTTCAACGCCGCTGACGCACTGGATGTACTACTTTGACCAGAGCCAAATCTACCATCGCGGGCCCTGGTATCCGCTGCTTGCACTGCTGTCCATCCTGCCGCTGGTGACATCCGTTGCCGCGGTTTGGGTGCACCAGAGCCGGATTACGCGAAAGTCCGCCTGGATGCTCACGCTGTTTTCCGCTATAACGCTATTTAGCTCGCTCGCGCAGGTGCTGTTTTACGGAATCGCCGTCATCTGGAGCAGCATTACGCTGGCGCTGTTGATTGCGTATACCAACCTGCAAAACGATCAGGTGTATCTGGATCATCTCACCGGGCTGTTCAACCGCAGGCAGATGGACATTCACCTGTCGGATCGCGTGCGAATGGCAAAGGACGGGCGGCCGCTCTCCTGTATTCTGCTGGACATCGACCACTTCAAAGAGGTAAACGACCGTCTGGGACATGTATTTGGGGACGAGGCACTCAAGGATGCGTCGTCGATTTTAAAAGGCAGCATCCGCAAAGGGGATTTTCTCGCGCGCTACGGCGGGGACGAATTTGTAATTTTGACGGATATCGACAACGAGCAGACGCTGTGCATGCTCTATCTGCGCATTCTGGAGCACGCGCGCGTGTTCAACGAAACACAGAACCGCCCGTATGCGATTCACTTCAGCGCGGGTTCGGCGGTCTACCATCCGGAGTCCGGCCTCGACGAACAGAAATTCATTAATTCCGTCGACGAGCTGATGTACCGGAACAAGGCGGAAAACGGAGCCAAGGCAAATCACGCCGTTCGATCGGACACGGCGCCGATTTTGGATCAAACCGGAACGTAAGCGTTCGTTCGCGCATGCGTTCCGCCTTGGAATGTGTTATGATACCTATTATATGGGGATGGATTCCCGGTGCGGGAGCAACGGCGCTTTGCCGGAAGGTTTCAAGTTGTATGGGGATGGATTCCCGGTGCGGGAGCAACGGCGCTTTGCCGGACGTTTCAAGATTGCCCGCGAGGGACAGGAGGAGAGTCTATGATGAAAAAACGCAGTTGGGGTCGAGTGTTGCTGCTGGTGCTGGTCGTATGTTTGGGGCTGAGCGCCGCCTGCCAGACGAAAGCGCCCGTGCCCGAGGCCGTAGAATCGGCCGCTCCGGCGGAGCCGACCGCAGCGCCCGCGCTGCCGCTCGTGGTTGCGCAGGGGGAGTTCAACGAAGCGTTTTCTCCGTTCTTTGCGGACACCGCGGCGGACGCGAACGTGATGGAACTGACCCAGCTTTCCATGCTGACGACGGACCGGCTCGGCAGCATCGTCCACAACGCGATTGCGGGCGAAACGATTTCGTATAACGGCAAGCCGTATACCTACAAAGGCCCGTGCGACATCGCCGTTGCCTACGACAAGACGGCGGACGTCACCACCTATTCGATCAAACTCGCCGACGGGCTCAAGTTTTCGGACGGCAAGCCCGTTACCGCGGACGATGTTATCTTTACATATTATGTGTATGCCGATCCTTCCTACGTCGGCTCCACGACGCTGAGTTCCTATCCGATTCTGGGGCTGAAGAACTATCAGTCGCAGATTTCGGAGGACATCTACACGAAGTACAACGCTCTCGCGGTTGCGATTCGCACCGCCGGAGCGGATCATGTTTGGGCTGCGACGGACGCCTGGACCGAGGCGCAGCAGACGAAATACTGGGAGCTGAAGAAAGCCGCCTGGATGGGCGATCTACAGGACATTGTCGATACGTCGGTTGAGAACTATTCGGCTTACATTGCGGACATCGGCAAAACCGAGGCGGATCTGGACACGAACGAGGCGCTCAACGTCGCGCTTGGCATGTACGTTTGGGCCTTTGCCAATCCTGGCGACGGCGGTTCGCTCGTCGGGGCGGTGACCGGAACGAGCTGGGATCTTGTAACGACCTTCCCGACCATAGAGGACTTCTACGCCGAGGCGGTTGCGAAATACGCCGGCGACGCCGAGGCGTTCTACGGTGTAGAGGCGGTCGACCCCGCCGCGACTTCAACGCTGGCGCAGGCGCAGGGCGATTTTGTCTCCGCCGAGGCGAAGGCGGACCCCGAAATGGCGGGCGGCGTACCGAACATTGCCGGTATTCGCAAGATTGACGCAACCACCGTCGAAGTGCAGATGCAGGGCTACGACGCTTCCGCCGTCTACACGATCTGCGGGCTCTACATCACCCCGCTGCACTATTATGGCGACGCGGCGCAATACGACTACGAGAAGAATATGTTTGGCCATCCATTTGGCGATCTGTCGCTCGTAGAGGCTAAGACGAATCAGCCGATGGGCGCGGGTCCTTACCGCTTCGTGAAATACGAAAACCGCATCTGCTACTTCGAAGCGAACGAGTATTTTTACAAGGGCGAGCCGAAGATCCAGCAGGTGCAGTACAAGGAGACCATCGACTCGGAAATCATCGCCGGGCTTGCCGCGGGGACGATTGACATTGGCAGCCTCAACGGCTCGAAGAAGAACTTTGAGGAGATCAAAGGCTACAACGCAAACGGAAAAATCGCCGGCGAACAAATCGTTACCTCAAAGGTGGACTTCCCCGGTTACGGCTACATCGGTCTGAACGCAAGAGCCATTCTCGTGGGAAAAGATCCCGGCAGCGCGCAGTCCAAGGCGCTGCGTAAGGCGATTGCCACCGTGCTGGCGGTCTATCGCGACGTGGCATACGAGAGCTACTTCGGCGAGGCCGCGACGGTGATCCAGTACCCGATTTCGAATACCTCCTGGGCGGCGCCGCAGCCGACGGACGAGGGCTACCGCGTTGCGTTCTCCGTCGATAAGGACGGCAACGACATCTACAAACCCGGCATGACGCAGGAGGATAAATACGCCGCGGCGCTGCAGGCGGCGATCGGGTTCTTCCAGGCGGCGGGGTATAAATATGACGAAACGACCGGAAAGCTCCTCTCCGCGCCGGAGGGCGCGAAGATGCGCTACGACGCGGTGATCAGCGGCAACGGCACGGGTGACCACCCGACCTTTGCGGTGCTCACGGACGCAGCCGCCGCGCTCGCAACCATCGGCTTTGAGCTCAAGATCAACGACCTGACGGACTTTTCGGTGCTCTCGGACATGATGGGCGCGGGCACGCAGGAAATCTGGTGCTCCGGCTGGGAAGCGGCGATTGACCCGGATCTCTACCAGATCTACCACAGCTCCGGCATCGTCAACAAGGGCGGTTCGGACTCGAACTACTACAACATCAGCGACCTGACGCTCGACCAGCTGCTCGTGGACGCGCGCAAGAGCGACGACCAAGTCTACCGCAAGGCAATCTACCGCCAGGCGCTGGACGTAATTGCCGACTGGGCGGTGGAGGTGCCGGCATATCAGCGGCAGAACTGCACGGTGTTCTCGCCGGAGCGGATCAACCTCGATACGCTTACGCCGGACATCACGACGCAGTGGAACTGGGACAAGGAGATTGAACGGCTCGAGATGAAGTAGAGCCGGCAACGGGAAACGACTGAACTTTGCGCTCGCCGCGGGTTTTTGGCGGGCGCAAAGTTCCTGTTTTTTTATGGGGATGCAGAGTGAAACTGCATTCGAAACGGGCGAATCCGTTCAAGAGGGAGATATGGCGAAATACATCATTCGAAGATTGCTGCTCGGCGCGGTCATCGTGTTCTTTGGCGCGATGGCGGCGTATTTCGTCATTCGCCTGCTGCCAACCACGTTTGTTGAGCGCATGGCGCGCCAACTCAGCGCGCAGCCGGGCGCAAAGAGCTACAGCGAACTGCTCGCCCAGCTGAATCAGATGTACGGCCTCGACGGACCGATTCTCAAGGGATTCTTCCGCTGGTGCGGCTACGCACTGCGCGGGGACTTTGGCGAGTCCTGGAAGTTTCACCAGCCGGTGGTGCAGAAGTTTGGCAGCGTCATCTGGTACACGGTTGGAATCAACTCGCTCACGCTCGTGCTGCAGGCGGTCATCGGCATTCCGCTTGGCATTCTCGCCGCGCGCAGGCAATATCGATTTGCGGACTACGCGGTCTCCGTTGCCGCGCTGGCGGGCATCTCGCTGCCCGCGTTCTTTCTCGCGGCGCTGCTCAAATACGTCTTTTCCATTCAACTGGGCTGGTTCGACCTCTACGGGTTGGTTGGGCGCATGCACGAGCAGATGACCTTCTGGCAGCAGGCGGCGGATATTGGTACGCACCTCGTGCTGCCGGTCGTCACGCTGACCGCGATTTCCGTCGGCGGGCTGATTCGCTACACGCGCACAAACATGCTCGAGGTGCTGAACGCGGACTATATCCGTTATGCGCGGGCAAAGGGCGTGCCGGAGCGGGTCGTGATTCGCAAGCACGCGTTTCGAAATACGCTGCTGCCGCTGATTTCCTACTCGAGCTATCTGCTGCCCGCGCTGTTTGGCGGCTCCATGATCACGGAGACGCTGTTTCAGATTCCCGGCGTCGGGTACATTGCCTATCAGGCCGTCACGCAGGGGGACATTCCCTTTGCGATGTTCTATCTCGTATTCTTACTGATTCTCACGCAGGTTAGCCTGCTTGCCGCGGATATTCTGTACGCGGTGGCGGACCCGCGTGTCCGAATCCGCTGAGGGGGGCAACGCATGGAACAAAATCAGCTAGCCTCCGTTCAAAAACAACATCAGCGAGAGCCGCGAAAGACCCGCGCGTATTCACCGCGCGCACTTTTGCTGCGACGCTTCTTTCGCAACCCCCTCGCGGTGATCGGGCTTTGCATCCTCGCATTCATGCTCGCGTTTTCGTTTCTCGGCGGGTTGCTTTCGCCGTATTCGCAGTCGCAGGTGTTCCGGCGGGAGGAAATGGTCTGGCAGGCGTACGCGCAGGGCACACGCAACGCGGAGCTGAAATTGACGAGTCAGCCGGACGCTGATTTCCCGCAGGCGGCGTTTGCGGAGGCGGTGCTCGCCGTGTCGAAGGCGGAGGATTCCTTCTCCTACGCGGGGCAGGCCTACACGCTGACGCAAGCGGGCGAGGGCTTTTACACGATTGGCGCTTCTGTTGCGGTGGCCGAGGCGAGATTGCTGGCCAATCGTTTCTCGATTGCCCCGGCGGAGGGTTCCGGCGCGCTGTCGTCGTCGCTTGCCGCCGCGGCGCAGACAGCGATTGAAAACGGACAAACGGACTTTTCGCTCGACGGAATCGATTATTCAATCGAATCGCAGGGCAAGACGTTTGTCGTTCGCCGGAGCAGCACGGTCGCGCTGGCGACGACGCGCGTCTACGACCCGGCCGACGAGGCGGTTCGTGCGCTCGTCGAGGGATTTGCGTTCCGCTTTGCCTGCGAAAGTGCGCTGGCGAAAGGGCTGAACTCGTTCGAATACGACGGTGTATCCTATGTGCTGAAAGAGAACGGCGCGGAACTGCTCGTTTTGCGCGCGGGCACGGAGCAGGCGGTCTGCGCCATTTCGGATATTCGCGTATCCCCGGCTGCGGGCGGCGCGGAACTGCCATATTCGTTTCACGAGGCGTTTCGAGCCGCGATTCGCGCGGAACAATCAAGTTTTATCGTCGATGGTGATTCCGGCGGGATGAAGGAGTACCGCGTGGAGCGCGGAAACAACAGCTACACCGCGCGCGTGCTGACCAGTTCCCCCGTGATTGCGCTCTACGAATCCCCCAACGCGGCGCACCCGCTCGGCACGGACGGCAACGGGATGGACGTGCTGACGCGGCTTATGTACGGCGGGCGGATTTCGCTGATGGTCGGGTTCGTTGTCGTGCTGATTCAGCTCGTGCTCGGCGCGCTGCTGGGCGGCATTTCCGGCTATTTTGGCGGCTGGGTCGATCTGGTTCTCATGCGCGTTGTCGACCTCGTGAACAGCGTTCCGTTCTATCCGCTCGTAATCATCCTCGGCGCGGCGCTCGACCAGCTCGAAATAGAGCCGGTACATCGAATCTTTCTGCTGATGGCGCTGCTGGGCGTATTGGGTTGGACGGGCATAGCGCGCGTCGTGCGCGGGCAGGTGCTGTCCCTGCGCGAGCAGGAGTTTTTACTTGCGGCGGAGGCAACGGGCATTCGCGCTTCGCGCAGAATCCTGCGGCACATTTTGCCAAGCGTGATGCCGCTGATGATCGTTCAGGCGACCATCAACCTCGGCGAGATCATCCTGACGGAGGCGACGCTCTCGTTTCTGGGGTTGGGCGTGAAGTATCCGCTGGCCTCGTGGGGTAGCATTGTCAATGCCGCGACGGATGTCCACGTGATGACGAATTATTGGTTCGTCTGGATTCCGGCAGGATTGTTGATTGTGCTGACCGTACTGGGGTTCAACTTTGTCGGGGACGGGCTGAGGGACGCATATGACCCCCGCAGGAAACGGTAGGGCGCCATGATTTGGTTCAACCGAACACAACCGAAGATTTCGCTTCCGCCCGCGTCCGCAAAGGCGCGGGTGCGCGCGCGCGCCGAAAAACGGCTGCTGCGCCAGCTGGAGCGGCAGAATCGCCGCAGGGATGCGCAAGTGTCCGCCTGCCAAACACAGATGCAGCAACCCGAACATGTGCTGGAGGTCGACTGCCTGCAAAGCTGGTTCTGGACGGAAGCGGGGATTCTCAAGGCCGTGGACGGCGTGTCGTTTTCGATCTCCAAGGGGCAGACCGTCTGCCTGGCGGGCGAAAGCGGTTGCGGAAAGAGCGTGCTGGGGTTGTCGCTGATGCGCCTGCTCCCGCGCCCGCAGGGACAGATTGTCGGCGGCGCGATACGGCTCGACACGGGCGCGTACGTTTGCGACATCGTCCGCGCGCCGGAGCGCACGCTGGAACAGATTCGCGGAAACGCGATGTCTTTGATCGTTCAGGAACCGGCGACCAGCCTCAACCCTGTGCTTCGCGTCGGGGAGCAGATTCTGGAGCCGATACGGCTGCACCAGCCGGAGTTGACCCCCGCCGAGGGGAAGGCGCGCGTGCTGGAGCTATTGGAGCAGGTCGGCATTGCAAATGGCGAGGACGTGTTCGCGCAATACCCGCATACGCTCTCCGGCGGTATGCGGCAGCGCGTGATGATCGCGATGGCGCTCGCCTGCAATCCTAAGTTGCTTCTCGCGGACGAGCCGACCACCGCGCTCGACGCGACCATTCAGGCGCAGATTCTCGATCTGCTGCGCGAGTTGCAGCAAAAGACCGGCATTTCGATTCTGCTGATGACGCACGACCTAGGCGTTGCGGCTGAACTGGCGGATCGCGTCGTGATTCTCTACGCGGGGCGTGTGGTCGAGCAGGGCACGGCGGACGACGTGCTGCGGCACCCGGCGCACCCGTACACGATGGGCCTGCTGGAGTCCAACCGGCTGGCCGGACGCGAGCGGGGCAAGCTCAGCAGCATTCCGGGCGCGGTGCCGGAGGCGATTTGCCGGCCGGATCGATGCTCTTTCTATGAACGTTGCGCGCTACGCCTGACCGTTTGCGCGGGCGTCTACCCCGATGAAGTTTGCGTTTCACCCTCGCATACGGCGAGCTGTTACCGCTGCGGCACCGGAGGCGAAGAGAAATGAGCGAGCAAAGGAGAGCGACAAACGAAATTTTAATAGAAGCAAAGGACTTGCGAACGGAGTTTCCCGTTCGTTCGGGCGTGTTCGGGCGCACGAAGGGGACGATTCGCGCCGTGGACGGCGTGAGCCTGTCGATTGCGCGGGGCACGACGCTGGGGCTCGTCGGTGAGAGCGGCTGCGGAAAGACCACGCTGGGCAAAACACTGCTGCGCCTCTGCGAAAAGACCTCGGGCGAGGTGCGGTTTGCCGGGCAGGATCTCTTTGCGTTGAGCCGCGAGGAACTGCGGCGGCTCCGCCCGAAGATGCAGATTGTCTTTCAGGACCCGTTTGCGAGCCTATCCCCGCGCATGCCCGTTGGCGAGATCATCGGCGAGGCGGTGCGCGAGCATAAGATTGTCGAGCGAACGGAATACCACGCATACATCGACCGTGTGATGCTCTCCTGCGGGCTGCAGCCGGAGCAGAAAAACCGTTATCCGCACGAGTTTTCCGGCGGGCAGCGGCAGCGGATTGCGATTGCGCGGGCGCTCGCGCTCCAGCCGGAGTTTGTGGTTTGCGACGAGCCGGTTTCCGCGCTGGACGGCTCCGTTCAGGCGCAGATTCTCAACCTACTGTCGAATCTGCAACAGGAGTTTGGACTCACGTATCTGTTCATTTCGCACGATCTGTCCGTCGTGGAACACGTTGCGGATACGCTCGGTGTGATGTATCTGGGTCAAATCGTGGAGTACGGTTCGACAAGGGACGTCTTCGAGCATCCGCTGCACCCCTATACGCAGGCATTGTTTTCGGCAATTCCCTCGCTCGACCCGGCAGCGCGGAGCAAGCGAATTCTGCTCGAAGGCGGGCTTCCGTCCCCGGCGAACCCACCGGAAGGCTGCCGTTTTCACCCGCGCTGCAAATCGTGCATGCCGATTTGCCGTCGCGAAGCGCCCGTTTGCTTTGACGCGGGCGGCGGGCACACAACCGTTTGCCATCGCTACGACGAGGCAGGTCGATGAAGCGGCGGGGCTGGCGCGGCGAACCGGAGGAGGACGACGGCCGCGTGATCGCGAATATGCGCGTCGAAGGCATGCCGGGGTATTCCGGTTCAACGGGCGCGCGGGAAACACAAGCGCCGCAGGAGCCGCTCAGTCAGCGCGAAACGCGCCTGCTGATGGCCGCCGGGATAAAATGGGCGCTGTTGATTTCGGCGGGCTTTGCGCTCATGCTGATTCTGTTTATCCTGTTTTGCGTGAAGGTTTGGCTTCGGTAGGGGTTCTTTGAGACCTGTAAAAAACGGATGAAATCACAAGTATAAATAGCAACGAGGGCGCGGCGAACAGCCGCGTTTTTTGTTGCTCCATCCGGCTGAAAGAATCAGAAAACGTGTGTTTAGGGTGTTTCATTTCAGAAAATCAGTTCAAAAATCGACAAGTTACGACATTAATTTTTTATTGTGCAAAATGCGCACAACATTGCTCGCAGAATTCGATATGCTGATGAGAAACTAGGTTTTATCTTAAAAAGTCGCCTGAAAACAGGGCGTTTTGGTCGGTTTGTGCAAATCAGCCATAATTCGATACTTTATGACATTGAATATTCCGGCACAGTTGATACAATAATCACAAGTGAAAATATATCTATACAATCGGAAAATAGCGCTCGATTGAAATTCGCAGGTTGATTTGCCAAAGATTGCTTCGATTTTGAGTCCGTTAGAGGGCTGATATAAATAGTGTTCAATTGAATCCGTGCATTGGTTACCCATAGATAGCTTGATTGATCGCTTGGATGGAAAGCCCGTATTTGGGCTGAGGAGGTAGATTGTTTATGAGAAAACGGCTTCGTCAATTCGCGTTGCTTCTGCTGGCGCTTCTGGTGCTGCTGGGCAGCGGCGCGTCCCTTGCGGAGGGAAACGATGAACAGGCGGCCGAGCAGCCGGATAAGGTGCATTTCGTGCTGATTGTCGACTGCACCGGCAGCATGGACAAGGCGGACGCGGAGGGGATGAGCGTTGCGGCGGCCGAGCTGTTTGTGGACCTGCTCCCGATGGACAACGCAACGGTTTCCGTCATTTGCTTTGGCAAGCTCTGGCAGGAGACCTATTCGTTTGAAAACGGCGCGCTGGATGAGATGAAGCCCTTTTTGAATCAGGACGGCAAGTTCAACGAGCTGCTGCGCGCGGACAGCCGCTACATCAGCGCGCTCTGCGAATGCGCGTCGCTCAAAAACGTTACCGAGCGCAGTGAACTGAAAAACAAGATCGAGGCGGCGGACGAACTCGTTAGCGCCAATTCGATTACGGTGGCCAATAGCGCAATGCTCGCGGCAATCGACCTGCTCAAGAGCACAAAGGTGGAGCCGGAAAACGCCTGCATCATCATGATGTCCGACGGGCGCGTTCAGGTTGACCGCCGTGAGGCGATGGACGCCGTGACGGCGATCAATCCCTACCCCTGCTACGTGCTGGAGCTGAATTACGACGAGAAAAACACGCCAACCTCCGTTGCGCACAAACAGCTCGTCAACATGGCGGCCAAGTACGACGGGGACAAGGACAGCGACCGCTACATCGAGGTCAAGAGCGCGGGGGACGTCATTCAGGCGGTGTCCGCGGCGATTGGGCGGTTTATTGACCTGCAGGCGGTCAACCCCACAAAGGTCACCGTGGCGGATGATAAGCCCGTGGAATATACGTTTACGGTTCCGCTGATGGCTTCGGAGTCGAACATCGTCGTGACGGGCAAAGGATTCCAGAAGATGATCGTAACCGCGCCGGACATGACCTCCGTCACCTATGAGCGCACGAATACGGTTGACCCGAACAACACCTTTATCCGCAATCTCGATAAATACGCCGTGCTCAAGATGAGCCGTCCGCTGGCGGGCAAGTATAAGGTGAGCATATACGGCGAAACCGGTACCAATGTCTATGTGCACGCAATTTCCGCAACGGAACTCAACTTTGTGCTCCGCGCGACCGGCTATGAGCCGGACTCCCGCGATGCGTGGCTCAAAAACGACATCATCAAGTTTACCGCCGGGTTGGAGGACGAGAATGGCGTCGTACCGGGCGCGGATTATTACCCGCTGAAGACGGCAAAGCTTACGATTACTAACGAGAACACCAAGCAGCAAGGCGAGCCCATCGAAGGCATGCCGGGGCCAAACGGATACACCTGGGAGATTCCGCTGCAGGAGGCCGGCGCGATTGACGTTTCCGCCTACCTGATCAGCGAGGACTTGCGTGGCGGCGGTAAGGAGAGCAACACGCTGACCTACGCGGTCAAGAATCTGGAACTGACGCTGGGCAAAGGGGAAGCGCTGAACCTGCCCGCGCAGATGTATGTCAACGAACTCTCCGGGCCGATCGATGTGTCAAAGGTGTTTGTCAATCCGGACAGCGACAAAGTATCGTACGCCGTCACCTGCAAAGATGAAAACGGCGTTTCGGGCAACATGGATGTGATATCGACGGAGCAGGGGATTGTAACGCTGCTGATGCCCGATCGCGGCGGCCAGTTCACCGGCACACTGAGCGCACGGGACGACAACATGCAGCAGCCGATTTCGATTGACTTCTCGATTAAGGTCGTGAACCGCCCGATCCATGTGATTAAGGAATTGAATCTGGAAACCATCATGATCGGCCAGCCGACCTGGCTCGGCGGCAAGTCCAATACGATCCCCTATGCGCTGGGCGACTACTATCAGGACCCGGACAATCTGTCGCTGAACTACCAGCTCACGATGGGGAAAACGGACGATCCGAACGTTTCGATTGTGCTCGATGGCGAGAATCTGATCGTTCAGGCGAAGGACAAAGGCAGCGAACGCGCAACGCTGCTCGTGACCGACAGCGGTGGGGATGCGCACGAGGTGCAGCTCAACGCGCGGGCGGAGCACTGGCTGGTGGTGCTGTTTGAGCAGAACCTGAAATACATCCTGATGGCGATTGGGCTTCTGATTTTGATCCTCATTGCGCTCAGCCTCCGCCGCGTGAAGGGCGGCTGGTACATCAGCATTCGCGGTGCGGGCTCAAGCGAGCCGGTCAACATGCGCTATGCCACACTGACCTCTCAAAAGACGCTCCGAAAGCCAGTCATCAGCCTGAGCAGCATTCTGTATTGCTCAAGGGACATGAACGACGACGAAATGGCGAGCCTGCCGGACTTGAGCTACGTGACGAAGCACCCCAAGCTGTACGGTAGTTTGATTGGCAGTCGCGTCGTTGTAAAGGGCTTGGACAAGAAACGCTCCAACGCGGAAGTGCGCCTGGGTGACAAGCGGCTTGGCACCGGAAAAAAGAGCGTTGTATTGAAGCCCGGACAGAATCTGGAACTGCGATATTCCAACGGCATGGAAGACGTGCTCAACGTTTTGATTGAACGAGAGTAAAACGGCATAGAGCAAGAGGCGGAAGAAAGCCGTTCGATGTAACACAATACAACAATAGATGAAACAGAGGGGGATATGTCATGCGTATCATCGACCTGAAAAAGAAGGAATCCGAGTTACTAAGCGAGTGCTTTGGTCAGGGGATTGCCGACGCTTCCGACGGGAAGCTCTTTGTGCGGTCCTCGCAGATTAAAATCGACCCCAACAAACGCTCGCTGGTCATCGGCCTTGGCGGCTCCGGCATCAAAACCGTCAATCTGGTAAAGACCGTGCTCAGCGCCAAGTGCGGCGATTTTGCAAGCCGCGTATCCTTCCTCGCGATCGATACGGACGCAAACGACATCCTCCGCTCGACCACCGCGCTCTCCGCAAGCGAGACGCAGGTGGTTACCAACGAAGGCGGCGACATCAATACGTTCTACAAGAATCCGCGCCGGAATTCGTTTATCGACTCCTGGTGCACGCCGCGTGTTCCGGCCATGCAGGATCTCACGCTGGACGGCGCAAACCAGAAGCGCCAGATCAGCAAGATGAAGATCTTTTATCCGAGCGACATCGCCTGCCCGAACGACATGAAGCTCATGGCAACGATCAAGAACGCGGTCAACCGCGCGATGCAGGGCGCCATGTCCTCGGAAAAACTACAGATCTTTCTGGTGCTCGGCGTCTCGGGCGGAACGGGCAGCGGCGGCATTATTGACATTGCCCAGCTGATTCGCCGCGTCGCGCCAACCGACAGCCAGATCATCGGCATCTTTTATCTGCCGGATTCCATGCCGGTTTACGACAACTCGATCAAGGCAAACGGATACGCCGCGCTGAAGGAGCTCGACTACTATGTCTGCGCGCGCCAGCGTGAGGACGAGGACCGGCTGTTCGCCAATCCCGTCAGCGACGGCGAGAAAGCCATCGTGGTTCGCAAAGGCAAGCCGCTGTACGACATGCCGATTCTCGTGAGTGGTTCGACGGACGGAAACGGCGGCGCAATGGAGAAGTACCGCGAAACGCGCCGCACGGCGACGGAGTTTATCGTAAACCTCCTTGCCGATTCCGAAAACACCAGAAGCAGCGCCGCCGGGGACGACCAGTTCCTAATCAAGAGCTTCTTTTCGAACAAGGAAACGGTTCGAACGGCAACCCTGCTGCCGCATATGTTCGACTCGAAGACCGGCGCCGAGAACCCCGGCACGTTTGGCGAGGACAGCTTCGACTACTGCGCAATCGGCGTAAGCACCGTTGCAATTCCGGAACGGATCATCATGTCCTACGCGGTGGACGAAATCGTCCAGACCCTGCTCGGCAAGGCGAGTATCTTTGCGGGCAACGGGTTCAAGGGGTTCGACCTGCAGCCGATGGGCAAGGTGCAGGGCGGCGGAATGATCAACGAGATCTTGATCAACGGGCGCATGGTCGACAGCAAGATTGTCGAACTGAGCCGCTTGTCCCGCCCGACGGGTGTGGATTTCTCGATTTCGGACATTCGCGACGGCTCGGCGGACGAGCAATACCGCCGCGCGCTGCGCGTACCCGAAGCCAAAAAGAAGGCGATTCGCGATGCGGACGAGTGGATGACCACCCAGGTGAAGGCATTTGAGGAGCGCGCACGCCTGTACATGACCGAGCACGGCCCGCGTTCGTTCGTCTGCCTCTGCAAGGGCGTTGGCCCCGAGGAGGAGACGTTCGACGGGCTGCTTGCGCGACTGGAAAAGATGTCCGATCCGGTGGATCGCGCGGAGAAGATTCGCGCGAGCATTGCCAAGACCAATCGCTTGAAGAGCAAGATGAACGGCTTCTTCGCGCCGCTGACCAACTGGCTGGGGCACCACGTGGAAACCTGGCACAGCCAGTTTCTCGAAGTCGAGTCCTCGCAGATTGAGCAGGCCGTTGCGGATCATCTCTATGGCGACGACCTCGCGTTTAATACCTATTATCGCAATCCGGTGATGCGGTTCGTCGAAGCCTGCGAAGACTTCGCCGTCGCGCTGGAGGAACTGCGCAAGGTGTATCAGGATCTGGGCGACGGATTCGAAACGCTCGAGAAGTTCCGCGCAACCGCGCAGGCAACCGAGCCGATCAACGTAAACATTCTCAACGGCGCGAGCGAGTACGACTGGGCCAAGAAGCTTGTGGATCAGAGCATTCGCGGGGTGAACTTCCAAACGCTCAAAGAGAACCTCATTCGCGATTTCATCGACAATCAACGCGCCTGGACGGATTACGATCCCAAGAAGCCGCTGCTCTCGCCGCGCCGCCAGTTTGACGGTCTGATTGCCGCGAGCGGATTTGCCATGCAGACGCTCACGCTGACGCAATACTTTGCGGACTGCGTAACCGACCCCGCCGCGGAAGCAAACCGGATGGTCACCCAACTGATCGACCGTGCGCGGCCGCGGTACCACCAGAGTGGCAGCGAGCTTGGACGCGAAGCAAAGATCAGCATGCTGATTCCTTCCCAGCTGTTCTCCGGCAATCCGAAGCTCAAGGAGAGCTTCGACGAGGCCTGCAAGACCAATAACGTCGAGATGTACCTGTCCCATGTGCAGGACAAGATGGTCTGCTACCGGTTTAAGTGCGCGCTGCCCATCTACGCGCTCGCCGAAATCCAGAGTTGGGAGAGCGCCTATGAGCTGCTCAATCCGGAGACGGATGTGCTGCTGCATACGAATACTGGAAACGACCCGCTTTTCAATAAGGAAGCCGGGGTTCCCTGGGCGGATCGGCCGCCGGTGTCATATCGAACCGATGTCCGCCTGCCCGCGCCGGGCACCGGGAAGGTCAGCCGCGAAGGACGGTATTTCAAGGAGGTCATCGACCCGCTGTTTGAGCAGGCGCTCAAGCTGGGTCTCATAATTCCCGTCGCATACGGGGTGGCGCCCACCGAGCAGTATACCTTCAAGTGCGTCGTTCTCGACCAGAATGGCTGGGATTATTCATTTGACGCGGACGAGTATGCAAAGATTCCGGGAGCAAAGATGGGCGGAGCGCTGCAAAAGGGCGAGGCGATTGCGAAATACTTTGCGCAAAAGAACGGCGTGCCCGTGGAAGCCTGCCTGCGCAAGATTGAGCTGCTGGATTCCGACGCGTTTGCAAGACCGATGCCGCGGGCGGTTGCGGAGGAGCGTGCCAAGCGCATTCTGCGCAAGAACACGCCGCTGATGATTCACCTCAAGTGCTCGCTGTCCGTCATGCAGGCGGTGTCCGACGCGATTGACGACCGAAACAAGACGAGCCTGAGCGCGCAGCTGATTCCGACGTTTGTCAAGAGCATTGCGTTCGACATTCTGCGCGAAGACGAGAAGCACTTCTGGAAGGTGCATGTCGGCGGCAAGCCCACGCAACTCTGCCGCATGGTTGGCGTTTCCTACGAGACTGGCAGCGACGCCGTGCTGTTTGAGAAGGGATTTAAGCTCAAGCTGCTGTTTGATTCGTTCGTGGAAGCAAACGCGGCCCATGCGAGCATTCAGCAGGCGGTTGACGCCGTCTGGCAACCGCTCGTGGAGAACCAAATGGCGATGCAGCAGGACTATCTGGACTTCCTCCAGTGGGCCAAGGACGAGGCGGACGCGCGCATGGCGGAGTATTTTGTCGACGGGCGTGCCATGGCGAAGCGTCAGCTCTTCCGCGAAATGCACCTGGAGGACGAAGAATACGAACGTACGGAGCAGATGAAGGCGCTCTACGAGGGCGTGCAGCGCGTTTATAAAGGACTGGAAGAACTGCTCAAATAAACGGGAGACTTACGGCGGGGTGAAGGCGCGGCTTTCACCCTGTCGCAGAACAGGAGAACGCTTATGCCGGAACGCCTGGATCCAAACGTAATCGATACCATTACCATCTTTCTGGCCGACTTACCGGACGATTTGACCGGCAAGCTGCAAGAGGCGGTTTCGCTGACCTTTGAGAAGGAAGACTATCTGCTGCTCAATGGCGAGGAGGTGTTTCAGCGGAACGCGAAGGACGCGGCCAACGCGCTCGTTGCGCTCGTGGACGAAAAACTGCAGCGTGGCGAGCTGGCAAAGGTGCTTCCGTTGCGGCTGAATCTGGCGCTCTATTCACTACTGGAACCTGCCGCGTCGGATCGAATCGACCATCTTCGCGAAATCGTGGATCAGTTGGGCAGCAAGCTTGGCGTTCTGAATTCCTATGCGTGCATCGTGAAGCGGAACATGCAGGGCGAGGAAAACGCCCTTTCGATGGATCGCTGCATCGAATCCTGCCAAGCAAACGAGCACCGGCTTCAACTGCCCATTCTGCTGGTCAACCGCGGAATCGGCATTACGATTGACCTGCCGCTGAAGGCCTCCGTTCGCTACCTGCACATCGTCAGCCGCAACAGTCGACTCAAAGGGCAACTGCTCACGCATACGGAACTCGTAACGAGCATTGCCATGCTGGAATACGACGATGAAGATGCGGCGTCACTGCTGTTGCAGATTGCCAAGCTGCAAAGCGAGCTGGATGGAAAGGAATTCTCGAAAACACAGATGTTCGAGTCGGTGCAGGCACTGATGGCCGAACACATCGAGCGCCGTCTTCGGATGGATCGAATCGCTTTTTCGCAGATGCCGATTCGCTCGGACGCAATTGGCAATCTCTTTACCATTCTGTTTCGCAGAAAGAAACTAAAGCACGCGCTGCGCGATTTGGAGCAAACGCTCGCCGCGGTCTATCAAAAGAACATTCACGAGATGGACTGCGACGGCGGATTCCAAACCGAGGAGTCGCGCGCGGAACTCGTCGAGCGAATGGAGTCGTTTCCCACGCCGTATATTCACGGGCCGTTTTTGAGCGACTTGGACGAGCTCGAACGAAACCAACCGGGACGGTACGACGCCTACAAGCCGACGCTCCGCCTTTGTCTGGGCGAGACGATGCTTCGCGAGCAGCTGCAAGGGCAGTATCAGCGTATGCTGGAGCGCTCCCGCGCGTATATGCGGACGGTTGTTGTTCGGGAGATGAAAAGGCAGGCAACGGTATATGTAAGCAGCGGGCGGCTGGAGCAGCGCGAAAAGGAGCTTCGGGATCGCATTCTTCGCCTGAAAGCAAAGGCGCGCGCGGTTGGTAACGCCCAAAGCGCGATGGATTTTCTGCAAACCCAGCTGTCGTTTCTACCGACACAGGGCGGTGTGTCGTTCCAGAATATGATGAACTGCGAAATGATTCTGCTCATCTCCAAGCGGATTGACGAGAATTGGAGCCAGTATGCGCCCTATCTGCCGAACAGTCCGAAGTTCGATGTGTATAACTACGGCGTTCTGGAGGATCAGGAGTTGCAGGCGCTGCAATTGATGCGCTTTAACGCCGAACTCTACCAGACGAACCGCAACTCCATCTTTCAGATTGGGTAGGAAATGATATGGCGCTGAGTGATGTGGTGGAATATTCCAAGGATGTGCGCGGCATACGAATCATCGGGGACAGCATCCCGATGTCTGCGTTGCGCTATCGAATCATTTCTTTGACGACTCCGGCCGGCGACGAGGACTCCATTGAGTATCGGCCGGTGAAGGGCGTGGTTGAGATGCGGGAAAACAGCGTCATTGATCTGACGGATGGCAGGGAACGGCTGCTGATTGGCCCAAGACGAACGGAAGCGCGGTTTGTTCCGTATCTATCTCCGGAAAAAGGCTTGTTTCAACTCAACCGCGATGCGCCGCCGTTTCATATGTCTCGGCTTTGGCTGCAAAACGAAGTGACGGGAATTCGGTTTTTCCTCGGAAACGAGAGGCTGAATCCGAAACTAAAGTGGCGGCTCGACGGCGGAGGGGATCAGTTTCGCTTCTGCATGGATGAGTACTGCAAAGCTTATTACGAAGGGATTTAGCGCGAAAGCGGATTCCTTTCTGCACAATAAACGGAACTAGAAAAGCACACGAAGGGATTAAACGGGATGCCGGAGCACACTTACCATGAATACCACTGCGTGAACTGTGGCGCACCATTGACGCCGGACGATGTTGTCTACGATATTTCGGGAATCGCGTTTTTTGGGGCGCTACCGGGTGACTACACACAGTTTCCCATCTATGCAACCAAAGAAAAGATGGAAACCCTGTTTTCCTGGAGTGAAGGGAAGGGTACGTCCATCATTACGCTGTTCGACTGGATCAGCATGATCTACGAGCAGTGCGGCGATATGCTTGACCCAGGCACGCGCGAGAAGGACGCGGATTCGGCCTATCGGAAATTTCTGGAGTTGCTGAAAACACAGAAAGAGCAAGAAGAATACGGCGCTATCTCCCTTCAGGTTGCGGTTATTCCGGGCCTACCGGATAACCTTTCGCGCGTTTTGGTCGAGGCCTGTTCAGAGGGGGAAGTCTGCCGCTGCACTATTCAATACGACAAGCAATACGGCTATAGCATTCTTGAGTTTGCTGGAAGACAGAATACCTCGTTCGCCGATCATCGTCGATGCAAGCACCCGCAGTGCCATTCGATGATTCTGGAGCGGGCGTTTTTATGCGAACACACGTTGATAGGATTTATTGGTTTTCAAAAAGTTGGTAAGACATGCCTGATCGCCGCGTTGTGTAAATATCTGGATTACGCGGTGCCAGGATGTCAACTGTTGCTTCGCGATTGCGAGGAAGCGTATTTTCGGCGTGAATTGAAGAGTTACTTAAATGGGTTCACGTTAAAGCAGACGAATATTCGTGGAATCAACAAAGTCAATCCGACGATTTATCTGGAGGACGGCGAACGCCCTGCGCGAATGCTGACCTTTGTTGACATCTCCGGTGAGGCGTTTAATAACGACGAGGGAAAGTTTAATCCGGAACTGATGGAGAACAACTTCCGCGCGATTGCAGAATGCTCGCTTTACGTTTTCTGTACCTCGCTGATGGCGTTTGAAGCGAGTGACTTTGGCAGCATGCAATTATCTCTCGGTAACTTCATCAACCACATCACCCGAACGGGCAACCGGGCGACGCCCAGCCCGATTTTAATCGCGGTTATGCAGATGGACGAACCGACGACCTGCGTGGAAAACAAGAAGGATGTTCCTTATCTGGAAGAGTACCTCTTCCATCGCGAGTACAACCAGATATATAACGTTCGCGAGAGCGATCAGCTGAAGGCGCTTCTACCGAACGAATCGGATCGCAAGCTGATTGACGGAAGACTCCAAAGCTTAATGACAAGCGTAAACGCAAAGCTTTATTATACGTCGATTACGTGCTCTGCTTATGGCAGACAACCTGTGGATCAAATGATAGTCAACCGTGATGCACCGTTTTTTCGGCGGAAAATCGACACGGCAATCAAAAATGGCAGCCCGATACAACTGATGATTCAATCAACAATGGAAGACGATGCCACCTATCAGAGCTGCCAGCAGGCATACGGGAACTATCCTGAGCTTGTTGAAATCATAAAAAAGGATCTGGATTCCAATGGCGATGGTATTTTGGCTGATTTTTCGGGAGTGAACGGCGAGATAAAATACATTGAGAATTCTCCGCTGCGGTTCAAGCCAAGTCCGCGAAACATCAACCTGATTTATGACTGGATGATGCGGATGATTGGTGATCGGGAGATTCCGTCTCGAATCAAAGATCGAGCGCCGCTTCCGCCAATGGACTGCCGTCATCTGAGTATTCACGACTACCATACGAACGAAACGGATATACAGGCAATTGCCCGTATGTTTGTTAACCCGCATCGATATGATAAGAGATTCTTCAAAATTTTACAGGAACCGGCGTTGTTTGCGGGTTTTCATAAGCGGAGTTATCTAGCCGAGGTTGCCAAGGCAAAGACACAGGGCGAGCCTTTGCACGATTAAACGAGCGAAAGAAGATTCAGAGGATCGAAATGGTTAGAGCATATTGCAACATCATTGGCTCGCGCGAGCAGGACTACATGGGCAACTCCCTTGGCGTGAATGTAACACGGGAGATGACGGTGTTTTCTGGCGGCGCGGGTCTGCCTTATACAGAAGAAGTAATGCGCGTTTCCCGCGATGTATTCCAGCTCTATGGCGGAAAAACAGAATACACTTCCGGCGTGTTTACGAGCGTTATGCGTTCTGTCGCAGGGATATCATTCGTCTGCTATGGCATTTCGCAAAAGCAGGCGGTGGGACGGGACTCGCAGTTTACGCAGATGTTTATCGTTCCGCGCGAGGATTTGCTGGACGGCGCTGTCTATCTGCAAGAGGTGTTCGGAAGAAACTTTGTGCAGGAAGAGGCGATTCATCGCGCGACCCGACCGACGAACGACGAGATTTTCTCGTTAGCTGAGCATCCTCGTCGGGAAGTCAAACAATTGAGCGAACAACGGCTCAAAGTATTGATGCACGCCGTCGTCCTTCTTTGCAACGGAAGAAAAGTGCTTCTGGTGGAGCGCGACCGTGAATACCAGAAGGATTATTTTCGTCCCTTGCTGCGGGAACTGTTTGAGCTGATTCCGGCTGGACATCGCTACCAGATTGATGTTACAACCGGCCGTTGCCAGGACGATCTGGATCGTCTTTCCTCTGCACAGCTGATTGTTACCAGCCAGCCGTTTTCGGGGACCGCGGAGCGACCGGTATTGATTCTGGAGGGGGATGGAGCGACCTCGTCTATTCCAAATACGCAGGTCTGGCCTGGGATTTCATTGACGCAGGACGGTCGAAATGAGTTTCATCCGCCTACAGATAAGCCAGATAAAACATCGGAGACAAAGGAATGGACGCAGCAATACAACGCACAGCGGGATGAGCTTTCGCGGCACAACGAAGAGGCCACCAAAACAATCCAAACCGACTTTGCCAAGTTGATGGAGTGCATGGACGAGGACAAATCGTTCTGGTGGAAGCAACCAAAGTGGGACAAGAGCATTTCGACCTTCATGCAGCTCCGCGAATTGCATGAGGGCACCTATATTCTAGGCATGGAGAGCTATAATGCCGAGTTCTGTGCGCGGTTGCCCGCGTTGTTGAGTGTGGCAGGTGGCGTGGAAGAGCTGTTCTTCGATTTTATGGAAACGAAGATGAGCGAGGAGATTCGCCCGAAACACTTGGCTTACATGCGCGTTCGGCTGAAGAACTTTGCGTTGACAGATGATGAATTTGAAGCGATGAAAGCAAACTATAACTGCTACAACAAGTCGGTTCAATTGACTCCCCCGTTTATATGGCAGGTTGCTGATCAAAACACGAAAATGAACAAACGCGAAGATACCTTGATCTCTCGAATTCAAGCAAAAACAAGCGACTTTTTGGGGAATATAGTTCAATTTCATCAATCAACAGCAAACCCGATCGGTGAAACACAAAACTGAATTCTAGAATTCAATCGAAAGAGGCTAACATATGGACTTTGGGAAATTACTAAGCGATGTGGAAGCTCTGAAAGCCCAGTTTGATACATCTTCGAAACAGCAGGAAGAGATGTTGGGCAAGCTGGAAACCGAGCTGGAGAATCATTATCGCGGTCTGACGCAGGGCGTTGGAACCCTGAAAACCGGCCTCGAACAAAACGCTCTCGAGCTGAAAACGGGGTTGGAAGAAAAGCTTCAGCAAACCGCCGCCGAGCAAAACACCGCGATGGAAGCGGTGCGAAAGAGCCAGGTGGACTTTGCAAACAGCCACCGCGAGCATCTCGAATCGCTGGAACAAAAGCAGGGCGAGCTGCGCTCGTCCATCGATTCCGCGTTGCAGACGGTTCAAACCGCGGCAGGCCAGGCAGCGGAGCAGGAAAAGAAGCTCACCGCGCTGAGTCAGGCGGTTGAGCAGGGCATGCGCGCGTTTCAGCAGCAGTTAACGAGCAATCGCGAAGCGGCGCAGGCACAGGCTGCGGAACTGCACGCGGCGATGGACAAAAGGGATCCGTCCAAGCCGATTGGCGACATGCAGAAACGGCTGGAGCTGATGCAGACCGACACCACCCGCATGCTCAACAGCCTTAACGGACAGGTTGAGGCAATGAAGCGTCAGCTTGAGCAGGCGAATGAAAGCCAGCGCATGGTGAGCCGCATCCGCGAGGAGATGGAACGCCTGTCGAAGCGCGCGGACAAACTGGAGCAAACGGCGAAGGAACTGAACGGGGATATGCGCGAGATGGCGAACCAACGAGTCGTCGCCATCGACGGCACGGTCGTTTCGACTTCACATCGCAGGGAGAAGAAGTCGCCGCTGCCGATGATTGCCATCGTGTTGAGCGCGCTGGCGATTCTCGGTATGATTC
>DAIRTE010000015.1:0-12733 GCA_036804025.1 Clostridia bacterium | reverse complement strand
CCGCTGCCGATGATTGCCATCGTGTTGAGCGCGCTGGCGATTCTCGGTATGATTCTTGGCGGCATATTACTCAAAATGGGTCAGGACGGCTTGGCGAACCAGATTGAGCAGCAGCTGCTCCCGCCGCAGAGCACGTTTGCGGCGCAACTGGACGATTTGTCCAGACAGGTAACCGAGCTGACCGCCCTTGCGCAGGCAACACCCGCGCCCACGCCCGCGCCGACCCCGACGCCCACGCCGATTCCAACGGAAGCGCCAACGGATACGCCGAACGCGGAAGCAACGCCCAAATAAAGTTTTGTATCGGAAGGCGCGGCAACGTGTAGCTGAGCCACATGAAAAATCAAACGCAATCAACACAAAGAACCACTCAATCAAGGGTGGTTCTTTGCTGGAAGGAACAGGATCTTTCGGTTCAATCAGGAAGGAAAAACGAAATCAAACGCCCGGTCACTCGGTTACGACTTCATAGGGCCAGTCGATGATGCCGCCGAAGTCATAGACGTTTGTATAGCCCATCGCAATGAGCTTGTTCGCCGCCTGTGCGCTGCGGTTGCCGGAACGGCAGTAGATCAAAATCTCCGCGTTCAAGTCGGGCAGGGCGTCCGGCTGCGAATCGAGAATCGTTTCGTTCGGCAGGAGCACCGCGCCTGCGATATGGCCGGCGTCGAATTCCTCCTTCGTGCGCACGTCGAGCAAAATCAGCTCGTCGCCGCTGTCCAAACGCGCCTTTGCGTCCGCCGCGGAAATCTTATGATACTCCGCCGGTTTCGAGGTTGGCGTTGGCTCCGCGGGCGGTGCCGAAACGGCGCAGCCGGAAAAGGAGAGAAAGAGGAACGAAGCGAAGAGAAACGCAAATAGTTTTTTCATGGGAACACCTCCAGTACATGGAAATTCGGGACTCCATCAGCCGAGCGAAATCGCGCCCATCGGGCAATAGCGAACGCACTTGCCGCATTTGATGCATTTGTCCATATCGGCAACCGGAGCGCCGTATCCGACCTGTGAGAGCGCCTGTACGGGGCAAACGCGAACGGAGGGACAGGGATGGTTCTGCGGGCAGCGATGCTTGTTGATGCGAATGATAGCGTCCGCCGCGGCGGGCTGCTCCTCCGGCTCGTTGCCGAAGAGCGAACTGAAAAAGTTGTTACTCAAGTGCACACCTCAACATATAAGAATGATACAAGATTACCGGATTCTCTCCGGAGAAACCGTAACCAAATCACGAAAAGGCTCGCACGGGGCTTGGTGAAGCGGCTGTGCTTGCGTTTCGGGCGTCGAGCCGTTACGATAGGGAGGAGCCTTTACGAGCGGAACAGGAGAGAAGATTATGGACGTTAAGACGTTTTGGAACACGTTTCTGGAAGAGACAGGTCGGGACGTGGACACTCAATACCTCGAGTGCTTTCATTTCGATTTAAACGAACGCTCGGCAAACAATCTGCTGGCGCTCGTTCTTGCGGGAAAGAAGCGAGCAACCGCGAGCAGCCTATATGCCTTCGCGGCGGAGCAAATGGAACTGCCCAAGCCCGGCAGTCTGTCCATCGTGACCGACTGGGCAGGGGTTCCTCGCTGCGTAATTGAAACGACCGCCGTAACGATTCTGCCGTTTCGTGAGGTTACGTTCGAAATCTGTTCACGCGAAGGGGAGGATGACTCGCTTGAGTCCTGGCAGCAGGGGCACACGCGGTTCTTTACCGAGGACGGCAAAGCGCTGGGATACGAATTCTCCGAGGATATGCCGGTGGTGTTTGAGGACTTTGAGGTCGTGTACCGGGTATAAGCTGAGCGATAGAAGCAAGAAACAGCACGCGCGGAAACTTCCATCCGGCGTGCTGCTTTTTTTTGTCTGCTTGGTTACTCTTTGATTGGAGCTGTTTCGGCTTGCACGGCCTGCTCCGGATGCGCCAACAGGAGGCCGGAGGCAACCGCCGTCAGGGGCGCGGCGGCAACCAGCCCAAACGAGCCTACGATGGTATGAATCATTTCGGAGGCAACGTATTTGTAATTCAAAATATTGATCAGCGGCGTGCCCTGCGCCATAAAGACCATCAGCAGCGCGACAAAACTGCCGGAGTACGCGAGTAGCAGCGTGGTGGTCATCGTTCCCATCGCCGCGCGACCAACGCGCATACCGCTCATCGTCGCTTCAAAACGGTTCAGGTCGGGGCGCTTTTGCACGACTTCGTTGACCGCGGCGGCAATGTCCACCGAGAGATCCATCATGGCGCCGCTGGAGCCAATGAAGATGCTCGCCATAAAGATCTGCGTCAGATTCAGGTTTTCATAGCCGCTGTAGAGCAAGCTTTCGGAAAACGACATGACTGCGCCGTGAATGTGAAACGCGTTGGTGCAGACAATGCCCAGCGCGGCGGTGACGGTCAAGCCTGCAATCGCGCCCAGGCACGCGGCGAGCGACTTTCGGTTAAAACCGAATACGAGCGAGATGATGAGAATCGTGAGCACGGCCGTAATCAGCCCGCCGATTAGAATCGGATTCATGCCGTTCAGGCAGCAGGGCACGAGCACCTTCCAGATGGCGAGCACCGCGAGGATGAACGACAGCACGGAGCGCAGGCCCATCCAGCCCGCAAACAGCACCAGCAGCGCAAAGAACGCCAGCAGCAGGTAGAGTTCGCCGTCGATGCGATAGTGGTCAATCATGCTCACGGAGGCAATTTCGCCTTGATCCGTACTCACGAGCACGAGCGCACGTTCGCCCGTCTTGTAGATTTTGTCCTGCTCAAAGGAGCCGTTGAGCATGTTTCCGGCGCGGTAGGTTTCACCCTTGTGCGTTCCGCCAAGCAGCAGCACAAGACAGCTCTGCTCGCCGGAGCGGACGAGGCCGGTGTCCTTAATCGTGCTGTCGTCGGTGGAGAGAATGCGCGCGGGTACGCGCTCCTCGTTTGCCGGGCGGCCCGCGCCCGCGTGTTCAAAGCCTGTTGGCAGCAGCATAAGCACCGCAATCAATGCGAGGCAGACGACGGAGGAGAGCCAGTTTCGCTTTTGCTTTAGGTTCTTCAAGTGTAAACACCTCATGTTTCATTGGGATCGAATCGCACACGGCGCCCGCCGGATGGGCGGACGCCGCGTTCGAGTGCGTTCAGGGTTTTTTGACCGTTACATGCCAAACAGGGAAGCCATCTTGTTGTAGAGGTCCGTGTTGTCGTATCCGCCGCCGAAGAGCTCGGAGCCAACGCCGGTGGCATAGACCGCCGCGGGCAGACCGGTGTGCGAGTAGGAGGCGAAGTTGATGCCGGACTTGTTGTTGAGCAGGTGGGTGACGGTGACGGAGAACGGGGTGTAGGTGCCATACTGCACATACTCTTCCTGCGTTTGCAGGGACTTGCCGTTTGCGTCCGTACCGAAACCGCCCTTTAAGGTCAGGTCGTAGGCCTTCTTGAGCTCGCCGACTTCGTAGTCGGTCAGCACCAGCGTCGAGCTCGCGGCCTTGTCCGCGTCGGCGGGCGGCACGAGGCCGAAGAGCGCCGAAACGTCCGCCATCGCCTGGTCAAACGGAACCTTCTTTTCTACGTAGTTGGCTACATAGTCTGCGTCGTACTTGGCGTAGGAGATCTTCTGGCTATTGATGTTCTTGAGGTAGGTGGAGTAGTTCGTGCCCGCAAAACCGATGGAGAGACCGCCGGTTTCGTGGTCGCCGGTGACGAGAATCAGCGTATCGTCCGGGTGCTCGGCCGCGAAGTCAATCGCAACCTGAACCGCGTCCGCAAGGGCAAGCACGTCGTGAATCGTGGAACCCGCGTCGTTCGCGTGGCAGGCCCAGTCGATCTTGCCGCCTTCAACCATCATGAAGAAGCCGGTGTCGTTGTTGAGCATCGTGATGCCCTGCTGCACATAGTCTTTGAGTGCCCAGGCGGTGCTTGCGCGGTCGATTTCGTAGTTCATCGACTTGCTGTCCGCGAGGTCTTCGGCAATGACGATTGCCTTGCCCGCGTCGGCGCTGAGCGCCTGCGCTTCGGCCTGCGTCTTGACGACCTTGTAGCCCGCGGAAGCGGCTAGCTCGTAGAGGTCCGGCTGGGCAACGTCTTCCTTATCGCCCGTGGGCTTGAGCAGCGCGCCGCCCGCGAAATAGTCGAAGTTGCTGGCAATCAGCTCAAGGCCGATCTCGTAGTAGTTGTTCCGGCTGGCCTGGTGCGCGTAGAACGCCGCCGGGGTTGCATGGTTGAGGTTGACCGAAGAGAGAATGCCGATTTTGTAGCCAAAGTCGTTTTTCAGGGTTTCGGCAATCGTCTTGTAGCTCTTGGTCTTCGACACGTCCATGTTGAGCACGCCGCTGTAGGTCTTGTGACCGCTGGCAATCGAGGTTGCCGTGGAAGCGGAATCCGGGCAGAACGAGGTCGAGTCATAGGTCGTGGCCGAACCGGCAACCGGGAAGGTCATGAAGTTGAGCAGCTCGTTCTTGCTCAGGATGGTGTCCTTTTCCGCGTTGATGCTCAGGTAGGCGGAGGCAGACTGGAACTGCGGATAGGTCATGCCGTCGCCAATGAACAGGAACACGTACTTCGGCGTTTTGACGTTGGCCGCTTCGGCCTCGTTGGCAACGGGGCTGGTCAGGCCGGCGCGCGCGGCGTCGGGGGCGTTTGCGCTGGCGGCGGACAGGCCGAGCGGGAGGGCGGCGAGCAGCAGCGCTGCCGCGGCGAGGATCGGGAGAAGACGAACTCGTTTCATCTTGATTGGGCTCCTCTCATTTCTTTCTTTTTGTTTGAATCGTATCAATCGATTGTTAAACGCGCGCAGGGGAGCCGGTAAAATGGATGTTAAACGAGAAAAACACAAAAACCGTGATGAAACGGGCGATTTGATTGTTTACGACGCTGCGGCATCAAATCGGGTTCAGCGATTCATCAATCGTGCTTGATAAAAACGCGAATGGAAAGACAACGATTTGATCGTTCGCAAAAATCCACCTGTCGATCGAATGAGAACCCATATAATTATAAAAAAAAACAGAAATCTTGTTGATCGTCAGCGAAAATCCACCTGTCGATCGAATGAGAACCCATATAATTATAAAAAAACAGGAATCTTGTTGATCGTCAGCGAAAATCCACCTGTCGATCGAATGAGAACCCATATAATTGTGGTAAAAAACAGGAATCTTGCACGATCGGTTGCGTTCACGGACGGTATATCATATACTACAAGCAAATTGCGCTTCTTATGGTATATCGGGAGAATATGTCATGTTGCAGTTGATTCTGCTCGTCTTCATCTACGGATTGATGATGTTCATCTGGACATTTGTGTTCCTCAATCGCAGCCACGACAAGGTCAACCAATCGTTCCTTGTCTTTTTGAGCAACATTTTGATCTGGATGTTTCTGAACTATCTCAATTCCTTTGGGGACGGCAGCCTCGTCAGCCTGATTGCCAAGACGGTCTACTGGCTGAGCATGATGTACCTCGCCATTACGTTTCTGTATTTTGTCTATCGGCTGCTCAAAAAGCGGCTCGACTGGTTGTTTTATCTTGCGCTGGGGCTAAACACCCTGACGGTGGTCATTCGCTATCTCTACCCGATTGACTATTCCGATCCCACGTTTTGGCGCATGACGACGCCCGTTGTTGCGCCGCTGATGTCGTTTACGTTCAGCTTGCCCGCGATCTACGCGCTCTTTCTCGTATTTCAGCAGCTCATTCGAACCAAGGATGCCCGCCAGCGGGCGCAGCTGCGCTACATTCTCTATGGCATTGGCCTTGCGCTCGTGGTTAGCGTGCTTTCCGAATATGTGCTGCCCGCGGTCTTTCACATGAAGGATGAGCTGTATCTGATGTATTACGCCATCGCGATCTTCGTGTTTGCGATCTTTATCTCGATTATGCGCTATCGCCTATTAAACCTCCGCTCGGACTATATCTATCGAAACCTGTTTCTCAACGCGAGCGAAGGAATCCTGATCGTCAACAGGTCCGGCCGCATCGTGAGCGTCAACAACAACGGCAGGCAGGTCTTGCAGGACGAAAACCTCGACGCGGGGGATCTGGTGACCAACTATCTGCCGGACTACCGGTTTGAAACAGACTATCAGCGCCATCCGGTGGAATATACGGTCAACGGGCAGACGCGCTATCTCGAACTCACGCAGTATCCCTTCGAGGAGGAGGAACGCGGCACCACGAAGCTGCTGTTGCTGACCGACCTGACCCAGGCGCACCAGCGGATGGAGCAGGAGAAGGAAGAGCTGCTGGAGAAGTCCACGATTGATTCGTTGACGGGTATGTTCAACAAGCAATATCTCTGGGAGAAATATGGCGAGGAAACGGAGCCGTCCGCGCGCCGCCGCTCGCTGCTGTTCATCGACGTGGACGACTTTAAAGCGATCAACGATCGGTATGGTCATCTGGTTGGGGACGAGGTGCTGCGCCAGCTCGCCGCGTGCATCAAGAGCACGGTTCGCAACACAAACGAAATGATTCGCTTCGGCGGGGACGAGTTTGTTGTGATTCTGGACGACACGGGTGCGGAGGACGCATTCCTCGTTGCGGAGCGCATTCGCAGCTGCGCCAACGCGCTGACCTTCTCCGGCAACGGTTCGACGTTTCATATGACGCTGAGCATCGGCCTGATGGAGGGAACGGAACCGATTGACGAGTTGATTGAAAAGGCGGATCGCGCGATGTACCGCTCGAAGGACAAGGGGAAAAACAGCACCACGCGGTTTGTTGAAGCGAGCGGCGAAGGTGCGTTCCATATGAAGCTTTCCTGACGGAAGGACGATAAAAACAATCTTGCCAAATACATAGAAAACCTATTGACATTATATGCATATCAACGTATAATTCGCTCAATACGGTTGAGAAAGGCGGGAAACGCGCATGAAGGCGAAGAGCAATCCTCGATTATCGCTTCGATTACAGGCGGAAATCGCCGCATCTGGTCGTATGGGTCGAATGTGCCATTGTTGATGAGTTAGCAGGAACCCCGATGGGAGCGCAGCATCAACAACAAGAGAATTGGAAAGGAAACAAATTCTTATGGCACAGAAACTGAAATTCGAAACCCTGCAGATACACGTAGGCCAGGAGCAGCCCGATCCCGCGACGGACGCACGCGCGGTTCCGATCTACGCGACGACTTCCTATGTATTTAAGGATTCCGCGCAGGCGGCGGCGCGCTTTGCGCTGACCGAGGGAGGAAACATCTATACGCGGCTCATGAATCCGACGAGCGACGTGTTTGAGCAGCGCATTGCTGCGCTGGAAGGCGGCGTCGCCGCACTGGCAACGTCCTCCGGTTCCGCGGCGGTGACCTACGCGGTGCTCAACATTGCGGCGGCGGGCGACCACATCGTTTCGTCCAAAACGCTCTACGGCGGCACCTACAACCTCTTTGCCAACACGCTCAAGGATCTCGGCATCGAGACCACGTTTGTGGACGGCAGCGACCCGGAGAATTTCCGCAAGGAGATTCGCCCGAACACGAAGGCGCTGTATCTGGAATCGCTCGGCAACCCGAATTCGGACATTCTCGACCTGGACGCGATTTCGGTCATTGCGCATGAAAACGGAATTCCCGTGATCATCGACAACACGTTTGCAACGCCGTACCTCTTCCGCCCCATCGAGCACGGCGCGGACGTCGTCGTCCACTCGGCGACGAAGTTCATCGGCGGGCATGGCACGGTGATTGGCGGCGTGATCGTCGACAGCGGCAAGTTCAACTGGAAGCAGAACGACAAGTTCCCCGGCTTGAGCAAGCCGAATCCGTCCTACCACGGCATTGTGTTTGCGGACGCGGTGGGCGCGGCGGCGTATGTAACCAAGATTCGCACCACGCTCATGCGGGACACCGGCGCCTGCATCTCGCCGTTCCACTCGTTTTTGCTGCTGCAGGGCGTCGAGACGCTTTCGCTTCGCGTCGAGCGGCACGTGGAGAACGCGCTTAAGGTGGTCGAGTTTTTGAACAAGCACCCGAAGGTGCAAAAGGTAAACCACCCTTCGCTCGCGACGGGACGCGAAAAAGAACTCTACAACAAGTACTATCCCAACGGCGGCGCGTCCATCTTTACCTTTGAGCTCAAGGGAACGCGCGAACAGGCGCAACAGTTCACCGAGTCGCTGGAGCTCTTCTCGCTGCTGGCCAACGTTGCGGACGTGAAGTCGCTGGTAATCCACCCCGCGTCGACGACGCATTCGCAGATGAGTGAGGAGGAGCTGCTCTTTGTTGGCATCCAGCCGACGACGATCCGGCTCTCGATTGGCACCGAGCACATCGACGACATCCTCGCCGATCTCGCGCAGGCGTTCGATCGGGTTTAACGCAACAGAATCAACAGCAGGCGTCCGAGTGTTCGGGCGCCTGTTTTGTATTTGCGCAACGAGAAGGACAATCGGTTATAATAGAGCAATGATCTACATACAGAATTCCGATTTTAACCTGAAAAAGATCGCCGAGAGCGGGCAGTGCTTCCGCATGAACCCGAATGCGACGGGCGGCTACACGCTCGTTGCGCTTGGGCGCGTGCTGCGATTGCGCGAAACGCCGCAGTGCTGCGAACTGGACTGCTCGCAGGCGGACTTTGACGCGCTCTGGCGGGACTATTTTGACTTAAAGCGGGACTACGCGGGCATTCGCGCCAGCGCCGACCCAAGCGACGCGTTTCTTAATCGCGCCTGCGACTATGGGCGCGGCATTCGCATGCTCCGGCAGGATCCTTGGGAGATGTTGATCACGTTCATCCTCTCGCAGCGCAAGAACATCCCCGCGATTCGGTACTGCGTTGAGGCGCTCTGCTCGCGCTATGCCGAGCCGATTGAGAGCGCGGGGGAGCGATTCTTTGCGTTCCCCTCCGCCGAGCGTCTTGCCGCACAGGACGAGCGCTGCCTGCTGGACTGCTCTCTGGGGTACCGCGCGAAATACGTTTCCGCGGCGGCGCGGCTCGTCGCCGGCGGCGCGCTGGATTTGATCCAAATATCAAATCTGCCGGATGATGAATTGATACAGGCGCTGCTCGCGGTTCCGGGCGTTGGGGAGAAGGTGGCGAACTGCGTGATGCTCTTTGGCTACCATCGTCTCGGACGCTTTCCGCGGGACGTTTGGATCAACCGCATCGTTGAACACGAATACGGCGGTGTGTTTCCGCTGGAGCGGTATCCCGGCATCGCGGGCGCGCTGCAGCAGTATATGTTTTTCTACGCAAGAAGTGAGGAATATGCGAATTGTTCGAAACGTTCCAAAGTCGAAAGCGATAGCGATTTGTCAGTTTAGATTCGGTAATCGCTGAAAAAAGTCCAGGATACAGAGCGCCTTGAGCGTGAGGAAGCGGCTGGGTTTGCCGGTTTCTTCCAGAACGAAATGTACGCTTCCCTTGTGCTGATGCTCCAGATACCAGAGCCCGTCCGCCCGCCGCTTTGCCTCCAGCCATTCGATGTCGGGACGCATGCGCGCGTCGTAGGAAATGCCTGCTGTGGCAAAGAACTCCAGAGCGCGCAACAGATCGTAGCGATAGCGATAGGGATAAGCGAGCTTTTGAAACCGGGGATCGGCGTTTTGTGCGAACAACCCGTTTCGAAGCAAAAACTCGACGGCGCGGTCGCTTGCCGCGCGAATATCGGTGTCGGCTCGCCCGACAGAGGCGCGGTACTGAGCGAACCCTTCCAGAACGCAGATCGTCGTATGCGGATCGCCAACGCCGGATTGCAAATCCCACGTAAAGCCGCCGTCGGGCTTCTGCTCGCGGAGCAGAAAGTCGACCAACCGATCCAGAAGCGCTTCCTCCGGGCAGAAGTAAGACGCATAGTTCAGCGCCATTCCATCCACGCAAACGTCGCTCGGATGCTCATATTTGCTGAGGTCGAGCCCGCCGTTTTCCAGAAGGCATTCCCGAAACATTCGGTCGACCATCTCGCGGCAGGGAACGAGCGTTTCCGGAACGCACAGATTCTTCAAATCCAGCAGGGTATAGTGCGTGCTGGTCCATTTGGGCTGGTAGTAATGCCGTCCCCAATGCCCGCTCTCGCTTCGACAGGCGAGCAGGCGCGCGCCAAACCCCTCCAGCGGGATTCTTTGCCGCAATTGCTGTTGTACGTTTTCGCTCGAATGCAGCAGAAGATGGTGCGTCATGTATTGAATGGAGACGTCGCCATCCAGAAGCCAGTCAATGACCGTATGCATGAAGCAGCCCCTCTTTTCAAAGAATTCTTCCTATGGTGAGTATAGCATAGATCGCCGGTGATCCGGAGCCATCAATCCTCTCCAAAATTACTAAAAATCCAATGAAAATGCGCGAAATTAAGCGCTTTTCCTTGACGTGCGTGCCCGCGTTTGATACTGTAGCGGTAGCGCGAGATTCGGCTTTCTTCGGAAAATCGGCGCGCGCTCCTTGCGCGATTTGCTGTGTTTGAGCATGCCGCGCCTGGCTGTGGACATCTGCCCGCGATTGCAGTCGCGGGCAGATGTCGTTTTTGGCGCGGCCGTTGCAGGAAAGCGCAGAGAATAATTCTTTGATTTGTACTTTCGTGTGTATTTCCAGAACAGAAACCAAAATTCAAGTAAGATTGAAATTTGTCTATCTTAAAATTGCAAACTATTCGTTAAAATTTTAGTGTTTACTCTTTTAAATGCGTATGTTATGATATAAAAGACCTAATTTGGTACATATCTAGTAAATCCTATTTATCCATCTGAGTCAGTTTTATTTATATGAAAGGCGAACGATATGGAAGCTATTTTTCAGAACTTCTCCAACCTTACCTGGCAGCAGGTCGTCATGTGGGCGATCGGCGGGATCCTGATTTATCTCGCGATCAAAAAAGACATGGAACCCTCGCTGCTGCTCCCAATGGGCTTTGGCGCGATTCTCGTGAACATCCCGATGTCCGGCGCAATTACGCAGGTCATCGACGGCGTAAAAGAGATCGGCGTGCTGAACGTCCTCTTCGACGGCGGTATCGCCAACGAGCTTTTCCCGCTGCTGCTGTTCATCGGCATCGGCGCGATGATCGATTTTGAGCCGCTTTTAAGCAACCCGAAACTGATGCTCTTCGGTGCATCGGCACAGTTCGGCATCTTTGCAACGCTTGTTGCGGCTTCGCTGCTCGGCTTCCCGCTCAAGGACGCGGCGTCCATCGCCATCATCGGCGCGGCGGACGGCCCGACCTCCATCTTCGTTGCCAACTATCTGCATTCCAACTATTTAGGGCCGATCATCATTGCGGCGTATTCCTATATGGCGCTGGTGCCAATTGTCCAGCCGCCGGTCATCAAACTGCTCACCACGAAACATGAACGCCGGATTCGCATGGAATATTCCGGCAGCGCCGTTTCCCCGGCAACGAAGATTCTCTTCCCGATCATCGTTACGGTGATTGCCGGTGTCTTCGCGCCGCGCTCGGTCGCGCTGGTCGGCTTTTTGATGTTTGGCAACCTGATTCGTGAGTGCGGCGTGCTCGGCTCCCTGTCGGAGACCGCGCAGAAGGTGCTCGCGAACCTGATCACCCTGCTGCTCGGCCTCACCGTTGCGGCGAACATGCAGGCGGAGTCGTTCATCACGCTCCGTACGCTCATGATCCTCGGCCTCGGCCTCGTGGCGTTCATCTTCGATACTGCAGGCGGCGTGGTCTTTGGCAAGGTCATGAACCTCTTCGTCAAGAAGAAGGTCAACCCGATGATCGGCGCGGCGGGCATCTCCGCCTTCCCGATGGCTTCCCGCGTGGTGCATAAGATTGGCCTTGCGGAAGACAACCAGAACCACCTGCTGATGCATGCCGCGGGCGCAAACGTCGCCGGACAGATTGCATCGGTCATCGCGGGCGGCGTTCTGCTCAGCCTCATCGCGAAATAAAGAGAGGAGATTAATATTATGGCTCTCGATACAGTAGCCCCACTCAGCGACACATTGCGGATTCTGGGTCTAGGCATGCTGGGCATCTTCATTGTCACGGCTGCGATCATCATCACGATCACCCTGCTCAACCTGATTACGAACCCGATCAAAAAGAAGAAGCGCTCCGGTGACAACGCGTAAGCACGCGATCTAAAACGGAACAAACCGCGACGCAAGCGGAACAATAAAGGGAGATAGTAATATGGAAAAACTCATCATGTACGGGTCAATTCTCGTCGCTCTCCTGGCGTTCGCATTTGCCGTATGGCTCTATCTGTGGGTTAAGCGTCAACCCTGCGAAAACCAGAAGATTATCAAGGCTACCGGCCTCATCCGTGCCGGTGCGCGCACCTTCCTGCGCAAGGAATACACCGTTCTTGCGAAGTTTGCAGCCGTCGCTGCAGTGCTGATCTTCGTGTTCCTGCCCTCACCGATCTGGAAGGGCAACATTCTGATGAACCTCCAGATGGTCATTGCGTATCTCTTCGGTACGACGATCTCCGCCATCGCGGGCAAGATCGGCCTCGAAGTGGCAACCATCGCGAACGGCCGCAGTGCAGAAGCCGCGCAGAAGGGCATTAAGCCGTCCTTCATGGCTGGCTTCCGTGGCGGCGCCGTCATGGGTATGGCGGTTGTCGGCGCGAGCCTCCTCGGTGTAACGGTTGTTTACCTGCTCACCGGCGATGCGACCACGATCCTCGGCTTCAGCTTCGGCGCGAGCTCGCTGGCCCTGTTCGCAAAGGCGGGCGGCGGTATCTTCACCAAGACCGCCGACATCAGCGCGGACCTTGTTGGCAAGGTCGAGCTGGGCATTCCGGAAGACGATCCCCGCAACCCCGCCGTCATCGCGGACAACGTTGGCGACAACGTTGGCGACGTCGCCGGCA
>DAIRTE010000014.1:15919-35941 GCA_036804025.1 Clostridia bacterium | reverse complement strand
GTCAATCGCAGCCAAACTGCTCGAATACGGGTTCGTCCGCTTTGCGCGCAAGTCCAAACGGGTGAATCAGGCCGCACTCAATCGCCGCGTACAGTACGATTTCAAAGATATCCTCGCGCCATTTGTAGAGCGTAGACTCGGTGACGCAGAGCTCCGCTTGTAGCTGCACCATCCTTGCCCGCGTGAGTTGGTTGCGCGGAATGGCGGTCTCCAGCCCGAACAGGCGAACCATAAATTGCTCCTTGAGCGGATCGGTCGCGCGAAAATACGCGCGCGCCGCGTCGATTGCGCCGCTCCAGTCCTGCGACGCGCTGATCTGCGCGCGTTGCGCCGGGCTTTTGTAAGTGCGCGACGTGTTCCTGCGATAATTGTAGAGTTGTCGTTTTGCCTCCGCGCGAAGGCGAGTTAGTGGTGTAGTCTGCATGCATTCCTCCCGCCGTTCGCTTGTTGCGAACGTTTGTACGTATATTATACGCTACTTTACGGTTTTTGCCATACATACTTTGTGAAATCCGCCTGTTTTCGGAAAATATTTTCTACGATATAAATCGGTTCCTGTCGTTTTTTCACGTATTGTGGATTATTCTGCTCTAATATGTCGATTCCGGCGCAAACGCAGTGCCCTTCACAGGCGCGACGTATTTTGTTACCGGTTTGTCACGGGTTTTGGCAGCGGCAGCGCTCCAAGGCGATTGCCGATTGGAACAAACCGTGGTATGATACTGAAGATTACGAATACATTCGGCCAGCCGCACGTGCGGCTCGTTTTCGTGTATGTGACAGTACTAGGGGAGTTATGTTGTCTTTTTCACCAATTACGCTGCAAAACGCAGCTACCTTGCGCCCATATCTTGGCGCGCAGTCGTTTCGTACCTGCGACTATACGCTCGGCGCCGTCTTTCAGTGGCGCGCGTACCTGCATTCGTCCTTCGCCATTGCGGAGAATCAGCTCATAATGCGCGCAACCTATCCGGGCGACGGCGAGTACTTTGTTTACCCCGTTGGCGCGGGCGACGTTTCCGCCGCGCTGGACGCGATTGAAGCGTATGCCGCCGAGAGCGGCGCAAAGCTCTGCTTTTGCGCGGTGCCCGAAGCTGGCATGGAGGTTCTGCGTGCGCGCTACGGCGATCGGGCAACGATCTCGACGCACCGCGACTGGGCGGACTATCTCTACAACGCGAGCGATCTGATCGATTTTCCGGGTAAAAAGTACCACACCCAGCGCAACCACCTGAATCGCTTCCTTAAGGACAATCCATCCGCGGTGTTCGTTCCCGTTACGGAGGAAACACTGCCGAACGCCGTGGCGTTTCTGGACGAGTATGAGCACCACGTTCCGCTGGACAAGGTCATTGAGGCGGAGGAGATGCTGCGCGCCAAGGAGCTCCTCGCGCATTCGCTCACGCTTGGGCAAAAGGCGGGCTACATCGATGTTGCGGGAACCATCGTCGCGCTTTCCGTTGGCGAGGTGGTCGGCGACACGCTGTATTGCCACGTGGAAAAGGCACGCGTCGATTACGCAGGCTCCTATCAGGCAATCGTCTCCATGTTTGCGCGCTACGCCGTGGAAGCGGACACGCTCCACATCAACCGTGAGGACGACTCCGGCGAGGAAAGCCTGCGCTATTCCAAAATGGCCTACCGTCCGATTCAGCTGCTCGACAAGTTCTGGGTCGGGGTCGACAACTGCGAGTAAGAGAATCCGACGTACCTGCGCTCGGCAAGGTGCCGCACCATGATTCTTAAATTGGGGGGGATATCAGATGCGAACTGCAAAAGAATTTCGGGATACCGCGTGGAACATTCTGCGCGGACGGTACTGGTGGACGGTGCTTGCGGCGCTGATCGTCGGAATTATTGGCGGCTACGGCGGCGGAGGAAACGTCTCTTTCCGAATCAATTCGGATGACATTCAGCAGATGCAAAACTTCTTCGTCCGGCTCGATCCGGAGACCGGCGTGGCCGTATTTCAATCATTGGTGGCTGCGTTCTCCGCGTTAGCGAGTTTTGCAGCCGTGTACGGCATCGCGCTGTTCATTGTCGGTAGCGCGGTGGAACTCGGCTACGACCTGCTAAACGTTCAACTGTTCGAAAGCAGCGAACGTCCTAGGATGGAGACCATCTTTTCGCGCTTTTCCTATTTTGGCAACGCGCTGTTGCTGCGCTTTTTGATGTTCGTCAAGATCTTTCTCTGGACGTTGCTTTTCATCGTTCCCGGTATCGTCGCGTCGTTCCGCTACGCGCTCGCGCCCTATCTGATGGCCGAGCATCCGGATATGACCGCGTCGGAAGCAATTGAGCAGTCCAAGCAGCTGATGCAGGGGCATAAAGCCAGACTGTTCTGGCTCAAATTGAGCTTTATCGGCTGGTATCTGCTCAGCGCACTGACGATGGGCGTTGGCTGGGTATTCCTCGCGCCTTATCCGAAGGCGGCCGAGGCGGCGTTTTATCTCGAGCGCACCGGACGGCTTCCGCTGGAGGGTACCAACGCTTACGCGTCGGAGACCATTCCGCCGCAATCGCCAACCGACCGTGAATTGATCTAATTCCAATTCGAACCACAAAAGCAAGTCCCCGGCGAATGATCGCGCGGGGACTTTTTCGTTTCATTCGTGATTCGTTGAAATTGCTGGAGCCGTACGGTTTAGTTGTAGATCACACCCCAGCCCTTGTTGAGTTTATTCGTCGGCACATAACCCGTTTCGTTCTGGTATTGCAGCTTTGTCCAGCCGCTGTCCAGCGTCTCCAGCACGCGGACGGAAACGCGCGCGGGCATTTTGCAGATTCGCTCCGCCTCGGCGTTTGGCTCTGTTAAAAGCCACTCGGTGGTGCGTAAAATGTCCGCGTCGGGCTTGGTGTCCATCGCACCCTGCGTGTAGCTCAAATACCCGCGCAGCACATAACCTTCGTGCTTCTCAAAGCGAACTTTCACCCAGACCTCGCTGTCCAGCAGCACCTCTACCTCGTCCCCCACGCTGAGCCGCGAAATGGAGTCAAACGAACTCCCGCTGCCCTTGCGAATCCGCGCGCCGGCAACCGTTACCCAGGCGCGCCGGTTTGGCAGCTCTTCCAGTTCGTCCGCAATCTTTTTCTGAAACTCGTTGTACTCCGAAAACGAGAGTTTGGTCTTCAGTGCTTTGCGCAAATCGCGGTTGCTCGGCTCGGTTGCGCTGATGTTTATGGTCGTGCCGGGGCAAGCGTAGTAATAGAGCCACTTTGCGTCCTCCACGTACAGCCGGACGCACCCGTGGGACACCTTTGACCCCAAATCGTAGAACGGTGTCTTTTGCAGTGCGTTGACCGATCGACGCGAGTAGAGAAGCGAGTGGAAATAGATGCTGCCGACAATCTGCACCCAATAGCGCGCATATTCGCCGCTGAAGTTCGCAAACTTGCCAAAGCGCTCCCGCCCGCCAATCTTCCAGACGCCGCGCGGCGTCGGCGTCGCCTCGTCCTCCGGGTCCGCCTCGTCCACATCCGTCCGTCCGGAGGAGCAGAGAAACCGGCGCACAATCCTGGTGTATTCGCCGCTCTCGTCCCGCTCAAACACGGTGACAACCTGGTTGCGCAGGTCCAGCAGAATGTAGTAGCGCTCCGGATCGGTGTTCTTTAGTTCGTCCTCCGCCCGCGCGCGCGCCGGAACGCAAAGCATGCCGAATAGGCAAACCAGCGCAACCACCCACGAACCGACTCGCTTCATGCGTCCACTCCCCCCCAGCCGAAGTAATGAAAAGCGCGGGAAGACCAGAGGTTCCATCCCGCGCTTTGCGTTCGTTTCCTGTTTGCGACCGCGTTTTCGCTTAGAACACGCGGTAAGCGCAGATAAAGTGGGTCGACCAGTATCCGCCGGAATTGAGGACGGAGGACGACTGCCGAACCTTGCCCTCGGAGGAGCTCGCGTCGACCATCTTTCCGCCACCGAGGTAAATGCCAACGTGTCCGTCGGAATCCGTGCTGCCGGAGAACACCAGAATGTCGCCGCGCTGGAGCGAACCCATGCTCGTCATCCGCTGGAAGCGAGAGGTCGAGCGCCACGCGATCGAGGTCATATAGCTCGTGCTTACGCCGGCGTTCTTGAGACACCAGTAGACGAAGCCGGAGCAGTCAAAGGTGTTTGGCCCCTTTGCGCCGCGGACATACGTGCTGCCAAGCTTGCTCTCGGCGAGCGCAACGAGCTTTTCAACGCCGCTCTTGTCGGAAACATCCGCCACGCTGCCGGACGAGCCAGAACTGGAAGACCCGCTGGAAGAGGACGAGCTGCCCGTCTTCGTTTCCTTTGAAGTGGACGGCGGCGAAACCGCCTTTTTCGCGCTGGAGGAGTTCAGCATGGTCAGTGTGACCGCGCCGATCTTGCCGTCCTGCGTCAAGCCGCTGCGCTTCTGGAACGCTTTCACCGCGTCCGCAGTGATTTCGCCGAAGTAACCGGTCGCGTTCGCGCTGGAGAGATAGTTCAGCTTCGCGAGGCGCGCCTGCACGTTTTTCACGTTGGTGCCATAGTCGCCGATCTGCAAGACCATCTCCTGCGCATCGCCGGAGAGAATCATGTCACGCGTTACGGGGCCGAGCGCGCCGTCGCGCGTCAGGCCGTTTGCCTGCTGGAAGGCTTTGATGGCGGTGACCGTCGCCTTGCCCATCTCGCCATCGGGCTTAAACGTCAGATACCCCAGCCGCTTCAGCGCAACCTGACAGTCCTCAATGACCTGGTTCTTGTCGCCAAGGCGATAGGCGTTGCTGACAACATCTTCGCCATAGAGCATTTCGAGCGTGTGGTCGCCGACTTTGCCATCTGCCGTTAACTCGTTCTTTTTCTGGAACATTTTGACCGCGGCCACGGTCTTGTCGCCAAATACGCCTTTGATGTTGGCCTTGTTGTCGAGGTAGCCGAGTTCGTAGAGGCGCTGTTGAACGCCCTCCACGTCCGGGCCGGAATCGCCAAGCTGCATCACGTATACCTTGGCGTCTTCCTGCTGGAGGATATCAAACGTCGTCTGACCGCAGATTCCGTCGTCGTCGAGGCCGTTGTGCCGCTGAAACGCCTTCAGCGCACTCTTTGTGAGCGGGCCAAAGTGCTGGGTCGGTTCATCGGAGTCCATATAGCCGAGCTCCATGAGCCGGGTTTGAATCGTACTGACAATCTCCCCGTCGTCGCCTGCTTTTAGCTCCTCGGAGAGCGTAATAACGCCGGCCTGCGAAGTCGTTGCATCCACCGTTTGCCCCGCTGTGTCCGTTGCCGGGTCCGCGACGGAAGCCTGCGTCTCAGGCGCCGTTTCACTGTTGGCATAGGGGTCGACCGTTCCGCTGTCAAACGCGGCGGTCTGTGTTTCATCGCTGGCAAAGGCCGCGAGCTGTTGCTGCGCGTCCTCGCTGGACTGCTTGCCGGGCAGCGCGATGGCCAGAATGATGGCCACAACGAGCACAAGCCCCAGCGTACCGCTGCCAATGAGCAGCGTGCGCGGCGGCAGCTTCATGAGAGACTGATATGCCTTGCGAACAAAGAGATACACGGCGCGCGCAACCGTGCGCAGCACGGAGAGTAGCGTCTTTTTTGCTTTTTCGGAGAAGGGTTTCGCCGAAACAGCGGCTCGCGTATTCTGCGCATACGTCAGGTCGTCAACCGGCTTCTCCTCGACGACAAACATCTTCTTGCAGAACTGCTTCCAGAGGCGCTTGAGCGTCTTCTTCTTTTTCTTCTTTTTGGGCGGATAGCTCGCGCTGTTTGCATAAACGGAAGAGCCCGCGCTCTTTGCGTAGGCGGAGGAACCGGTGCTCTTGCTTTCGTAGGCGGAAGCATACCCCGCATTCTTTGCGGCATACGACGGCGCAGACCCCTTCGTGCCCTGCGAATGAGAGGAACGGTGCGCTTGTGTACCCGCGTACTCCCGCGGCGCGCCGGTATGTGATTTCGAATGCGAATGATCGCCGGAATGCCGCTGCGCAGAATTCCCCTGCGGGCGTGCGCTATGCGCAGATTCGCCCGGTCTGGTACTTCCGCTTGCGGGTTTCCCATTTGGCGTTTGCCGCGTATAGTGATGTTCTGTCGGCACGTTCAGACTCCTTTCGGCAAGCGGAGCGTCTCCGCCGCCCTGCATCCAAGTCATGGTTCATCAAGAGGATATCCCAGAATAACATCTGGATGATCATCCGAATGATTATCCGAATTATAACAGCGAATCATGACGCTGGCTTGAACAATTCTTTAAAGAACGGATAACGAATACAGATCTCTGTTTCGCTCAACCGTCGTAGTATTCCCCGCGGCGGTAATCGTAAATCGCCGCATTGTACTTTTGAAAATCTTCCAGCACGCGTCCGGTTCCGAGCGCAACGCAGGAAATCGGGTCTTCCGCAATGCGGCAGGGCACGTTGGTGCGCTCCGTTACGTAGCGGTCAAACCCAGCGAGCAGTGCGCCTCCGCCGGTGACCACGATGCCCGTCTCTGCAATGTCCGTCGCGAGTTCCGGCGGCGTCCGTTCAAACAGCCCGCGCACGCGCTCCATAATCGCGGAGAGCGGCTCGTTCAGCGCGTCCACCATTTCGTTGGTACCAATCGGCACCGCCTCCGGCAGGCCGGTTGCGACGTTCCGCCCGCGCACCTCGATGATGCGCTGCTCCTTCTCCGCATGCGCGCGCCCGTAGGCAATCTTAATGTCCTCCGCGTTGCGCTCGCCAATATAGATGTTGTGCTTGCGCTTCATGTAGCGGCGCAGCGCTTCGTCGAACTTGTCCCCCGCCATCTTGATCGAGTCCGAAAGCACGGTCGCTCCGTAGGCGATGACGGCGATGTCCGTCGTGCCGCCGCCGATGTCCAGCACCATGTGCCCTTTCGGTTCGTTGATGTCAATGCCAGCGCCAATGGCCGCGGCAATCGGTTCTTCAATTAAATAGGTATAGCGCGCGCCCGCTTCGTCCGAAGCCTCGATGACGCAGCGCTTTTCCGCTTCCGTTACGCCGGAAGGCACGCAGACAACCGCGCGCGGGCGATAGAGCAGCCGCGTTCCAACGACCTTTTGAAAAAAGTAGCGCAGCATCCGCGCCGTCACGTCAAAGTTGGAAATGACCCCGTCGCGCAGCGGACGGATCACCAGAATGTTTGCCGGTGCGCGGCCCATCATCTTGCGCGCATCCTCGCCAATGGCGACAATGCGCCCCGTCACCCGCTCCACCGCGACTACGGAAGGTTCCTTCAGCACGATGCCCTTGCCTTTTACGTAAACCAGCGTAGAGGACGTGCCAAGATCGATTCCAATATCGGAGGTATCAAACAAACCCATTTCCAAACCCGCTTTCGTTGCGTTATCCGGACGCATATAGCCTATGATATCAATGTATTTTACCATGCGCCGACACCCGTGGACAATCAAACAAAGTGTGAACGGAGTATGAAGCACCGCCCGTTTTCGCACCTTTGTATGAAAAGAACCGCCCGAAGGCGGCTCCTTTGTCAGCGTAGTATGTGCCTTCCTATGCTCCTTATGCGCTCTTGGCGCAGAGTACGGCTTCCCGAAAGACGCGGCCAATCGGCGCGGCAATCGCGAGGTTTGCGCAGGCGTTGCGGCTCGTTTGGGTCAGGTTGATGACCACGAGATTGCTCCCCTGAAAATAGTCGACGAGCCCCGCCGCCGGATAGACCAGCAGCGACGTTCCGCCGACAATCAGCGTATCCGCGCGGTGAATCTGGAGCATTGCCGAGCGCCAGACCCGCTCGTCCAGCGGCTCTTCGTAGAGCACGACGTCCGGCTTGATGATTCCGCCGCAATAGCAGTGCGGAACGCCGTCCTTTTTGAGCATCTCTTCGAGCGAGTAGGCTTTGCCGCAGGCCATGCAATGGTTGCGGTACACGCTGCCGTGCAATTCCAGCACGTTTTTGCTGCCCGCCTTCTGATGCAGCCCGTCGATGTTCTGCGTAACCACGGCAATCAGTTTCTCCTCCGCCTCCAGCCGCGCCAGCGCGCGATGCGCATCGTTTGGCTGCGCTTTCGGGTGCAGCAGGTGCGCGCGGTAGTAAGCAAAGAACTCGTCCGGGTGGGAGAGGAAGAACGTGTGGCTCAGCAGTACCTCCGGCGCATGGCCGTATTGCTTCATCGCGGCATAGACCCCGTCGCTCGACCGAAAATCGGGAATTCCGCTCTCGGTGGAAACACCCGCACCGCCGAGAAAAACAATGCGCTTTGATCGCGCAAGAATCCCCCTCAGCTGTTGGAGCTGCTCCGCATATTCGCCGTTTGATTCGGCTTTCTGCATCGGCTCCCTCGTTTGCCGAAAATGCTCTGCTAAATCGTCTTTCATATTCTCTTTTCACCAGCTGTTTGTTTTGTTATTCTTACTACTTCGATGTGAAATGAAAGAAGATACTTGTACAGACGCCGTTTTGCGTTCATTTATTGCTTCTATTATAACACACGTTCCTTGTTTGCGTATCGTTTCGCATCACATTTCACGTAGGTTTCACGAATCCGGCGGAAACGATGCGATCGACGCCTTTTGTGCACGCCGCGCCAACATATCCTTCGAAAAGAAACCGCAATTTCGTCGGATTCGTTGCCTTTTCTTCTGGATTCGTTTGTTTTTCCTGTGATACAATACGCATATGAAAATTCGATTTTACAACGCCAGAATCCTCCCACTCGACGACGCCACGCCGCTTTTTACCGGCGAGCTCGTCGTAGATGGCAGCCGAATCGCCGCACTCGGCGCGGACTGCTCAACCCTTGGCCCGTTCGACCGCGAGATCGACTGCGGCGAAAACCTGCTGCTGCCGGGCTTTAAAAACGTGCACACGCACAGCGGCATGACGTTTCTGCGCTCTCTGGCGGACGATCTGCCACTTCAGCGCTGGCTCGAAGAACAGGTCTTCCCCAAGGAAGCGCAGCTCACACCGGAGCATGTCTACGTGCTGACCAAGCTCGCCATTTTGGAGTACCTGACCAGCGGCGTCACGATGATGTTCGACATGTACTTCTCGCGCGAGAGCGTTGCAGCAGCCGCCATCGACACAGGCTTTCGCGCCGCGCTCGTCGGCTGCGCAAACGACTTTGGCGGCACAGCGGCGGAAACGGCGGAAGAGTATGCGCATTTCTCCAAGCTCGATCCGCTGATTGCCTATCGGCTGGGGTTCCACGCGGAGTATACGACCTCGTATCCGCTGCTGCGCGATCTATCGGACATGGTGCACTCCATTCAGCAACCGTTTTACACGCACCTCAACGAAACGCAGGCCGAGGTGGAAGGCTGCGTTGCCCGAACCGGCAAGCGCACCATAGAATACCTTGATTCGCTTGGCTTGTTTGACTTTGGCGGCGGCGGCTACCACTGCGTCCATGTGTCCGAGCACGAAATGGAGATCATGCATGCGCGAAACATGCGCGTCGTCACTTGCCCCGCGTCGAATCTTAAACTCGCCAGCGGCATTGCCCCGATCTACGAGTATCTACAGCGCGGCATTCCCGTTGCCATCGGCACCGACGGCGCCGCGAGCAATAATTGTCTCGATCTGTTCCGCGAGATGTTTCTGGTCACCGCCCTGCAAAAGGTTCGCCACGGTGCGGACGCGGTGGACGCGAGCGCGGTGCTGCGCATGGCTTGCCGCAACGGCGCCTATGTCTGCGGATTTGACGACTGCGACTGTCTCGCCCCCGGCAAGCAGGCGGATCTGATTCTGATCGATTTGCAGCAACCGAACATGCAGCCGCTCAACAACATTGAAAAGAACGTTGTCTACAGCGGCAGTAAGCAAAACGTCGCGCTGACGATGATCGCCGGAAAAATTCTCTACGAGCGCGGCGAATTCCACATTGGCGACGATCCGGAGCGCATCTACCGCGAGGCAACCCGCATTGTTCGATCCATTCGATAATGCCAAAACTCGTTGCGACAGGATCGCCCCACATGGAAAGTGAAACATACATGAATCGACTCGAACAAATCGCCCCGCTCTTCTCCGGCTGGGAGGAGACATTGATCTGGTCCGTGCTGGAAGGGCACATGGGGCAAGCCATCGTTGAACCGGAAGTCAACCCCGTTTCCGCGCAGCTGTCGGTTGGCGACATCTGCTTCTTTGCCGGGGTTCCCAGCGAATCGCTCGCCTTAACGGCGGCTTCGGACGAGCTCGTTCCGCAGAACGAAGCTTGGTGCGAGGCCATCGAGCGCGCCTGGGGCGATCGCGTGCAGAAACGCCTGCGCTACGCCACTAAAAAGGAGCCGGACGTCTTTGACCGCGCCAAGCTGCAGCGATACGTCGACGCGCTGCCGCATGAGTATGAGCTCAAGCTCTTCGACGCTTCCGTCTGCGCGCTGTCGCAGGCCGAGAGCTGGTCGCGCGATTTTTGCTCCTGTTTTCAGGGCATCGAAGACTTTCTAACTCGTGGGTTTGGCGCGGCGATTCTGAAAGACGGCGAGCTCGTCTCCGGCGCGAGCAGCTACACCATCTACCACGGCGGAATCGAGATTGAAATCGACACCAAGCCGGAGTTTCGCGGGCAGGGATTGGCAACCGTCTGCGGCGCGCGGCTGATACTGGAGGCGCTGGATCGCGGCCTCTACCCAAGCTGGGACGCGTTTGACCTGCGCTCCGTCGCGCTCGCGGAAAAGCTCGGCTATCACCTGAGTCACCCGTACACGATCTACATGAAGCGGGCATAACAAAAAGCCTTGATCCGAATCAACGGATCAAGGCTTTTTTATTAACGGAAATCAACCTACCGCGGGAGCAGCCTTCTGTACACGGCGCTTGGAAAACAGTCCTTTGCGCTCGCGCGTCAGGAACGATACGGTGTCCTTCATCGTCGTGCTGATGTCGCGCGGATGGTACCCGAGGTCGCGCTTTGCTTTCTCGTTGGTAAAGCGCGCGTTGCTCGTGAGCGTATAGAGCGTATAGCGCGTAAAGAGCGGCGACTCATGGCGAATCTTGTAATACAACTCCGCCAGCGGTGCGGTCAGCTTTGCAAACCAGAGCGGCAGAACGGTTGTAATCTTGCGTCCGCCGGTCACACGGGAGAGCGTGTTGAGCAGTTCGCGAACGGGGATGTAGCGGTTTGAGAGAATGTAGCACTCGCCCTTCTTGCCCTTTTCGGTAGCGGCGATCACGCCGTCCGCAACGTCGCGCACGTCAACAAAATCATAGCCGCCCTCCACGCAAGCGGTCAGGCTGCCGTTGAGGTAGTTGATGATCATCTGCGTCAGGTGTCCATGGCCGTAGTCATTCGGCCCAATGATGCCGGAGGGTTGAATCACGGTTGCGTCCAGGCCTTCCTTTGCGGCATCGAGCACAATCTGCGTTGCGGCGGCTTTCGTCTTGGCGTAGAGGCCAATCACCGCGTCGCTCTGGAACCCGTCCTGCACCTCGTGGATCACGTTGCCATGCGGCAGTTCCGGCAGCGCATGGACGGAGCTGATGTAGACCAGCTTCTTTACGTTGTGCGCTTTGCAGAGGTCGACGACGTTCTGCGTGCCGCGCACGTTTACATCGACCACGCGCTGATCAAACTTCGACGCAACGGAGACAATGCCCGCGCAGTGGATCACGAAGACCTCGTCCTCGGGCGTGAGCCCGTAGAAGAGCGGTTCCATGCTCGACTTGTCGCGAACGTCCCCGCGAACGATGGAGACCGCGTCGCCATAGAGCATCGTGATGTCCTCGCTCGGCATGGCGAACCCTCGAACCGTCTCGCCCGCCGCCAGCAACTCGCGCGCAACCGTATTGCCAAGGTGCCCACCTACGCCCGTAATTATATAAACACGTTTCATACTAAATCTTGCCTGCCTTTCAATGGTTCTATCTTACGTTGCCTTTGTTACGCGGCTATTACGAAAAACCGACAATCTGTCAACAGATTTACGACTTCTTTATGAACCGCAGACCAGTTTTTGATAAAACACATACGCCGGTTGCTTTTCACCGGACAAGCGCATTGTATCAAGCATTTTTCAACGAAATATCAAGCAGAGTTGATGTTCACAGCCTTTTCAAATTTGCCTTTCCAAAAATCCAAGATCGACTTCGCAATTTGCTCTGCTCGTTCGAAAGAAGTTGAGGGATTCCTCGCGCTCGATTATAATAAAACCAGATAGCGTTGTGAAATTCGGATAAATTCCATTTCTGGAGGCAGACTTGTGAAGGAATCGATCTTACGCGAGCAGTACGCCGCGCGCGGTTGCTCCGAAGAAGTGAGCAGTCGGGCGGTCGCTTCCGTTGCCGCATTCGAACAGTGGCTCGTTGCGCGCGGCTCTTCTCTGGAGCAAGCGGATGTTGCTCTCGTTCGCGAGTACATTCGCTTTCTGATGGAAACTGGGCAAAACCAGCCGGAAACGCTGCTTGCGCTCGCACGATACGTTCATTTGATCGGCCGAAACAACGTGTATCTCTACTTCACTACGCTGCTCGGCAGCGAGGGCGTGTTCGAGAGCATACAAGAACGTCTCGCCCTTCTCACAAAAGATAGAGCTCGTCCGTGCCGGCTCGACGAATTGCAACATCCGCCGTTGGGCTCGGAACCCGACGACTTTCCGGAATTCACCAGGCAACTGATGGAGCGGCTTGAAGCGGCGCTTCCCGAAAAAACGGTACAGCGGGTGCTCGCGGGAAACAATCATTGCATTCCCGCCGCCGCCTTCGAAGACGAAGTGCAACTCTACCGGCAGGCTTCCTCGCTGGACGAGTACCTGAGCGGTCGCCACAAGCGACAGGTCGCCAAGCTCCAACAGCACTGCGACAGCAACACGGTTTGGTTTGAACAGATGATTACCCAAAGGGTCGTCGATTATGTTGCTGCAAATCCGGAGATTCTTTCGGCCGTGCGGGCAGGCGATACCCTGTATGTTACAAAAATCCCCTACCAGCCGGACGCCTATCTTGCATCGGACGATCCTCTGTTGAAGCGGTACTATGCCTGTCACTGTCCGTTTGTGCGGGAGGCAATCCTTCGGGGGGAACCAGCCATATCCGCAAACTGGTGCTATTGCAGCGGCGGATTCGCAAAGCACCCATATGAGGTCATCCTAGGCCGCGAACTGCACGTTACGCTCTTAAAATCCGCCCTGAACGGCGATTCCGTTTGCCGGTTCGCGATTCATCTGGACGAAGCGGCAGAATAGTAACAGCAAGCCAATCCACCGAACTTATCGCCTTCCAATCTGAATCGTCTTAAGTCATACAACGCTACAGCGCTGGCCTCGCGTGCAACTCGCAACGATATCGAAGGAGCGTTAAAATGGACATCACCGCGTTTTCGACTTATCTTTCACGCTTACACCTCCCCGAGTCAGAGATTGAGCAGCAGGTATCCTGTATGCTCGTTTTTGAACGCTGGCTCGAGAAACGCGGTTCTACGTTGGAAACCGCAACAATCGGTGAGATGCGCGCGTATCTGAAACGGCTGATCAAGAAAGACGAGAACGGGATCGACGATTTGCTTCCCCTTCTGTTCTATTACGAGCATTCCGACCGTACCGACCTCAATATTTACCTCAGTAATGTGATCCACGGTGGGCAGGAGTATGAGGAAATTCTGGAGCGAGTGGGAAAGATTTCCGGTTCTGATGTGGCCTGGCGGATCGAACGCGAGTGTCCCCTGCCGCCGCTCGGTACGGACCCATCCCTCTTTCCGGAATACACCGGGCGTCTTTTGCGCAAGCTGTTTGCCACTCTGCCGGATTCGGATGTTTTTCCTGCGATTTACGACACCGAGAAGTCGTATCTTCCAATGCTCTACGGGTACAAAATCGCGCTTTTTCAGGCCGCAGGCTCAATCGACGAATATCTGCTTGCCAGTGCCAAGCTGGAGTTGTTGCGCTTAAAAGTGCTTCAACAAGGTAATACAAAATGGAATGAAGTCTACTTAACAGATGAGTTTTTGCGTCGCATTTCCCAGAATCAAGAATTGCTCTCCGGTGTTCGGCGGGGAAACCGGGTTTATGTCACAATGCACCCGGCTCAACCCGCAAAATACATCAAGGCCAAAACGCTTGAGAAAAAGCGCTATTATGCATGTCACGAGCCAAATATTAACGCCGGGTTTCTAACCGGCATACCGGATGTATCCATTGTATGGTGTGATCGCTGCGTCAGCCGCATTCGAATGAAGTACGAGTGTCTGCTCGGGCGGCCTTTGACAGCGGAATTGGTCGAAAGCGCGCTACTGGGGGACACCGCCTGTCGCATCGCCGTGTTGCTGGAACCGGACGCGGTAACCGAATAACGATATAGATAATCAAACGGAGGGGCAATTGCCCCTCCGTTTTTGTTGGTTCAAATCCGCTATTCCAGCGTGATCTTGCGGCGGAATGCCTCGTCCGCGTCCTCCGGAATCTGCTCGCGGAGCACTTCGACGCCTCTGAGTTCCACGATGACCCAGTTGCCGCGCATCTTCTTGGTTAGGTACTTCGCAATCTTGATCTTCGCGAATCGTCCGCCCCGCACATGGCGCTGTTCCAGCTTGATGACTAGTTCCTTGCGTTGCAGCATGATCCGCCGCATTGCCCGGATCTTCTTCTCTTCCGCGAACGGAACGTTGACCACCGTGACAATCACGTTGTAGCCCATAAACAGCAGGGCGAGCAGGATTGCCGCAGCGGCGGCAACCACGAGAGCAACGGTCACAGCCACCGAATCCCTGCCGCGCAGCGAACGCGCGAAGATGTCCTGCGCGGTTACGTGCACGGTCGTGGTGGTGATGTTGCCCGCGTCGTCCATCACCTCAACGAGGTAGTCGCCCGGCTCCACACCTTCCAGCGTGAGCGTTTCGCTCCACTCCTTGCCGGGCAGACGAATCGCAACCGGCTTGCCGGTGGTCGTCGGCTGAATGTCCTCCGTTGTAACAACCACGTTCCCGACCGCGGGTGTCGGCGTTGGCGTAACGGTCGCATTCGGAGCGGCTTCCTCAAGGATGAACGGGCCGAAGGTTTCGTACGCGGTGATGCCAAAGGCGTTTCGCGCAAAAGCGTGAATGTAGTAGCTGCCCGCACTCGAAATCACGATTGCGCCGTCGTAGTTGCGGTATGCACCGCTGGGTGAGGAACTCTTGCTGAGCTGATAGTCGCGCGCAACAATCGTGGACTCGTTGTCCGTAAAGGTGAGCGAAACCGAGATGTCCGACTGCGTCTTGGTTCCAACGCGGTATGCGCCGGAGCCAAAGTCAATCTGCGGTTTCGACGTATCCGCCGTGGTCACGGTGTAGGTAAACGCGCGGCGGTTGCCGACCGCGTCGACGAGCGTGAACGAATAGGTCCCGTTCTTCGTCGCGGCAAACTCCAGATTTCCGTCCGCCCGCAGCGTCGTTCCATCCGGCAGAATCAGCGAATCGTTCCCGCTACCGCCGGGGTCGGCCTGCAGCGTGAAGCTGACCAGCACATTTGCGCCTGAAATGCTCTCACGCATCTGCGGAATCGCCGGCGCCAGTTTGTCGACGCGGGCGAGGTAACCGCCGAGAGCAGTTTCGTTCTTAAACTCGTCCCGCGCGGTGACGTAGATCGTATGCACGCCGCTCGTAACGCTCATACTGTCGCCAAGCTCCGCGGCGCCGCCGTCATACGAGTAATAATACGAAACGTTGGAGGCATCCGTTGCGCTGGAGCCCTGCACGATGACGTTTTGGTTCGTCCAGGTGCCCGCCGTATAGGCGCGTCCGTCCGCCGTGCGCATCGAAACGACGGAACCCGTCGGCGCGTCTTTGTCCACCTTGACCGCACCGGAGTAGCCGTAGTCGCTCGTGAGCGCGCCGTCGTAGGCCGTGACGCGGAACTTCAGCCCGTTTGTGCTCTTGAGCGTGTCCGGAATGGCGAAGTCATACTCCGTCTTGGTCAGTCCGCTCGCGGCGGGCAGCCAGTCCTTGCCGTCGAAATACTCGAGCGTGTAAGTCAACTCATCGCCGTCGATGTCAAATCCCGTCCAGCTCACCCGAATCGGATCCGGCGGAATCGCCTTGGTTCCCTCGGCCGGTTTCGGCACTTCAACAATCTTCGGCGCGTCGTTGACGCTGACCACGGTGACGGTTACGGTTGCGGTTTTGCTTGCCCCGTGGCCGTCCGTAACGGTATAGGTAAAGCTGTCCTTGCCCGCAAACCGGTCAACCGGTGTGTAGATGATCTTACCGTCGGTTATCTTTGTGCTTCCGTTGCTCGCCGCGCCAACCGCCGTCAGAGCGAAATCGCTGCGGCTATGCAGCACGTCGAGGTTGTTTTCCGCGTCGGTGTCCACGTCCGTATCATTCGCAAGAACGTCAATCGTAACGGGGTCTTCGTCCGGCGTGGTGGCTTCGTCGTCCTTGGCGACGATGGAGTCGTTCACCTGCGAAATCGAAACCGAAACGCTTGCCGACTTCGTCAGTTCGCCGTCGGTCACGGTATAGGTAAAGCTGTCCGTGCCGTTGTAGTTCAAGTTCGGCAGGTAGGTAATCGCACCGTCCACAATCTTCGTGGTTCCGTGCGCCGCCGTGCCGACGGAGTCGATGGTGATCTTCGCGGCGGGCGTTGCGTTGAGCGCGCTGTCGGTGTCCACGTCCCCATCGTTATCCAGCACGTCAATCGTAACCAGCGTGTCTTCCTGCGTCGTCGCGCTGTCGTCCTTCGCCGTCGGCTGGTCGTTCACCGCCGTAATCGTGAGCGAAATGGTACCCGTGTCCTTTTCGCCCAGCGAATCCGTAACGGTGTACACGATTCGGTCGGTGCCGTTGAAGTCCGTCTTCGGCGTGTAGGTAATCCGGGTTCCGTTGAGCGTATAGCTCCCGTTTGCCGGACCGTCGCCCGTTGCGACCGAGACCTGAATGGAGTCCTCGTTGGTCTCGATGTCCGCGTCGCTGATGAGGCTATTCACGTCGATTGTCTTGGCCGTGTCCTCCGCCGTCGTCGCGCTCGTGTCGAGCGCCACCGGCGCGTCGTTGACCGGGGAAACGGAGATGGAGATCGTTCCAACATCCATGAGGTTCGTATAATCGGACACGTAGTAGTCCACCGTAAACGAACCGTTGTAATTCGCGCGCGGCGTGAAGGTTATGCTGCCGTTCGCGTTCGTCGTAAACGTGCCCGGCAGGGACGCGACGCTGCCAACGAAGCTCTCGAAGTGCAGCGTATCGCCGATGTCGGCGTCCGTATCGTTGGTCAGCACATTGATCGTAACCGCGTGATCCTCCGTCGTGAGCATCTCGTCGTCACCCGCAACCGGGTTGTCATTTTCCGATCCGACAATCACGCTCAGCGTGCTGGAGGAGGCCAGTCCGTGACCGTCGCTCATCTCATAGGAGATGACCTGTGTGCCGACGTAGTCCTTATTCGGCGTAAAGGTGATCGATCCGCCGGAGAAGCTCGCCGTGCCGTTCGTTCCGCCCGTGAGCGCAATCTGCGTAATCGAGAACTCCGCCTTCGTGTGCTGCGGCGTTGCGAGGTTCAAGGCGGTATCCGTGTCCACGTCCGTATCGTTATTGAGCACGTTGTAGGTAACCGCCGTATCCTCGCGCGTGGTCGTCGTGTCCGCCTTGGCCACCGGCGCATCGTTGACCTGCTTGACCGTGATGGTCACCGTAGCTTTCGTCTTGGCCTCGCCGTCGTTGCAATAGTACTCGAAGGTGTCCGTACCGTTAAAGTTATCGTCCGGATCGTAGGTAATCACGTTGCTGGCAATCGAGATGGAACCGTGCGCGGGCTTGAGCAGATCCGTTTCCGCAATGGAAGCGCTGAGTACCTCCGCGTTCGGATCAGCATTCAAACCAACGGTCTGATCCGTGTCCTTATCGTTGATGAGCACCGAAACCGGAACCGTCTCGTCCTCGTTGACCTCCGCCGCGTCGCTTACGGGGCTTGGCGCATCGTTCACCTGCGTGACCGTCAGCGAATTCTTCGCCCGCGCGGTCAGGCCCGCCTTGTCCGTTACGGTGTAGAAGATGCTGTCCGTGCCGTTGAAGTCCTTCGTCGGCGTGTAGGTAATCTGCGTTCCATTGACCGAGAACGTGCCGTGCGCCGGACCGTCGCCCGTTGCAACGGAAACGGTGATCACGTCGTTGTTGGTCGCGATGTCCACGTCGCCAATCAGCGTGGCAACGTTGATCGTCTTTGCGGTGTCCTCCGCGGTCGTCGCGGAGGTGTTCTCCGCGGTGGGCGCGTCGTTGACCGCCGCTACGTTGACCACAAACGTGATTTCAGTGTATTCCGTGTCGCCGTCCGTCACACGCAACGTGATCGTTGCCGACCCGTTCTGGTTCAGCTTTGGATCAACGGTCACCGTCCGGTTCCCGTCCGTACCCTTCGTGATGCTCACGCAGCTGCCGTCCACGAGCGTGGTGTTCGTGCTGCCGACGAAGGTAACGTTCAGCGACGACGCCGCGGTCTCCACGTCCGAAACCACCATTGCGCTCGTGCCGTTGTCGGAATCCTCCGTAAAATTCATGGTCGCAGGCGGCGTTGCAAACACCGGCAGGTCGTTGACGCTTGCAACGTTGATTTCGTATACGCCGTCCGACGTTGCGCCGAGTTTGTCCTCCACGGTGTAGGCAACCGTCGCCGTGCCAAACCAGTTCTCCGTCGGGGTAAAGGTTATCGTGTTTCCAACGTTCGAGACCGTGCCGCTGCCCGAGGTGAGCGAGTACGTCTTGAGCGTCATGTCAATCAGGTATTGCAGCGCGCCGGTCGCGAGGTTCTTGTCCGTTTCGGTGTCCACGTCCGTATCGTTCGAGACCACGTTCATCGACGCGGCGTGATCCTCTTTTACGTTCGAAACGTCCTTCACGGCAACCGGGTTGTCGTTGATCGGGTTGACCGTTACCGTAACGGTCGCCGCTTCGGTCAGCGAGCCGTCGCTCATGATATAGATAAAGCTGTCCGTGCCGTTGAAGTTCGCGTTCGGCTGGTAGGTCACTCCACTGGAGGTGTATGCCGTCGTGCCGTGCGCCGCCGTGCCAACGCCGACCACCGTCTTCGTATAGACCGGCGTCGCGTTGAGCAACGGGTCGCTGTCCGCGTCCGTATCATTCGATAGCACGCCGATGGTCGCGAGTGCATCCTCGTTGATTGTTTCGCTGTCGTCGTGGGGCGTCGGCGCGTCGTTCACCTGGGTCACCGTCAGCGAAATCTTCGCCCGCGCGGTCAGGCCCGCCTTGTCCGTTACGGTGTAGAACATGCTGTCCGTGCCGTTGAAGTCCTTCGTCGGCGTGTAGGTAATCTGCGTTCCATTGACCGAGAACGTGCCGTGCGCCGGACCGTCGCCCGTTGCAACGGAAACGGTGATCACGTCGTTGTTGGTCGCGATGTCCACGTCGCCAATCAGCGTGGCAACGTTGATCGTCTTTGCGGTGTCCTCTGCGGTCGTCGCGGAGGTGTTCTCCGCAGTGGGCGCGTCGTTATCCGCCGCTACGTTGACCACAAACGTGATTTCGGTGTATTCAGTGTCGCCGTCCGTCACGCGCAACGTGATCGTCGCCGACCCGTTCTGGTTCAGCTTCGGATCAACGGTCACCGTCCGGTTTCCGTCCGTCCCCTTTGTGATGCTCACGCAGCTGCTGTCCACGAGTCCCGTGTTCGTGCTGCCGACGAAGGTAACGTTCAGCAACGACGCCGCGGTCTCCACGTCCGAAACCACCATCGTACTCGTGCCGTTGTCGGAATCCTCCGTCAGGCTCATGTTCGCAGGCGGCGTTGCAAACACCGGCAGGTCGTTGACGCTCGCAACGTTGATTTCGTATACGCCGTCCGACGTTGCGCCGAGTTTGTCCTCTACTGTGTAGGCAACCGTAACTTTACCAAACCAGTTCTCCGTTGGGGTAAAGGTAATTGTATTCCCAACGTTCGAGACCGTGCCGCTGCCCGAGGTGAGCGAGTACGTCTTGAGCGTCATGTCGGCCAGATATTGCAGCGCTCCGGTCGCGAGGTTCTTGTCCGTTTCGGTGTCCACGTCCGTATCGTTCGATACCACGTTCATCGACGCGGCGTGATCCTCGTCCACGTTCGAAACGTCCTTCACGGCAACCGGGTTGTCGTTGATCGGGTTAACCGTTATGGTCACCAGCGCCTTCGTCTTGGCCTCGCCATCGTTGCAATAATACT
>DAIRTE010000014.1:3766-15819 GCA_036804025.1 Clostridia bacterium | reverse complement strand
ACCGTTATGGTCACCAGCGCCTTCGTCTTGGCCTCGCCATCGTTGCAATAATACTCGAAGGTATCCGTTCCATTGAAGTTCTCATTGGAATCGTAAGTTACAACGTTGTTGGCGATCGAAATCGACCCGTGCGCGGGCTTGAGCAGATCCGTCTCCGCAATGGAAGCGCTGAGCACCTCCGCCGTCGGGTTGGCGTTGAGACCGGGTGTCTTGTCCACGTCCGTATCGTTTTCCAGCACCGAGATGGTAACCGTTTCGTCCTCGTTTACTTCCTTTGCGTCGGCTACGGGCGTCGGCGCGTCGTTGACCTGGGTCACTGTAATCGTTGAAACGACGTCGTTGCTGACCAATCCGCCAACGTCCTTGATTGAATAGGTGAGCGTGAAGGTTCCATTGTAGTTGTCAATCGGGTCGACGACGATGCTCTTTTCGTCCGTCGAAATCGAAACCGCCACGTTCGTGCTCGTTGTAGACACGCTGTTGACGAAGATCTGCTCCGTCGCCGGGTTCGTAATCAGATCCGGGTCGGTGTCGTTACTCAATACATTGAGGTTGCTCACCTGATCTTCCGGAACGGAGAGCGTGTCCGCAACCGCCGTCGGCGCGGCGTTGACGTTGGTCACAACAACCGTGAATTTATAGGTCGCTGTCGCGCCTGCCGCATCCTTCGCCGTGATGGTGATGTACGAGGTGCCGTTCCACTCGCCGTTTGGCGTCAGCTTCAGGTAGCGATCGCTGTGCTCGCCTTCCGTCAGGGTCACGCCGTCCTTGAACAGAATCGTGTTGCTGCTCTTGGCCGTCACCGTTACCTGCGATGTTCCAAGCGAGAGATCCGTGTTGTGATCCACGTCGTTGATATAGAACAGAATCCCCTCAATCGGCGTCTTCTCCGGCACGGTGTAGGTCGTCAGTCCGCGGTAATCGATGGTCGGCGCGTCGTTCACCGGATTAACCGTAACGGAGACGGTAAACGTCGCTTCCAGCGCGGGGGTACCGTTGTCGTGCACCGTATAGGTAAACGTATCCGGCATACCCGTCGGGCTGAAGTAGTTCAGGTTCGGCGTGTAGGTGATCTTCTGCGCCTCCGAGGTGATTGTCGCCGTGCCGTGCGCAGGCTGGGTCACCGCGGTGATCGTCAGGTGCTCGGTTGAGGAGTTTGTCACGAGGTCCACGTCGTCGTTCGTCAGCACGCTGAGCAGAATCGGCGTGTCTTCGTTCGTCGTTGCGGTGTCGTTGCCGTTTCGCGGCTCGTCGTTCACGGACGTTACCGTTACGGTGAATTCGTCGTAGGCAGTCCTGCCTTCCGTGTCGCGCACCGTTAAACGGATGGTCGCCGTACCAAACTGGTTGGCTGCGGGAATCACTTTCACCGTGCGCTGCGAACCGCTGGGGTCCGTCGCGCTGTCCGGATTCGTAATGATGATGTTCGCCAGCGGAATCAGCGTGGTGTTCGAAGAGGTTTTGGCAATTGCGAGCGTATCGTCGCTGTCCTCTTCGTCGGTCACCTCAAAGGTGATTTCGCCCGTTCCGTCCGCAGCGTCCTCCAGCATGCTGGGCGGATTTGCTATGTTCGTAATTGTCGGCGCGTCGTTGACCGGCGTAATCGTCACCGTCACGGTCGCAGTAGACGTGAACCCAAGCTTGTCCTGCATCTTATATTGGAAGGTTTCCGAGTAGTTGGCTTTGTCCGCAGTTTTCGCCGTGTGGGTATAGACGAGCTGATTGTTCGAGATGCTCGCGGTGCCATAGGTCGTGGTAAGTGAGGTCACTACGCTGCTGTCGGGCGCGATAAAGCCAAGCAGCGTCAGTTCGTCGCCGCCGTTTCCGGTGAGCGTATCCACGTCGTCGTTGATGAGCACATTCTTCGTAATCGAAGTTGCCTCCGGCAGCGAATAATTGTCGTTCTGCGCGTCCGGCGCGTCGTTTACCTTTTCGACGGTAACCGTAAATGTCTGCTCGACGCTCGCGCTCGCGGAATCCGTCACCTTGACCTTGATGTTCGCCGTGCCGACCCTATCGTCATACGAGTCGATCACAAAGCTGCATAATCCGTCCGCATTCGGCGTTGCGCTCATCGGCGGCAGCAATACGCCGTTGTCGTGCGTAACGGTAACCGTTAGATCCTTTGCCAAATCCTCCACGTCGGATACCGTAAACGAGATTGTGCCGGAAACGGTATCCTCATTGAGCGTAACATCGGCAAAGTGACCGTTTTCCGTTGCCGCCGTCAGCGTCGGCAGATCGTTCACCGGGCGGACCGTAACGGAAACGCTGAACCGCGCCTGCAGCGCCGGGTCTCCGCTGTCCTGCACGGTGTAATAGAACACGTCCGGCGTATTCGTCGGGCTAAAGTAGTTCGGTTTCGGCGTATAGGTAATCCCCTGACCGCCCGAATTCACGCTCACCGTACCGTTCGCCGGCTGCTCAATGCTCACGATGGTCAGGTTTTCCAGGTCGGGGTTTGTGGTTTCGTCCACGTCGTCATTTTCAAGTACCGCAATCGAAACCGGCGTATCCTCGTCCGTCGCGGCCACGTCGTTGCCGTTTTCGGGCGCATCGTTGACCGGCGTAATGGTCACCGTCACGTCGGCGGAGGACAGCTTGCCGTCCTGATCGGCAATCACGTAGGTAAACGTATCCGTGCCGTTCTGGTTCAGTGTAGGCGTATAGAGAATCTTGCCGTCCACAATCGAGGCAGTGCCCTTGCTTGGCGCGCTCGAAACGCGAAGGATGGTCAGCTTGTCGCCGTAGGCGATGTCTTCGTCCGTATCGTTTTCCAGCACGTTCAACGCTGTTGCCGTGTCCTCGTTAATGGTATACGCGTCATCGACCGCCGTCGGCGGGTCGTTTGCGCGCAGCACATTGACGGTGATGTAGGCTTTGCCAATGTTGTTCTCCGGCTGCCCGTCGTCTGCGGCAACCTCAAACAGATCCACGCCGTTATAGTTCGTGTCCGGCGTATAGACAAACGAACCGTTGGGCTGAATGACGACCGTGCCGTGAATCGGCGGATGGGACGCCACCAGCGAGAAGGTAAAGCTGTCCTGGTCGACGTCTGTCGCAGTCAGCGTCCCGTTCAGCGAGGTGTCCTCTATGACGCTCAGGCTCATCGGGGTTACGACCGGCGCGTCGTTTACGCTCGAAATCGTAATCGGGTAGACCGCCGTCGTGGTTTCGAGTCCGTCGCTGACAGAGAAGTCAATGTTCACCGTGCCGTGCGCGTCCTTGTTTGGCACGACATAGATCGTCTTATACCCCGCGGCATTCGTCGAAAGCTGAATCTGCGAGGTCTTAATCAGCGTTGCGTCCTCGGAGGAGATGCGGATGATCAGGTTGTTGACCGGGCTTTCCGCATCGCTGACCACAAAGTGGAAGGACTTCGGTTCGTCTTCCAGCATCGTCCAGTCGCCGCTGCTCAACGCATGCTTTGCGATGACCAGCGGGTCGTTGACCGGACGAATCGTAATGGACACCGTGGCGGTCGAGGTGGCGCCGCTCGCGTCCGAAACCGTATAGGTAAACGAGTCCTTGCCGTTGTAATCCTTGGTTGGCGTGTAGGTGACGCTCGTTGCGGTAAAGGTCGCCGTGCCGTGCGCCGGGGTGGACACCGCGGTCACCGAAAGCGCTTCTCCCTCGGGATCGGTGTCGTTTTCCAGCACGTTGAGGGTTGGCGTCGCGTCCTCGTCAATCGTCTTAGAGTCGTTGCCCGCGCGCGGCGGGTCGTTGGACGGCGTCACGATCAGCTTTGCGCTTGTGCTCGCTGTTTCGCCGCCGGGGTCCATCACGGTATATTCGAAAGTGATGTCTCCGTTAAAGTCGCCGTCCAGTGCGGTCACCGTTACCTGTCCGCTGCCGGAGTTGACCACGGTGCCGTTCTTCACGTTCATAATCGCGACGATGCGGAGCGTTCCGCCTTCGACGTCCGTATCGTTAGCCAGCAGGTTCATCACCTTCGTGGTCTTCGGCGGGGTCGTCTCGGTGCCGTCGGACACCGCTTCCGCAACGGTTGTTTCGTCGTACACAGCAACCGGCTTATCGTTCACCGGCGTCACAACGAGCTGGAAGGCTGACTTGGCGCTGAGCGATCCGTCCGATGCGGTCACGCCGATCTTCACCGTTCCGTATGCGTTTTCCATCGGTTTTACGGTGATGATCATGCCGTTGCCCGTTCCATGGGCAATCGAAATATCTTTGACGTCGACAATGCTCGTGTTGCTCGATGTGAAGGTATAGCTCGTGCTCTGCGTCATGTCGTTGTCCACGTCGACAACGGTAAGGTTCACCGCCTTTGGTGTATCCTCCGGCGTGGTCTGGTAATACCCCAGATTGCTGATGGTCGGCTGGTCGTTGACCGCGAGCATGGTGATCGTCGCCGTCGCGGTTGCGGACTTCGCCGCCGCGGTCTGGTCGGTCACCGTAATGGAAAACGAATCCGTACCATAATAGTTCGCGTTCGGCGTGTAGAGAATCGTGTTGTCCGTGCGCAGCGTCGCGGTGCCGTGCTGCGGGGTGCCAATTGTTACGGTCGTCGCGTCGCCGTCCACCTCATAATCGCTCGGCAGTGCGGCAAAACGCACGTTCGAATCCTCGCGGATCGTCCTCGAAATGTCGCTGACAATCGGCGCGTCGTCCTGCGGCGTAATGGTCAGGTCAATCGTCTTTTCCACGTAGGTAAACCCGTCGCTGACGCCAACGACGATCACGCCGGTACCGTTCACGTTGGAGAGCGGATGTACCGTAACGGTCTTGCCCTCCGTCGTCACCTGCGTGGAGTACCAGGTCTGGAACACGACGGGCGCGCTCGTGGAGGCGGTCCTTGTGTAGACGTAGAAATGCAGGTCGGTTCGTGCGCAGTCGATGTCGTGGAAGGTTACGTCAAACGAAGCGGGCGTTGCCGCGTCCTCCAGCATGGAGACCGAGGTCGGCGCGCTGTCGATGACCGGCGCATCGTTGACCGGATATACGGTCAGCCAGATGATGCCGGTGTCGGACTCCGTGTTATCCGCGTTCGCAACCGTATAGGTGATGTTCTGCGAACCGTAGGCGTTTGCATACGGCGTAAAGATGACGGTGTTCGTCGTGCCCGGCTTTACGGTGAGCGTGCCGAGCGTGCAGGTTGTGTTGATCGTCAGTGTGTAATCCACGGGCGTCGGGTTGCCCACGTCGAGCGTAAATTCAAACGGGTCGCAATCCTCCAGGCACGTGACGTCGCGGCCATACGTGTTGAGCGAGGAATGGAACACAACTCCAATGTAGACGGTCGCCGTTGCGGAGCGTTTGTCCGTATCCGTTTCGTCCGCGCGGTCGATGATGCTATAGGTAAAGGAATCCGCTCCATTCGAGTTTGTCGAAACCGCCGTGCGTTTATACAAGATGGTTCCGTCGGTATTGATCGAAGCCGTGCCGAACGCCGGCTGGCTCTCGATGCGATAGGTGTGCACCGTGTCGCCGTCCGGATCATAATCGTTGCCCAGCACGTTGATCGTCGCATTCAACTGCCCAATTTCGTTTGGCAGGGCCACGTAGTTGTCCCTGGCAATGGGCGCGTCGTTGACCGGTTTCACGGTCAGCACGATGCTCGCGGATGCGGTGGCGCGGCCATCCGATATGGTGTAGCTCAGCGTCTCCGTTCCGTTCCACTGCGCATATGGGGTATAGGTAATGTCATTGCCCGAGCGGGAAAGGTAGCCGTGCGAGGGGGTGGAAACGGTGGTCACCCAAATTGTGTCGCCGTCCGCGTCCGTATCATTGCCAAGCAAATCCAGAACAGCGGAGGAATCTTCGTTGAGTTCCTGTGTATCGTTGACCGCTACCGGCGGGTCGTTCTGCGCGAGAATGTGCAGCGTAAAGCTGGTGGTGTCGTGCGCGCCTTCGGCATCCGTCGCGGTCACGGTAACGGTCACGGAGCCGTTGCTGTCCGCAACCGGCGTGAGCGACAGCGTATATTCGCCGCCGCCAAGGCTCGTCACCGTAACATGGCTTGCGTCTACCACGAGCTTGCTCGTGTCGCTGGAGGCAACGGAGATGGTAAACGTATCCCCTACGTCCTCATCCGTAACGGAAAACGCAATGCCGCTGATCGTCTTGTCTTCGCTCACATACTGGCTGTTGATCGGCGAGATCACCGGATCATGCAGCACGCTCTCGACGTGCATCGTAACCGTCGCGGTGGACTCGTTCGTGCCGTCCGAAACGGTGTAGGTAAACGTTGGATCGTCGTTCTCGCCAATCGCGGGCGAATAGGTAAACTGCTGCGTCGTTTCGTTAAACGTCAGCGTGCCCAATAGTCCGGTTGCGGTATGGCCGGAAACATGCAGCACGTCGCCGTCCACGTCGTGGTCGTTGTCCAGCACGCCAAAGGAATGCGCGCCGGCATAGAGCACATATACCTCGTCGTCCTCGCCAATCGGCGCATCCTCCGCCGGATCGACGGTCAGCGAAATGGTGTCGCTGCTCTGCGCCTCGCCGTCGCTGACGGTCAGCGTAATGGTCACCGTTCCGTTTGCGTCCGCCTGCGGCAGAATGTTCAGCGTGCCCGTGCCGTCGCCGTTGTTCGTAATGGTAACGCCGTCCGGCGCAACCAGTCCGGTATTTGCGCTGCTCGCAATTAAGATCAAGCTCGAAGCGGCCGTCTCCTGATCCGAAATCGTAAACGGAATGCTAGCGGAGAGCGTGTCCTCGGTGGTCGACGCGGTGTCGTAGGTAAAGGCGATGGTCGGCGCGTCATTGGAACTCGTTGCAACGAGTTTGCAGGTTGCCGTTGACAAGTCGGTTCCGTCGCTGACGGAGTAGGTAAAGCTCGTCTCGCCGTCAAAGTTCGCAACGGGGAAATAGCGCAGCGTGTCCGCATCCAGCTTAATCACTTCGCCGGAGTCGGGCTGCGTCAATAGACTGCCAAAGGAGAGTGCGTCCCCTTCCACGTCCGAGTCGTTGGAAAGCAGGTCTGCAATGCTGATGTCCACATACGCCGCGTCCTCGGCAAAGGGTACGGTATCGGTTACCACGCGTGGTGCATCGTTTACATTCTGAATCTGAATCGTAATCGTCCGGGTTACGGTCGTAAAACCGTCGCCGAGCGAAAGCAGAATCTTTGCCTCGCCGTTCTGGTTGGCAAGCGGCGTGAGCAGCAACTTGACTTCGTCGCTGGTGTCGCCAAGGCCGGAGATCGAAACCCCGCCTTGTTCAATCTTCGTCGTCGTGAGCGAAGCCGCCTGCAGCATCAGGCTGTCGGCGGGCGTTTCCACGTCTTTGATCGAAAAGACGATTTCGTTCGCGCTCGAATCCTCATTGATCGAATAGGTATCGTTCAGCCCTAAGAACACGGGATCATCCGCTTCCGGCGAAACGGTAACGGTTACCGTCGCCGTGTCGGTGCTCCCGGCGAAATCGGAGATGGTGTAGGTGAAGGTATCCGTGCCAAAGAAGTTCGCGCTGGGCGTGTAGACGACCGAATTTCCTTCCAGCCGAGTCGAACCGTTCGCGCCGGGCTGCAGGTCGGATATGGTCATCGTCTCGTCCGGATTGACGTCCAAATCGATGTCGGAGTCATTGTCGAGCACCGCTATGGTGACCGATCCGTCCTCCGAAGCGGTCGCGGTGTCGTCCGCGGCGACCGGGGCGTCGTTTACGTTCAGTACCGTTACTAAGACGGTTGCCGTTGCGGTTCCGCCGTTGCCGTCGGAAACCGTATAGGTAAAGCTGTCGTCGCCCACATAGTCCGCGTTTGGTGTGTAACGAATTTTACCGAGAACGACAATTGCGGTTCCGTGCGCCGGATCGCCGCAGGACTGAATGCTCAGCGTGTCGGAATCCGCCGTGTCCGCGTCGTTTGCCAGCACGTCGATGGTAACGTTGGAGTCCTCGTTGAGCGTTATGCCGCTGTCGTCGGTTGCGCTCGGCGGGTCGTTGACCGAACGAACGGTAAGCGCGAACGTGTCGCTTACCTTCTCGCCCTGCGGGTCTTCCACAACGACCGTAACCGTAGCCGGTCCGCCGTTCTGGTTTGCGCCCGGGGTAATGTCCAGCGTTGCGCCGCTTTCGCCAACGTTGATCACGAGGCTCGGCAGCAAGGTTGTGTTGTCCGTCGTCGCGGTGATGCTCAGCGACGCAAGCGCACTCTCCGCGTCGGACACATTGAGCGGAATGCTCACGGCCGTGTCTTCGTCAATCGTAACGTCCGAGATGTTGCCCAGTACCGGCGCGGTGCTCAGGGTAACGGTCTGCAGTGCGGCGTTGCCCGCGTTGTCCTGCACGCAGATCGTGTAGTCCCCGCCGACGCTAACAGTGAATGTTCCGCCGGAAATGACGTTACCCCCCGTGGTAAAGTAGTCTGCGCTCTGCGTGCCCGCGGCATATAGCGCATTCTTGATCCCGCTGAGGCCTTCTTCGTGGTAGGTAACATTCACGCGGCAGCTTCCGCTGGAGACAACGCTGTCGAGCGAGTCAATCACCGGGGCGAGCTTGTCGATCTTAGCGGTTGCCTGCAGCGAAGAGGAGCGGTTGCCCGCCTCGTCCTGCACGGCCACGGAGATCGTCGTCGACCCGTTGTCCGTCAGGACAAACCCATCCGGAACAAGCGTCCAAGCGCCGGTTCCGATTTTGTAGACGTAATGATCCGGCGCTCCGGTCGAGGCGGCGAGCGTCGGCAGAACCAAAGAAACGTCCGCATTGGTCCAGTCCGTCGCGCTGAGGCTCAGCGAAGCGGGGGCCGCGGGCGTTGCGGTGTCGATGTTGTTGATGGTGATGGTTTGCACGTCGGACTTCTTGCCGGCGTTGTCCATGCTGTAGGCCGTCAGGGTGGTACCATTGGTGGTAACTACCTCGTCGTAGGGAGACGTGGCGGAAACAAACTGCCCGTTGAGATAAATCCCCTCCAGACCGCTGTCGCTGTCCGCCGCGTTGATGCGTACGGTAACCGGCTGGTTCGTCCAGGCCGAGTTGTATTCAAACGCGCAGGTCGGCGCGGCCGATTCGTGAATCACCAAACTGGGATTGCTGAACACGACGGTGTTACTGCCGGAGGTGCTGGCGCCATAGAGATGAATGTAGATTTCGCGCGTTCCCGCGGGAATGGATGCGCCGGACGAGAGCGTTTCGCTGCCCGCCTCCGTCGGATTTGACTTGGCAAGCGACACGGTTTTGAGCGTATTGTCCGAGTCACCCACAAAACGGATCGCGATGGACGCAACGTCCACCTCTGAATTGTTCTCCGTTTCCAGCGTGGTGGTTGCAGTGGCCGAGAAGTCAATCTCGAGTCCACCGAGGTCAACCGCAGTCGAGATATCCGAGCCTTCCTCACTCAGCGTAATCAGGCCGACCGCTTCGCCGGTGCCCGTAGCGGAGAAGGTAACCGTCGTTCCGCTGACGGCGGCACCGTTTGTGCTGAAGGTAAACGTGCTGTCCGTGATGTTCTCGTTGTTGTACCCCCGGAACGCAAAGGCGCTTGCGGCGAGTGCAACCGTCGGGTACGCAACGGTCTGAAGCAACAGCATCACGCAGAGCAATATATGAAATAACCGCTTTGTGAGACGTTTCATTCCCTTTTGTTTGGTAATCAACATCTGCTGCTACCTCCGCCGTGTTACATTTTAATTAATCGTAGCAATTCTGCTTGCAGTTTTCAAAAGTCAAATCGATTCCAATTGTTACAACGCAATTCATAAAAGTACAAAAACATATCAGAGACGTTGAATCACCAGATAAGGCGATTTCTCTCGCCTTTGCGGCAATCAAACGGTTTTTGCCAGCTTCGTTGGCGATTGCGCGAATAGGACAGCCGAAACGGGGTTGCTTTTCAATCGAGTATAAATTGTATATTCGCATTACATATTCGTTGCAAGAAATCTTCTTATTTCTTAGTATAACGCCACTTAATTTCCAAAGTAAAGAATTTTTCGTGAATAATGCTTATTTTCGGGCAAAAATTTACGGCGTATATCCGAATATCGCCGCTTTAAATTGTATATTCTCTGCTCGTCGTTCATTTATGTTACAGGTTTGTTTCATGTTTATTCAGTTTTTATTAAGAATCGCAAGGTTTGGTGCTTATATTGCCGCCGAGCGCAATTTCTTGTGGTGCTTCCTTCCGGAACATTTTGTTGAGCCCATTGTTGCGTGTAAACTGATGTTACATTGATATTATTGCTTTTCCCCGTTTATTCTCGGTCAACCAACCGAAAATAGCAAAAAACACACGGTCTCCCGTGTGTTTTTATTACGTTGCAATCTTTATTCCTGCGGTTCCGCTCGTTCGATGTAGCTGATTCTATTTTTGCCTTCGCGTTTGCCGCTGTACATCAGCTCGTCCGCTTCGCGCAGCAAGGACTGAAACGTGCTCTCCTCGCCCATTTCAACCACGCCATAACTGCAGGTCACCTTCACGCCAACACCAAAGTCCGTCTTGAGCACGCTGGCCTTCAGTCGCTCCAACAGCGAAATCGCGTTCTTGAGCGAAACGTTCGGCAGCAGCAGAACGAACTCATCCCCGCCCCAGCGCGAGATCGTATCCGAATTGCGCAATTGCTTCTGCATGAGCGTCGAGAGCATCACCAGAACGGAGTCACCCGCGACATGTCCGTTGGAATCGTTGATCTGCTTGAGATTGTCCACGTCCACAAACACAAGGCAGAGCGGCAGCTTCTGGCGACGACAAAAATTCATCCAGCGGTCGGCCTCCTCCTCGAGGCGAAACCGGTTGGCGGTGTTCGTTAGAAAGTCCGTTGTGCTGAGCTGCTCCAGCCGCGTTTTTGAGATGAACTCGCCCAGCTGGTTCTTCTCGTTGTGAAAGGAAGAAATCGTGCAGAGCGTAATCGCAACCAGCGTATACACGACGGACGCCAGCATTTCATTCGTCGTCGCCGGAACCACGCGCAAAAGCGCTAATCCATAAAAACACAGCGCCGCAAGAATGGACAGCGCAAGTTGAAACCCCTTTCTATTTGGAACGAGAAACAGAATCAGAACGGTCGCGACCAGACCCATGGATTGAATCAGGAAATTGGGGGAATTGTATTGATCGAGCACATACAGGCTGATGCAGATCGACATCAGCTCCAGCGCGGATACAATGTACGTATACGTACGAAACGACTTCACGCGAGTCAGCAAGCCGCCGACAAAGATCAGCAGCACCGCGTAGGAATAGCGCACCACGGCAATGATGAGGCGCGCCGTTTGATCCGATATATTTTTCAGATCGAACACAATCAGAAGAACACTAAAAACGCTGGCGAAGATCGCCAGAACATAGATATAGTTCTGGGCAATTCGCAGCTTATAAGCTCCGTATGCCGCATGAAGATCTTCACTTGCTACGGTCGTTGTATCGCTGTGCATCCTCGGCAAAGTTCGCCACCTATTGAATTCTGAAATCCGTTTTGGATGAAATCTGCTTCGAATCTTGCCATTCATCAGCAGCGAGTCCTGCGCAACCACGTGACCGAGCGGGTTAGTCCTTCTGGAATCAGGCGCTGAAAGCCCCTTGCTGCAAGCCGTAATGCGGACGAAATACGAACAAAAATAACCGCAATCCTGTCGATGCGGAGAACAGCTCGTATATTCAGGTTGCTTCCTTCATTTTACACAATTATATAGTAATTTCAACCGTAATTTGAAAAAATCGACCGCTCCGGAAAAATTTAAGTTCATTTTCCCGATGACAGCGCTTTCATACTCCGCCTAGGAGAACCGAGTGAATCCTGTTGGTTCGATGTCCGATTCTATCATTCCTGTTTTGTGGATGTTGGTTCTTTTCGTTGAGAAGAACGCGTCAGATGGATGCAGAGAATCAGCACGCCGACGCAGAGAAACAAGTCGCCAACGCTGGCAAACCCAAGCGGCGTCCCTTCGGGGCCAACTCGCAAGATGTCCCCCAGAAACGGCAGAATCGTCCGCCCGTCCGCCAGACAATAGGCGTAGATTTGATTCATTTTTAATTGTTCGAGCCGTTGCGGTAAAGAGCCAATCAAAGACGCGGAAACCGGCATGCGCCCGCCGTTGAGCAGGATGACGAAGAAGTTACTAAGCGTGCCGAGAGACACAAAAATCGGCCAGAC
>DAIRTE010000014.1:0-3666 GCA_036804025.1 Clostridia bacterium | reverse complement strand
ATCATATGGTGTATAGGAGGAGCTTGTCTGCCTCCTCCGGGCAGAGCCTTGGCTCAATCGCCAGAAACGCCTGCACCACCTTTGGGTCCAACTGCGAACCGGAGACCTCGCGGAGGATCTCCCGCGCGCGCTCCTTGCTCAGCCCCGCCCGGTAAGGACGGTCGGAGATGATGGCGTCGTAGGTATCTGCAACCGCCAGAATGGCGGCGGAAAGCGGCAGCTCACCCGGCGCCGGCCCTTCGTCCGGATAGCCCGCGCCGTCATAACGATGGTGATGGTAGAGCACCGCGTCGTTGACCACGTTGGAGAGATTGATGCTCTCGATGATCCGCCGTCCGACGACAGGATGTTGCTTGATGATGTCATACTCTTCCGGCGTCAGGGGGCCGGGCTTGCGCAAAACTGCATCCTCTACGCCAATCTTGCCCGTGTCGTGCAGCAGCGCCGCCATCTTTACCTGATCGGTAAACGAATGCGAACAGCCCATGGCTTTGCAGATTTCGGTGCTGATATAGGCGACACGCTGCGAGTGCCCACGCGTATAGGGGTCCTTCGCCTCAATTGCCTCAACGAGCGAATTGATCGTTCGGAGCAGTATCATATGGCTGTCGAGATAGATTTTAAACGAGTAGCGCGCCAGCAGCAGCGGCCCCATGAACAGTATGATCCAGAGGTAGGCGTTTTCCTGCATCAGCAGATAGCCAATCACGAGCCCCAGTGGAACCGTTGCCAGAATGTTTGGAATAATCCCGCCAATGTTGTCGCGCAGCAGCGCAAAGAACTTTCCCTGCGCGCTTAACTTATAATAGAGAATAAAGAAGACGAGATTCCCAAATATGGTAACAAACGAAAACGCGACTGCGCCGAGCACGACGTTCCAGGTAAAGACGGAACCATTCGCATCGACCGCAATCAGCTTGTAAAGATAGCCGCCAATCCAGTTGACGACCAGCACGTTGGAAACGTTAAACAGCTCCGTCAGCGGCGCGCGCACCCAGGGCGAATAGTACCTCCGCGTCTTGGAGTCCTGCAATAGCGTCAGCATGGTGGACAGCGCAAACAGCACGTTGGCCAGCGCGACGCTCCTGGTCACCACGCAGGCGACCACCGGCACAAAGCTGATCTCCATTGTCTTATCCGCCGTAATATAGATTGGCAGCATATGACAAAGGAGCATTAACACCAGCACGATGACGCAGTACAGAAGGGTGGAGAAGCGTGTCTGGGGGTCTGCAAAGAGCGCGACTGTTTGAAAAACACTGGTCGCAAACACCGCAAGACCGAGCAGGCCCATCAACACCATGTATAGTTTTTGCTTCTTCATTCCAACTGTCCTCATGCGCATCGCCACCGTGCGATAAACCTTAACAGGTCCAGCCGTGAACTCATACTGAGTAGTCTCTTACGATCTCGTTGTCTTATCTGACAAAGAAATACGCGCCGCTGGAAAGGACCAATGCAGCCAGAGAAGCAAGCGCCATGAGAACCTTCTTCATTTGGATATAGCCTCCTTTTTATAGGCTCTGTTCTCCGCTATTTCGAACAGGCTATATCCGCTTCGCTTTTGCCGGACCTGTTAAGTTTTCAAATAACACCGTTTTTCAGAATTGTATATCAGCCGACGGATCGGATTATGCTTCCTGTGAATAGAGTGAGAGTTTGCGGTTAATCGCGTCGAGAACGCTCTGCGCAACCGCCGCGTCCGGGTCCGGATCTGCAAACACGCTGCCGACCAGCGGCGTCATCTCCGGCAGGCAAAACACCTGCGAAATCACGATTGCGCGGCCGTTGGAATGAACCGTCTCGGTGCTCGCAAGTTCAAAGACCGACGTGCCGCCGGTGCAGGCTTTCACCGCGTCCAGCGTTGCCTGCGCGATGCAGCGCATCCGCGAAAACGGCACCGAGCTGCCAACCGCCGTTCCGACGAACTGCTCCGCCTCCCGCGTGAGCGTAACGAATACCTCAACCTCTTTGCCGGTCGTGTGCATGCGGATGCCGGAGTAGTTCAGCCGGTAATTCGCGTTTGCCAGCATGTCCGGCGTAACCTGCGCCACGCTGATGATATGGTAGTCCACCTCAACGTTGTATCGCGCCGCAATTGCGGATTGTACGTCCCGAACGATGGACTTCACGTTTCTGCGGTTGCTGGCGAGCACATGAATTTCGGTTGGCTCCTGCGCCTCGGAAAACACAACGTGAGCGGAAAAAACACCGCCGAGCTTTGAGATCAGAGCCTGCCAATCGTTCGCGGTTGCGTGCTTCTCTTCCATTCGGTTCTCCTTGTATCGGTTCAGTTCGTTGGATGTGTTTTTATGTAACTTTTAATCATTTCCATTCATTATATCGCTTCGCCTATGCAGGCGCAAGGAAAACGAGCGTGGTTTCTCCTCTTTGGAACAGATGACTTATTTCGAGCGAAACAACGTTATCGCATCGGCAAAAAATCGACCTTTGAACCAACACTTTCGCCGTGTGAGCTCGCTTCCTCTGCTCCATTGTGCCCACATGGCCGGAATTGTTTCCAACATTATCTCAATTACTTGTTGTTTATCAATCGTTTTTCGAACTCTTGTTTGAAAAATAGTATCTGCCGCGGCTCTTTGTTCCGGCTCCGTACTGAATCGCCTGTTTCGGGCAGCGGTTGATGCAGGACATGCACTGTGCGCAGTTTTTGAGCACCCAAACGGGTTTGCCCTGCTCCATCTTGATTGCCTTTGTCGGGCATCCGCGTTCGCAGAGCCCGCAGCCGTTACAGTCATTTGTTGCATAAAATGGCGCAGTACGCCTCGCAAACGTATTGAACATCGGGCGAATAAACGCCGTTTTCAGCCACGCTCCATTGCCTGCGTGAACGTCGAACTCCGTCTTTTGTTCGAGAATTTTAACACTGACGTGGCGCAGCCGTTCGCGCGCGGCGGTGATCTTTTGTTGTTCCAGCTCCTTCGGGTCCACGTCGAATCCAAGGATATAGTTGTTCGGCATGGAGAACGACCAGGCACTCTGATACGGAAAGAACCGCTTCAGCCGCTGAATCGCCATTCCGGCGTCGTCTCCGCAGGTACAGACAACAAACGCGTATGCGCCGTTTGCAACCTGAATCGAGCGGCAAAACCGCTCCACCAGCAGCGGCGCACCCCAGGCGTAAATCGGGAACACGAGCCCAATTCGGCTGTCCGCTCCGGCAAATACAGCGGTCGGGCCGTCCTTTGTCAGTTCCGGAATGCTCTGCGTCTGGTCGCCCGTTCGCTCAGCAATCTGCTCGGCAATCCACTTGGAATTGCCCGTACCGGAGAAGTAATAGATCATACCTTTTACTCCTTTTCCGCTTTACCCTTTGAAAATGAGTATAGCATATTGAGCGCATTTTGTTCCGGTTTCATTTTGAAATTTTTTACGACGCATCCGGCTATGCCCTTCGCCATCTGTCCATCTCGACACTCGGTGTGCACAGCAAAACCGCCGGGCCAGACCGGCGGTTTTGCGTTTGAGAAAGGAGGGAATCAAACACGGATGAAGAAGACTGGTTTTTGAGGAGTAGCTTGAAGAAAACAGAGATTGGTTAAACGTCCTCGCGTTTGCGCTTGCGACCAAAGCAATCGAGCCAGATGATTGCGACGATCACGACGCCCTGGCAAACCTGCTGGAGGTACGGCGCAATGCCGAGCA
>DAIRTE010000013.1:0-36798 GCA_036804025.1 Clostridia bacterium | reverse complement strand
TGTCCTATATAGCAAAAGAAGAGGTTTCTAGTTGTGAACCTCTTGTTCTTTGGTGTGAGTGCTGTTATAGGATCAGACGAAAAAAGCCCTAAATCAAAGGGGTTTTTAGTGGTGGGAAGAAGTATTTCTAAAAAGAAATAATTATAGCAAAACAAAAGGTATTCGGGATTCTCTATTTTACAAAGAGATTGAGACATTGACATTCCTAGCAAAATTGCAAGCGTCAAACCCCAAAGGGATATTCTGCATCAAACTGAAAGTGCGTTTGGTGTATTGGCATACCCCAAAAAGGCGAAACTAGATAATTCTAGACATAGTAGTTCGACTGCTACCCGGTATATCAAATCATTTAGCGGTAGTTCCGAGGTAAGTACTTAAGTACAAACTGTCTCATTTGCTAAAAAGCATCAGGGAAAAATTGAGTAGGAGCTTAGAATTAATAATAGATTTTGTATAAGCGATGTACAACCAAATCTGTCAATTCATACAAAAAAATTTCATTCGGATGCAAAAGCTTTGAGTAATTCGTGTCTAATCTTCTTTTCTAAATCAGAGAGATTGCTGTATATCAATATATTCTTCCCAGCTATATCAAATGGAAAGTCATTATCATTCCGCGAAATGATTATTGTGCGTTTTCCAATGGCATGGCAGATGCCTAATTCGTATAGCACATTGGGATTGCGGCCATTTATATTAGCAATCACAATGCGAGCTGAAACCATTTCGCTTAAAACATGCGATAGTATCTCATTTGTACGAAAAGTCTCATCACCTCTCACACACTTCAAATTTGCTTCCGCACATACGAATTTGATTGCCTGAAAAGTTGCATCTTCATTCGATAAAAAAGGAGTAAGAACAAATACTTTTTCTTTATCAATCGGCGAGTTTTCAACGCCAAGATTCTTAAAAAAAGGGAAACAAGATAAATTTATCGTTGGGTCAATCACATTAGATTGATATTTTTGCGCATCAACCAGAAGATGATTTACATCTTCCCATCTTCTTGGGTTATCAAGCAATTCATTTTCCAAATCGTATATTTTTCGTTCAAATGGATGCCGCCATTTATCGTACGCCACTGTTTTTTTTATAACATTATATTCTTCCATGCGACGTTTAAAGCGATTGTTTTTTAAATATTCAACGGTAAAAATGAATGCGATTACAATTCCAATAAATAAGATTAAAATTACAACAGAAACAACAAATGTATTATTGAATGTCATTTTATACCACCTCTTTTAATGCTGTTAAAAGGGATATAGACCAAAAAAGTAGTGGCAATGCTGGTCCATATGTAGCGACAAGACATAAAATGAAATAACGCTTTTTCTCTTTCTTTAAATATAAAGCCATTAGTTTCTTGATAGTAATAATAATCAATATTAATAGCACGACACCAACTAAAAGCGTTATACACCATACTTTGTAATTCTCAACTGTCCTGTAGATATCTATTTGGGTGATTAAAATAAAAAAAGCTATATTGTATGACAAACCTAATGAGATAATGTCTATCGGTGCTTCAGAAAATAGTACTTCGAAATTCCTCTGTGATGAATCTACAATCCATTTTAATAAGAATATTATTAATACAATAATAATCGAGGTAATCATTTCAAAGCATTTCATAAAGACACGTCCTAAGATTAATTTGTAATTATAGTAACGCGAGGTAAAACATATTTTTATTGTAAAACAAACATCAATGATATTCAACAAATAAATGATGAGGAATAAAATATTAGACACACGCTCGCTCGCGTTAACAAAAAAACACCGGATTATTTTTCTGCTTCGAAACGACACTCAACTGTTGAAATCTAAATGAGGCTGGCTTAGACGAAAAATAATTCTCGCAATCAAAAAGAAATGAACAGAGACTTCTAAAGGAATCTCTGTTCATTTTGGTCTGGGTGATAGGATTTGAACCTACGGCCTCTTGACCCCCAGTCATATTTTACGCCCCTAACATACGCCGTTCTGCGGCTTTTTTCACGTTGTTTTACACTGCTTTATGATGGATTGATGACAAATTGATGACAGTATACTCGTTGAGTTCATGCATTTTACAGGCACGCTATTACCCTGCGCAGGCGCTCCACGTCCGGGTGGACGTATGTGCGCTCCGTAAAGTTCGGGTCGCTGTGGCCGCCGACCATAGCCATTCCAAGCTTGTCCTCGCACTTATCATCCAGCCGAGTAAAGAACGTGTGACGCGCCTTGTGCGGCGTCAGTCGGCGAACCCCAGCACGTTGCAGAGCAGGATAATAGAGGTCGCAGAAGTGCTCGTAGCGGTACGGCTTTTTTACGATGCGGTCGGTCCCCTTCTTTTTATTGCCGACGCTTACGGTCTCTTCGAAGATGTACTTCTCACACTCATTATACAATCTCACGATGATTTGCTGAATGCGCGGGTGAATTGGTATAATCCGGTCCTTTCCTGCCTCCGTCTTAACGCCACCGGTGATGAGCATCTCCTTGAGGTCGACGTCGAATTTTGTGAGGCGCGTCATCTCGGAGATACGCATGCCGGTGTAAATCAAAACCATCGTCATATCGATCATTGGATCGCCGACGACCTTGTCCAGCTTGGCAACCTCGATCTCCGAAAAATACTCGGGCGGCTTCTTTTTCCCTTCTGCCGGGAGCTTGACATTGCTCGCGTAATTTTTTACGGTCACGTCGTTCTCGCACGCGAAGTCGGAGAGTATGGTGGAGATAACCTTGATTTTTTCCATTGTGCTGCGACTTTTCCCGGCGGCCTCCGCGGCGTCAATCGCCTGCTGAAACTGCGGACGGCGCAGGTCTCGAAACTTCCATCCGTGAAATGGTTTAAGGTATTTAAACGCCGCTTTGTAGTTGTCCTGCGTCTGCTTCGCGAGATCCTTATAGTCGCGCGTCTTCTTCCATTCGTCGAAGATCTGTTGCAGCGTGAAGTCCGTGTACTCGCTCGCAGGCGGCGCGGCTTGTTCTGCCTTATCTGCGCGTAGCGCGTCTTCGGCCTCGGCATAGGTGGCATACGTCCCGACGAGCTTGCGGATCGTGTCTCCATCCTCGTTGGTGACAGCGGCGCGAAACGCCTGGTATGGCTTGCTGCGCTTTCCGGACAACTTCGTGATGGTTCCGCTTCCGGAGGCTCGCTTGTGCGCCGTTCTCTTTTTCGGCGTTTGGCGCGCACCACAATAGAGGCAGTACGCGCCTTCGTCTGGTATATCTTTCTTGCATTTTCGACATGTCGTTGCTATCACCTTCTTTCGAGCTATACGTCGGAGTTGGTGCGGGTCATGGTATCACTCCTCTAAATCGCAATAAGCCATCGAAATATAAGCAACCTCGTCTTTTTCTCCAGTCAACGAGCGCTTGACTGTCGCGGTTCCAAGGCATGTTCCGTAAACCGTGATGATGTCGTCTTCCAAAAGCTTAACGGAGCCTTCCGCCCGCATGTCGTCAATATAGTATTCGTCGTCCATAAAGTAGCCGCTGCCGGACGTGTCGCTGTAGCACCGGTACGCCGTGCTATATCCGCTCAATAACCCGCCTTGCATTATCTGGCTGATCTGGACGCGCAGAACAATGTTTTCCCCGAAATGCTCCAGTGGGTTCCGCATGATGTCTTTATACGAGATTTCCTTGCACATCGCCTTGAAGTCTGCTTCTGAAATAGGCGTTGGGGATGGGGTTGAAATTTCCGTTGGCGTTGGAACTTCCGTGGGCGCAGGGGATGCCGTCGGGGTTGGAGTGACCATCCATTGCGCGGTCGACGAAGCGTCCGGCAGTTGCGCCGTCTTTGCCTTACTGCTTTTATCCGCACAGTTTCCGAGCATTCCGATTGCAAATAAACCAACGACCAGCCAGAACCACCATTGCTTATACACTGGCTTTTTAGGCTTTTGCTCCTTTGGCATTTTTGTTCCGCAGTTTCCGCAATAGACAGATTCGGTTTCAAGTCCGCACTTGGGGCACTTCATAATTTACCTCCGTTTTATTTTACGGCTTCCGCCGAAATTACAGCGCCGCAGGGGAGGAGGGCCATAAACCTTTGGTTATATAGTCTGAGATAGCCTCCATTAAAAAATCGACCGTTACGCACAAAGCGTCGGCGATCTCGTAGATGTCGTCCGTGTTACGCGCTGCTGTTCTGATCGCGTCGGGGGTTAATATGCGAGCGTGCGCCCAGCGGCGTGCCTTTGCTTCCGCGCGCCAGTCGTCAGCGGCGTTGTAATGCAGCACGCGGCTCGGCCCGGTATAGTGGTGCCCAAGCTCTTCGGCAAGCCAACATGCATTCTCGTTTTCCGTTCCGTCGTCTCTCATAAATATACGCTCTTTGCCTGCGCTTCTTATATATACCGCACTCATGCCCTCAACCGGGATATCGATTCGATGCAGTTCGATGTGTTCACAAAAAACTTCGTCGCACAGCTCTTCGAATATGTTCATCATAGCGCGTTCCTATTGCGAAGATTTATTTCGAATACTTTTCAGATAAAAATTTAATAAAGTTCTCGTATTGCGCAATCCCTTCGGGGGTGAGCTTGCTTATGTCGAAGTGAGCGGCAGCGGCGCTAATTTGCGGATCATCGCCATTAATCACATGATCGAGTGTCGTGTTATACAGAGAGCAAAGAACGCCTAGCGATTCAACGTCAATTCTGGTTACAGCTCTCTCATAGCTGCTGATTGCTTGGAGCGTAACACCCAATGTGTCAGCTGCTTCTTTTTGCGTTATTCCGGCTTTTTCGCGTGCGACCCTTAGGCGCTCCGCTATCTGTTCTTTGCTCATGTTAATACCTCTCTTGTCTGTACGCATCATATACCAATGTTGCTTATATGTCAACAAATCATTTACAAAAAGCGGAAAATAATGCTTGACACTAAACATAACATTGAGTATGATAAAGGCAAGTAAACAAAACGTTTAGTCGGAGGAGTTATGACACGTACTTTTGCAGCGAACGAAGCACTTAAGCGTATTGTTGATGACAAGTGCGTATCGCATGCGAAGCTTGCAAAGGCCGTAGGCATGCGTACCGATACGCTTTCCAAAATCATTAACAAGAAGCGCCCGATTTTTGCTGACGAAATCCCGCCGTTCTGTCGAGCGCTCGGAATTGGCATTTCTGAATTATTCGATCAAATCGAGAACGACAAGAGCGCGTAAGCGCGGTGGAGGCTGACCATGGAATCGGCAGAACGTCTTGAAATAGTCCCCGTTGCCGAAGTCGCCGCGGCGCTTGGCATCGCTCCAATGAAAGTCAAATCGGCGATCAAGAACGGGACAATGCCAATCGGTTGCGTTTGCAAGAGCGATGACGGCAGCAAGGTGGAGCGCACGGTCATCCTCCGGACGCGCTGGGAGAAATGGAAGGCGGGGGAGCTATGAGCAAGATGCGAATTGCCCTTGCCATCATTATGGCAATCGCCGCCGTCTTCCCGATCGTTTACGCCGTGATTCGCTGACCGAAAGTGAGGTTCCCATGGTTGACAGCGTTCCCGTTATTTTTTACGCCGAACGAGTCCGAGAGATCAATGAGGCATTTTACCATTTCGTAGAAGCGATTAGGGACGCGCTCGTTCCAATTGCTGACGCGCTTACGACAGCTTGCGGGTATCGCACAGCGGCTGTGCATCGGCCTTCCAAGCCGAATATCGCGGGTTCGAATCCCGCTGCCCGCTCCAACTCGGCAAGAGCCTTCTCGGCTGACAATGACGGTGCGCGGGATGCGCTGCGCGAAGGCTGTAGATAGGGTACCTGCCGCGCGCTACGTGCGTGCCCGCCCCGAAACGGCAGGAAAGTGATAACGCCGAGTAATCTGAATATAACGCAACCCAAATATTTGAAACAGGCAGCTCCACGCTTGGCCAGCGCGGCAGCGCCAAAAATAAGAAAACTCACCGCGTCCAGAGCGGGCGCGGTGACAAGGGGAATGACGTATAGCAGTTTAACTGCGAAGGTGTGCCAAGTGGTTCGAGTCCACAATTCCCCGTGTCGGTACCTCCCGATATGATGCAAGGCGCTTCGGCGCTTTGCGATGGGTATGATCATCGAGATGCTCGACCTCACACTAAAGCATCTCGCGGGCGCGTGAGCTCCGTCCGGCCCATCGCAAAACGCCGAGAGGCTAAAAACGAAAGGGGATAATATGGCAAGTCGACTCGATTCCCGCGAATGGGGGATCGCAAGCAAGTTGCAGGATCTGCTCGATACCACTCCGCTCGCTCAGGAGCACATTGATGCGCTCCACGATGCAATCGACATCCTCAACGGGGAAGACGATGACGAGGATGACGACGAAGAGGACAACGATTAAAAACAAAGCGCTTCGGCGCTTTGCGATGGAACCACGGGTTATCTCCTTCCCGCCTGGCCGGAACGAAGCAGGGGCGCTCCGGCCTGCATCGCAAAACGCCGACCGAAAGGGGTGATTGAAATCAAGAAGACTCTCTGGGTTGTCCTGTAGATTTTCCATTCCGGCCTGGCCGACATAGATCGGCACGACGCACCAAGAACGAGCACGACCTACAGCAAAGCGTTTCGGCGCTTTGCGATGCAGACAGAGGCTACTGCTGGAGCGCGAGGGTGGCGCCCCTCCCGCATGACCGTCGCGGAGCCTCGTGCGCGCAAGGATCCACGCGCCCCTGCATCGCAAAACGCCGAAATAAATCAAGGAGGTAACTATGGAGCAAACAAAAAAGCCGGGCGACGCGGTAACGTCGGAACCGGCAGCGGGAATCATCTACAACGATCTTATCACAATCCGTGCAGACAAGTCAACAATGGACGCGCTTATTATCCTGCGCGAAAAGCTCTCAACCGTTCACGGCGAGCTTTTTGATGCTGGCATGATGTGCTGTGAAACCGGAACCTATCTTTCGCTCCTTTTCTCCGGCGAAGACGGCGTCGCAAATCCCTTTGATTTCAACAAGCAAGCCATACCCGAAACCGTGAATCTTCCGTTTCCGGTCGCGCTCGACCTGATGCGGTTGCTTTGCGATATCGCGATTCGCGGAGTTGCCGAAACCATAGTTTTTACGAAGACGGTCGCCGTGAGCCCAAATCTGCACGGTTGGCTTCGCAAGGTGCTGCGCAGAGAAGAAAAGCGCGCAGGTGTCCCCAAAGGAACACTTACATGAAACGCTCCATCATCGCCATGACGCTCGGCGTCGTCGCGCTGGCGGAGCTCGCTTATGTTATGGGCGCTCACGCTTACGCGCTGGCCGCTGCGCCGGATGCAACGCCGATCCCAACGCCGGCACCATCGATTGAGGTAGTCGAGGTCGTCCCGACCGCGCCGCCTCCGACGCTGACGCCTTCGCCCCGACCGTCCACGCCTGAACCGACGGCAACGCCAGCATGGGCACCAATCGCAACATATGACCCCGGCGAATTCCGGTGTCTGGCGCGATACTGCCACACCTCAATCCCGAGCAGGGCCACGATGATCACGCAGATCGTCTCCGCCGAGGTGGTACAAAATAGGACGGTCAACGACGGGTTTCCGAGCACAATCCGATATGTACTGCTCTCTGGTGATTTCGGCGGGTACGACCCCGACGCACGATACGTCAAACATGACCGGTTGATAGCAGAGTTTGCAATGCGCTCCTGGGCGCAGGCTCTCAACGGCGACTATCAGTATCGGTACACGCCTAAGACGGGAATATACCTGAGCTACTCAAAGGACGGGCGCTACTGCAAGGTTTATGACGCAAAGTGGCGGCTCGTATGCGACACAAGCAAATTTTAAGGAGGCAACAATGGGACGAACAATCAGAATCTTACTCTCCGGCGCAATCGCGAGTGACCCGTACTATGACGAGAAGTTTGGCGACGCCGTCAGAGTTCTTTGCCGAGAAGGATACGCGGTCATGAACCCCGCTGTTCTTCCGTCGCACGGATTTACGCACCGACAGTATATGCACGTAACCCTTGCCATGCTGGACGTTTGCGACGTGTTATGCCTGCTGCCGGACTGGCACAAGAGCCCCGGCGCGGTGATGGAGTTTGTTCGAGCAATCCTGACCCGCAAAATCATCGTCACCTACAACGAGCTCATCACCGACCCCGACTGCATTGGAGGCGGATATGGCCTTTTACACAACCTGCGCGCGCTGCGGCGCGACGCTTGACCCCGGCGATCCCTGCGACTGCAAGGAGGAGCATATGGCAAATCATCAAGCCGGTGAGACCGAGGATCTGATCACCAGAATCATCAAGGACAATCCTCGATTGAGTGCAAACGGTGTCATCAATAAGCTCAACACGCTCTATGGCGTAAAGCTCTCAAAGGCGGTTGCAATCAAGCTCATCAACCGGATGATCCAGTTCGACGGGCTGCGCGCCGACAGATCGCAATCGGGCGTGCTCGTTTACTACTACAAGGAGGCATAGCCATGGTACAGGATAAAGACCGCATCGCCGTCCTTCGCGCAAACGGATTTGACGGCGTGACCAATCAGACATTGAGCATCGCCCGCAAGCCGGAGAAATACGCACTCTGCCTTATACCTCGCGCGAAGAAGCTCATGCAGCTCGCGTTTCCGAACGACCCGATTGTACCAGAAGACAGCCGACCGGCGGACAATAAACCGTCCGACCCGACCGTGAGATGCAAGCTCCCAGAGCACCGCAAAGCCGAGCTGGCTGAAGCCTTGCGTGAGGACGGCTACAGCGACATGCAGTCCGGCCTATCGTACATCATCGACATCTACCTAGTTCGGAGGAAATATGAAGAACCGGTCGAGCAGGCGGGCTAAGGCATGCGGCATAACGCAGTCTGCCCGGCAAGAAACCTACGACCGCGACCACTGGCAGTGCATCTTCAACGGCCCGCGCTGCGAGCACAACCGGATGCTCACCCCGGCGCACGTCGTATCCGCCGCCAAGGGCGGAATGGGAAAGAAAGAGAACCTCGTGACTGCATGCATCCCGTGCCACGATATTTTTGATCACGGGACACGCGAGGAGCGGAATGCCATGCACGACAAGGCAGTGGCGTACCTTAAACAGTTTTATCCGAATTGGGATGAAAACTCCATGATTTACCACAAATACGACTAACTGGCAGTCTTGGCGGCGTATATTTCGCGAAATTTGGCGTTTTAAAATCGATTTGAGCAAAACAACCATGCTACCGCGATATAACGCCGCCCCCACCCCCGCGAATGTGCCCTTAAAACGCAGATTTGGAGATTGGCATGAATAAAATCACCTTGATCGGCAACCTCACCCATGATCCTGAAATACGGTCGACGCCGAGCGGCACATCCGTGTGCTCGTTTACGATCGCCGTTTCACGCAAATTCGCTGGTCCATCCGGCGAGCGTCCGACGGACTTCTTTCGCATCAACGCCTGGCAGCAGCTTGGCGAGACCTGCATGCGATATTTAAGCAAAGGCCGCAAGGTTGCAGTTCTCGGCGAGCTGCAGGCGCGCACATACGAAGCGCGGGACGGCTCGACGCGGATGTCGTTGGACGTTCGCGCGGATGAAGTTGAGTTTCTATCGCCCAAACCTCAAACGGACGGCGGCGAGCAGCAGACGAGTAACGAGCCGGATATGACCCAGTTTAATGACGTAAGCGCCGACGATATCCCTTTTTAGGAGGAGATATGTTCACAAGAGACGAAGCGAGAGCTTGTTTTGCAAATAGCAACCTGACTTACGGAGATATCAGAAAAGGCGACTTGTTTATGCTCGAGATGATGCTGAATGCTGCGTTTGCAGAAGCAAACATAAGCATGGGCAGTTACTGGTATTGGAAGCGCGTAAACGATGCGAAGTACTACAAGGGCTCCTTTAATCCGGATGGCTCTATTGTATATGCGTTTATCACCGCGAAAGGCGCATACTTCGATGCGTGGGAAGTTATCAGCTTTAAACCTGGCGGATATATCAGTTTTTGCGGAGAGGCAGATTGGCGCAATCTTCAGCCTGTAGTAGATGCATTTATGCGATGGTGCGAATGGATGGTTATTGATCGGGCTCGTGCGGCTGCAAAATATCAAGGCTACGCCGATCAAGCAGGGCTTGCTCCTGCAACTTAAGGAGAATGTATGCCAAACAGGATAATCAGCGACAAGATATGTCGCAGTGAAGACTACAACAGCCTCAGCCCATTTTTGCGCGATCTGTTTATCAGATTATTGGTTTCCGCGGATGACTTCGGGCGGTTTGATGGCAGGACGCCCGTCATCAAAGGCACAGCGTATCCACTTGTCGACGTGACCGAAAAGCAGATTGGCGACGGTTTGTCCGCTTTGTCGACCGCAGGCATGATTGACCTCTACACTGTAGCGGGTCGACCGTATCTGCGCTTTACAAATTGGGATCGTTACCAACAGCAGAGAGCTAAGAAAAGCAAGTTTCCGGCACCGGATGATGTGGAAAACTGTGTGGATAACGTGACCTGCTTGCAATTGATATCAAATGATTGCAAATGTCCCCGTAATCCAATCCAATCCGGAATAGATAACGCTAACTGTAAACAATGCACATTGGGCGCGCGCGCATATGAGATCGACCGGATGCTCAAGACGTACTGCGCCTACGAAGAACCGAACTGGAAGACAATCCTTTCGCTCGCGCGCTCTTGCCAAGAATGCGAAATGCCATTGGTTCGAAAGGCCGTTTTGCTCTCAATGGGCAAAAATGAGCCGGTGAAATATATTGCGGCACTGGCAGAGGATTGGATCGTGCGCGGAATCCGAACGGTTGACGATTTCTTACGTGGAAATGGAAAGTATGCTTGATAACACAATCGACGCCATGGCCGAGAAGGTCGGCGGATTGGCAATACAGTCCAACGTGGGCGGATTGCACTACATCGTGACCAAGTCCGACAATAAACGGCTGGCTGTTGTTTCAACCGGGACGTGTGTGCTGACTGTTCGGCAGGCACTGGCGCTCGCAAAGGAGCTTCCGGAAATAGTAAAAGAATACTGCGGGGGATCACGTGGAATATAACGAGTTCCTAAAAAGCAAGATCGATATAGCGCCGAAGACTGGATTTATGATTCGGCGAGAGCAGCTGCATCAAGGACTGATCCGGCACCAGCCGGACGCGGTGATGTGGGCGCTTGAAGGCGGGAAACGGGCGCTGTTCGAATCTTTCGGGCTTGGCAAGACCGTTCAGGAGTTGGAGTTCTGCTACCAGGCAGCAAAACACGAAAGCGGGCGTGCGCTGATCGTTTTGCCGCTTGGAGTGCGTCAGGAGTTCACCCGCGACGCGGTGAACATTCTCGAAATTGACGCACCGCAGTACGTAACGTCCATGAAAGAGATCCATGCAGCGCGCGGGGATATTCTCATCACCAACTATGAGCGCGTTCGAGATGGCGACATCGACCCGAACTACTTCTGTGCTGTGGCGCTTGATGAGGCTGCCGTGCTCCGAGATTTCGGATCGGATACCTTCCAGACGTTTCTACCGCTGTTTAAAAAAGTGCCGTTCAAACTCGTCGCAACGGCGACACCGGCGCCAAACCGCACAAAGGAGCTCATCCATTACGCAGGATTTCTGGATGTAATGGACACCGGGCAAGCACTCACCAGATGGTTTCAGCGGAACAGCACACAGGCGAACGACCTCACGCTTTACGAGGGCAAGGAAGAAGAATTCTGGCTGTGGGTATCGAGCTGGGCGTTGTTCGTCGACAAACCGTCCGACCTCGGATACAGCGACGAAGGATATGACCTGCCGCCGCTCAAGATCAACTACCACAAACTCTACCCGGCGCAGAAGACGCCGGAGGTCGAGAAGAACGGTCAAGTGAGATTGTTTCGAGACCCCGCGGCGGGGTTGCAGGAAGGCGCGCGGGAGAAGCGCGAGAGTATTGACATTCGGATAGCGAAGATGGCAGAGATCGTGAACGCGGAGCCAGAAACGCATTTTATCCTCTGGCACGACCTTGAATCCGAACGAGAAGAAATCAAGCGCCAGCTGCCGGAAGCGATAGAGATTCACGGATCCATGGACTACGACGAACGCGAGCGGCGCGTGATCGACTTCTCGGACGGGAGAACGCGGTTGTTCGCAACGAAAAAGAGCTTGTCAGGACAGGGCTGTAATTTTCAGCGATATTGCCATCGGGCAATATTTGCCGGGGTAGATTACAAATTTCATGATTTCATCCAATCCGTCCACAGGATCTATCGTTTCCTGCAAAGCGAACGAGTTGAGATCGACATCATCTACACGGAGAATGAGCAAAAGATACTCGACGACATGCTCGTGAAGTGGAAACAGTACGACGAAATGAAAGCGCGCATGACCAGCATTATCCGGCAGTATGGGTTATCCAACGCGGAGGTGGTCAAGCGGCTAGAACGTAAATTGGGGGTTCAGCGCGTGGTAGTAAAAGGCGAGCGGTTCACGGCAATTTTAAACGACTGCGTGGATGAGTCTGCGCGGATGGATGATAACTGCGTCGACATGATTCTCACGTCGATCCCGTTCAGCAACCACTATGAATACTCTGCGAATTATGCGGACTTCGGACACAACGAAGACACCGTGCGATTCTTTGACCAGATGGATTTTCTCACGCCGAACCTGCTGCGCGTGCTCCGGCCGGGCAGGATCGCCGCGGTCCATGTTAAGGATCGTGTTTTGTTCGGGAATGCAACGGGCACCGGAATGCCGACGATTGAACCGTTTCACGCAATTTGCATCTCGCACTACATGCGGCACGGATTCCAGTACATCGGCATGATTACCGTCGTGACTGACGTTGTGCGGGAAAACAACCAGACATATCGCCTCGGTTGGTCGGAGCAGTGCAAAGACGGAACGAAGATGGGCGTCGGGTGTCCCGAATACATTCTGCTATTTCGGAAACTTCCGAGCGACACCAGCACCGCATATGCGGATGATCCGGTATCGAAAACCAAGGAGGACTATACTCGAGCACAATGGCAGATCGACGCGCACGCTTTCTGGAGGTCGTCCGGAAATCGCCTGTTGACCAAGACGGAACTTATGGCATACCCGGTCGACAAGCTCCAGAGCGTTTATCGGGATTTCTCGCGCGCGTCCGTCTATGACTATGAAGAGCACGTTGAGCTCGCCAAGCAGCTCGACAAGGACAACAAACTCCCCGCGTCGTTTATGGTTGTATCACCAGGCAGCTGGACGGATGAAGTCTGGGACGACATCAACCGAATGCGGACGCTCAACACCATTCAAAGCGCCAAGCGGCGGCAGATGCACGTGTGCCCACTACAGATAGACACGGTGGATAGGCTCATCAACCGGTACACTAATGATGGTGATGTAGTGTTGGATCCGTTTGCCGGGCTCTTCACTGTCGCGTATCGCGCCATCAAACTCGGCCGGCGCGGGATCGGAATTGAGCTCAGCGAAGACTACTTCCGCGACGGAGTCGGATACTGCCAAGAGGCAGAGGCCGAACGGACGGCTCCAACGCTGTTTGATTTGGAGGCACTATGACCGAAATGATAGTCGAAATCATCCAGCAACCAACCCAACCCTGTTGCCACTTCTGTGTAAGCATTGTGGACGACAAGCGCAGCTGGACGAATACGGATCCTGTTTGCCCGCACCCGTTCTGTTGCAACCCGAAATCACCGTACTACATGCGTAAGCCGGGTGGAATTTGCAGCTGCTACGCAGAGAGCGAACAACCCGCTGGCACGGAAGAAAAGGAGCAAAATAATGAGCGATAGATTGACGCTGGATGGAGGCATATGCGCGATGGCAAGCACCGACTACTGCGAATCGCAGGAGGATTGCTATCAGTGCGAACACGGCAAGAAGATGCGGCAGAAACTTGCCGAATACGAAGCCGAATACGAGGACGCAGAGCGAGAAGGGCGCGTGGTCGTGTTGCCGTGCAAGGTCGGGCAGAAAGTCTATTTGGTAAAAGAAGACCTGCTCAATTGCGATGAGTGCCCGAACATAAAGCGTTCTAAGAAAGACGAAGACGGATACAGGTGGATTGGCTGCCCTGATGAGCATAGACGTTGCCCTCTTTATGTAGAGGAGAAAACGGCAGAGGGGTTTGAGATTCACGGGAAAGACGGGATAGCGGTATTGAGCGACCCGGGCGAATTTGGATGGGAAGGGCTTGAACGGCTTTCCGGAATTGATGGCACGTATCATCTTGACAGGTTCGAGGCCGAGAACGCCGCCCGCGCACTAGCAGCCAGCGCGGGAGAGGGAGCGGAATAGATGGCAAAGATGTATAAAATCAAAAATCCATACTATGTTGAGGCTTTTGTCTTCGGGGTCGACGAAGAACCAGCGTGGTTTAGACGGCGCGTTGAGGACGGAAGCATTCAATACAAATACGAATCCAATGATTTCAACAAATACGTTGAGATGGAGAATTTTAAAGAAGCTCTCCGAAAAAGTGGACACGACGTGAAAGAAAGTCAAGGTATGCGCATCATCGGTTTTTTCATGATGCAAATGCCGTTCGACAGCGGTTGGAATGGATGCTACGTATATAAAGATCCTTACGATGGTATCAAATTCACGGATGAAAAATCCTTCAAAAAAAGGTTTATGCCAGCCGCCGCTGATGCGGGGAAGGGAGATAACACGTGAACAAGGTTTACTTTGCTTGGGTGGACGAAGACTATGGCGGGGTCTATATTGCCGCGCCAAACATTAAGGAAGCCAAGAAAATGGCGAGAAACCATGAGATCATTTGTGATTATTTGGAGAAATACACCGATCTCAAAATTCAACTATGCCGTAAGGACGGAAGAAAATCCGCTGCCGTGGAGATCGACCACGAAGGTGAACTGGATATCGATCAAATTATTGCTGTTGGGAAGGCGTGGTGGAGCTGTTCGAAATGTGGCGGCGGAAATCTCAAGGCGAACAACGGTGCAATGGATTATACGTGCCTCGACTGCGGACATACAGAGGAGATACCGTATCTTCCGTGATGCGGGGAAGGGAAAATGACGGATGCGAAGAAGATGCTCATACAAGGAATTCGATACAGCTCAAACCGGACATTGTCTTTTAATTACCGGAGGGATGGTTTCGCCGCCTGAAGCGGTGATTGAACGAGAGGACGGAACGATGGTAAAAATACCAATCGATCGTGTTCAATTTACGGATATAAAGCCGTGGACAAATATTGACCCGCTAGATGCGCGAGAGGAAGAACAGCCATGAATGAACAGCAGGTTCTCCAAATCACACATGAGCTGCGAGAGTATGGCTACAACAGCGGTGACGGTGAGCCACTGGAAAGGCAGACCGCGCTCGAAGCCGCCGATCTTATCGAAGCGCTCCGGCGCGAATGGGATAAGACCGTTAACCCGAAGCTGCTGACGGGCGCGTTGAGATTCGGCCAAGTCGTAACGGGGAGAATTGTTGCCATTGACGCAGAGCTCGGGCTGGTATCGATCAAATGGGAACCGAAAGGAGAAGCCACAACATGAGCGAACAGACAAAGCAACTTGCGCTACAAACGCTGAATGAAATCAAGGGCGAGATGGCAAAGCGGGACGAAACGCGCTATCTGATGGCTATGATTATGGCAATTTCCGCTCTCGAATCTCCGTTCGGCTGGATACCATGCAGCGGAAACAGCAAACCGAAAGACGGCGCGTATTACGTAACGCTGAACTCATTGCCCGGACAACCACGACGCGTCGAAGTTCGGTGCATGATCGACGGAGAATGGACTATCGACGGAATGCCAGACAAAGACGGTTCAGTGCTGGCCTACTACCCGAAGCCCGCCCCGTGGAGCGGTGATGTCAAGGAGGCAACCAATGAAACCACCAATCTATGAACCCAAAGGCGCAGCGAGAGAATACGGCGATCTCGCACTGAACATCTATACCGGTTGCCCACATAACTGCTACTACTGTTTCGCTCCCGCCGTGCTCCATAAAACCCGCGAGGCGTTTTCAACCAACGTGCAGCCGCGCCAAGGTATCGTCGAAGCCGTGAAGAAGCAGCTCGACAAAGAGCAGATCGCGGGCAAGCTGATTCACCTCTGCTTTACCTGTGACCCGTACCCGGTGGGAGTAGACACATCCGCGACGCGGGAGATCATCAAGCTCTTAAAGGCCACCAGGAATCACGTGCAGATTCTCACGAAGGGCGGGCGGCTTGCTGAACGCGATTTCGACCTGCTGGACGGAAATGATCGTTTCGGCGTTACGTACTGTGGGTACGACACATATTCCTTCTTCGACAATCCGGAGCCTAACGCGGCAGGCCCTTCGGAAAGGCTGCTGACAATGCACGCGGCGCGGTTGCGCGGAATCAGAACGTGGGTATCATTTGAGCCGGTTCTTCGGGCCGAGGACGTTCTGGATGCTCTTAAAAACCGCATTCATCCGGATACCGATGTAAAAATCGGAAAGCTCAACTACCATCCGTCCGCCATTAACTGGGCAAGGTTCGGAGAAAGAGCGGAGGAAATCTGCATCAGCCGCGGCCTACGGTACTACATCAAGGACAGCCTGCGGGCGGAAATGGAGAAAGAGCCATGATGGACGAAGATAACTGGGAGAAAACCCCAACCGTTCAATACGGTGACGGCGAAGACAGCCCTGTTTACTACAGAATATGTCCGCATTGCGGGCGGTATGTCAAAGCCGACAACCATTCAACCATTCCGGAGTATCTCGAGTCAAACGCTACATGCAAAATTCACGGGCGCGTTGCAATGCCTTTCTGCTGCTGGGCGCCATATGGAGATTGAGGAGGAAACATGAGTAAACCCATCCACGAACCCTACTACTGCCCACTCGCTGACTGCGACCACAACGAAAAAGGCGTATGCAACATCGACGGCGCATGCGACAACGACGGTCAAAACAAACCTGACGAGGAGGACACATGGGAGTAAAAGTGTTGGACATCATCGGCGTTGTTGTTCTGGTGTTTGTCGTACTCGCCGGGGCGTTCATGCTGATAGTGATTCTCGCCGCGGCGCGGTTAAACAGGAGGAGTAAATAATGCCAAACATGAAACCGATACTTTTTAGCACGCCTATGGTGCAGGCAATCCTTGCAGGGTATAAGACCATGACGCGGCGGGTGATCACAAACAAAGACTTTCAGCTGTGGGTATGTTCTGGTTTCTCGGATGAATTCATAAAGAATTCAGATAATAAGCTCGTCGAGAAAGCACCGATCAAATTGGGCGACATCCTCTGGGTGCGCGAAACATGGAGGATCACGCAAACCGACATAGAAGAGTCGGAGATAAGAGTCCAATACAAAGCGGATATGAGCACGAGCGGGACAATCGTCATTGATGACGATCTCCACGAGAGATACAGCGCACAATGCGCGGAAGACTGTGAAAAGGCCGGCCTCGCTCTGGGAGAAAACGACTACTACGTGATCGAAGGCGAAGACCCAAGCCGTTGGCGTCCGTCGATCTTCATGCCGAAGGCGGCGGCGCGCATATTCCTTCGTGTAACCTGCGTTCGCGCGGAGCGGTTGCAGGACATTACTGAGGAAGATGCTGTTCGAGAGGGTGTTATGGGGCTGATTGACAAGATTTTGCAGGGCCTCACCGGAAAAACAAGATTCGAGCGGCTTTGGGATCGCCTCAATAAAAAGCGCGGCTACGGATGGGACACCAACCCTTGGGTCTGGGTATACACGTTTGAGCGGATCACACGCGAGGAGGCGCAAGCATGAGCTACAAAAACACCGACATCATCCTCTGCTATCCGGGCATCGGGAGAACGTTTTACGCACAAGGTAAAACCGGAATAGACGGGCTTGCTCCAAAAATTGAGAATTCGTCTTTCACGCTCGACCTAGATTTTAAGGAAGGTGACGCGACTGAACGGCTTGTCGAGAATATACGCCATGCAAAGAACAGTCGAAAATACCGCTACATTCTCATCCCACTCAATTCGGACGTTCGTAGTATGCTTCGCAACGCTGGCATCAAATATCTTCTCGTAGCCCCGAAACCGGAGGATAAGCAAATTTGGATCAAGCGGTGGCTGAAAGCGGGCGCAACCGCTGAACTGATCGCAAAGCGACTGAATGGCTGGGACACCATCGGCATTCACTTCGACGGCGAGCTCGAATGGATCTATCTCAGCGCTGACGAATGGCTTGGTAACATCCTGCAGCAATCGCCAATGTCCGACGCGGACGGGAAGGATGCGTAAGCCATGCTCAATCTCAACCCGTGCCCAAAGTGTGGGGGCAAGAGCGCACACACAACACAAGGGGACAACGGTGTAGTTTTCACCGCTGCGATTATTTGCGAAAGCTGCGCGTATGCCGTCGGAGCCGTCGAAAGTAAAGAGCAGCCAGGCGCGTCATCCGATGGAATCCTAGAAATACTCGCGGAAGAATGGAACTGGCAGCAGGAAAACGCAGCCAAGCAAGCCCGCGGTGAAGGCAATGTATGACATACGCAGACATTCGGGATCAAGCCTTGCAAGCCTTGGACTATGGAGTGACCGACAACACAATAAGTCTCTGCAACCAACGATTCATCGGATACGCATACGAATCATGCACCCTTGCCAGGCAGAACCGATTGGTTTACGACGAAGAGCGCGTCACGATCAAGGACGGATACATCAACTACGCGGATCTACGGCGCGCTCCGATTAAAAGCCCGATTGTAATATTCGGAGACAAGCAGCTTCTCGCACATGAAGATTTCTATAAGACAAACTGCGCTCACGTGCGCGGCGTTCCTGATGGCGAAGTCCTCGTGCGGTATGCTCCGGTTCCAATAAAGCCAAGCACCAGCGAAGAAGAGCTCGGATGCTACGCACAGCAGGCAGATTCGATTGTCCAGTATGTCATGGCGCTGGAGAAGGTGTACCGGAGTGAGCGCGGAACGCCAAACCGGAGAGATTCTTTCGCTTCGGTCGAGGCGCGGGAAACCGAACCGGACGACTTAGAAGATGGTATCGTCTACGTCGTCCGGAGAAGCGAAGGTGAAGACCTGCTCAAATTTGTCTGCCCGTGCGGCTGCGGAAAGGTCGAGAGGCTACGGTCGATCTCAAACGTACAGATTGCGAGCAATGCGGAACTGCGGCTTGATTCGTCCGGCCGTGAGTATTATCAGGTAAAGTCCAACGCTGATCCGGCACGGAACATCTGCCGACACGAGAGAAAAGGCAGAACGATCAGCATAACATTTCCCCGGCGGATCAATTCTAAGCTCTGTGGTACGACATACAACGTCGTAGAAAACGAAATACACTGGAGGCTTGCTTATTAATGCAGATGACAAACAAGCGGCTCAAAAACCTATACTATCTCAATCGAGATATTGACCGTCTTACGCGAAAGATAGCAGAGCTTGAATCCATTGCGGAAGGGACAACGACCCGGATAACCGGCCTTCCGGCTGGTTGTATCGTAAACGACAAGGTGGGGACGTGCGCCGCGCGGCTTATCGTTCTGCGCGAGCAGCTCGAAGAAAAACAAAAAAGCGCCAGTATAGAATATGAAGAGATCACGTATTACATCGAGAATCTAGACGATCCACTCATGCGGCAGATCATGCAATATCGACACGTCAACTGCCTGCCGTGGGAAGAAGTAGCCAATCTTATTGGCGGCGGCAACAACGCGGGTTCTGTGCGAACGGCGCATTGGAGATTTCTGCACCCCGATAAGTTGTAACACATGTAACAAACGAATGAATTATAATGTATCTGTAGGGCTGCACAACGAGTGCGGCTCTTTCTTTTTACGACAGCCGCGGGTGAGACATGGCAAAGGATTTTGCGAAACCGTTTTATGACTCGAAGGTGTGGAAAGATACGCGCAAGCAAATACTCCGGCGCGCGTCTTTTACCTGCGAAGAGTGCGGGGTAGAGAGGGCGTCGGAAGTACACCACATTATCCCGCTTACTCCTGACAATATAAACGATCCGAGCATTACACTGAACCCGAAGAACCTAAGGGCGCTCGGTTCCGTTTGCCACAAGAAGATTACTAAAGGCGCGAGCGATGTTGTTGCAGGCTATGTCTTCGACGATCAAGGAAACGTAGTTCCAGAATAATAGCCACGCGATTTTCAAAACTAAAAGTCGTTTTAAAATGGAGCACCCCCCCATCAACGAAACGCGCAGCCGGAGGCAAACGACCGAATGCCATCCCCGTCTGTGACTGACTACGCGCGCATGACCCCCCTACCCGATTTATACCGGAGGAATATAAATGGCAACCAGAATTGAGGAAATCGACAAGAGAGTCGCTGATATAAACGTGCTACTGCAGGAGGATATTGGGACTGTGGAACGCGCATCTTTGATGTTTGAGTCGATAGCGCTGCGCACAGAGCGCGCGGAGCTTACCGATAAGAAAAAGAAGAAGCGCATTAAAGCGGAGGAACGCAGACTTACCGAGATTTACAAGGACGCAGACACGAACACGAACGCACACATCGAAGGTCTTATTAAACGGGCTGCGTTCATGCGAATCGAGCTTGAGGATTACGAGGAAGATATTCGGGTAAACGGATCAACGGAATTATTCACGCAGTCGATTAGCACGCCGCCTTACACGCGGGAGCGTCCGGTTGTGCGGCTTTACAACTCGATGCAGAAGAACTACCAAACCATCACAAAACAACTTTCCGACGCATTGCCCGAATCACAGCGCGGCGGAGACAGTGAGGAATTTGATGAGTTCTGCCGCGGCGGAAGAAAATAAATTGAACTGGCCAAGAGAATACCTCGCGGCGATTCGGTCGGGCGAGACGCCTGCATGCATCAAAATTAAAGCAGTATACGAACGGGAAGTCGGGTGGATGGATAATCCTCCAGAAGACTTTCCGTTTTACTTTGACGAAGAGGCCGGCCAGCGCGTCATAGACTTTATAGAGAAGTTTTGCCGCGGGTCAAAAGGAAAGTGGATCGGGAAACCGATACGCCTTGAGCTTTTTCAGAAGGCAAAAATTCAACTTGCTTTCGGATGGAAAGAGAAAGAAACCGGATTCCGAAGATTCCGAGAAGTTGGAGATATCCGCGGAAGAAAATGCGGAAAGTCTACAGAGACCTCCGGCGTCGAACTCTACATGCTTACAGCGGACGGAGAGGGCGGCGCCGAGGTATATTGCACCGCCAACAAGAAAGACCAGGCGGCAATTGTTTTCAACGAAGCTGCAAACATGCGGTCGCAATCCCCGGCGCTTCGGTCTCACACTCAAAAACGGCAAAGTGACATCTACTTTCCAAAAACGTTTTCGTTCCTCAAGGCACTGGCAGCAGACACGAAAACAATGGACGGTCTAAACACTCACTTCTTCTCGCTTGATGAATGGCACGAGGCGAGAACAAGTAAGGTTTACGACGTGATGAAGCAATCTCAATCGGCAAGAACGCAGCCGATGGCATGGCTCATCTCGACAAATGGATATGTCCGAGAAGCGTTTTTCGATGACAAGTACGACTATTACGCCCACGTAGCGCTTTGGGACGAAGGGTACGAGGACTACAGAGTTCTTCCCTTGATCTACGAATTAGATCGCAGGGACGAGTGGGACAAGCCGGAAGCGTGGGAGAAAGCGAATCCGGGTCTCGGGCGCATTAAATCAATATCAGCGCTAAAGGATCTCGTTGACACGGCAAAACGAAATCCGAAAACGCTCCCGACTGTGTTGACAAAAGATTTTAATATCCCAGAAAACAGCGCCGAAGCATGGCTTGCGTACGAAAGCGCTGTAAACGAAACAAAAGTCGACATGGAATACCTAAGGAGATCTTATGCTGTAGGCGGGTGCGACCTCTCGGCGGTTAAAGATCTAACATGCGCCACGCTGCTTATTGTAAAACCAAACGATCCGAACTTTTATGTTTTGCAAAAGTACTTCCTCCCTAAAGCAAGGGTTGATGTCGTAGAGGAATCGACAAAGCGCGAGGCCCCATACAAACTCTGGGCGGAGCAAGGCTGGCTACATATTTGCGACGGGGCGACGGTCAATTTTCACGACGTAACCGAGTGGTTTGTCGAGATGGTAAAAACCTACAATATCAGGCCACTTTGGATCGGATACGACCGAGCGCTTTCTGGGTATTGGGTTCCTGAAATGCAAGATAACAAGTTCGACATGGAACAAGTAATCCAAGGACCGTTCACGTGGACGTATCCAATGAAGGAGCTCGGCGGATTATTGGAAGAACATCGGATTGTTTACGATAACAATCCGGTGTTGAGATGGTGTCTCTTAAACACCGCAAAAAAATCAACCAACAAGGACGGAATTCAATCAATCCAGCCGGTTCGAACAGGGGAAACAAAACGGATCGACGGGATGGTGAGCCTACTTAACGCATTTACCTGCTACAAAAAACATGAAGACGAGTATTTACCGTATGTGAGGTGAGCGAATGGGACTCCTTAGTAATCTGTTCGGTAGAACAAAAATACGCTACGTATACGGCGGAACACTCGCGACGTCGGCGCCGTTCGACCGAGAAGCGTATGAGCATGAAACAGTGCGAGCTGTCATAGACTGCATAGCGACGCATGCGGCAAAATCCGAAGCGATGCACGTTGTGCTGGACCAAGAAGGAAGAATTCAAAAGGTCGTGCGGAACAGCCCATATGCGAGGCTGCTTAATCAAAAGCCGAACGACCTTATGACGGGGTTCGACCTGAAATACAAGTTATTTACCCAGCTCGAAGCATACACAACGGCGATGTGCTATTTCAAGTGGGACGGGACAACCCCGACGGCGATCATCCCGATCAACTACGAGAATTTTGAGATTGTTGCGCTCACGGACGGCGGGTTCGCTGTTAAATTTACGGACTATTACGGAGACGAATACGTCCTTAACCTCGAAGACGTAGTGATTCTCAAAAAGTTTTTCAACACGCGAGATGTGGCCGGGGACGGAAACCAACCATTATACAACACGCTCGACATGTTGAAAGCAGCCGACAGCGGGTTGATGCAAGCGGTATCCGTAGCAAATAAAGTCAGGGGAATCCTAAAGCAAAAGAAAGCCATTTTAGACCCTAAAGACGTGGAGAAGTCGTCCGCGGACTTTGCGACGCGATTTGATTATGCTGCTAAACACGGGGGCGTGGTCGGGGTCGATTCGATGGAAGAATATACCCCGCTGGAGATTACGCCGTGGGCAGCTAATGCAATTCAGATGAGGGATATCCGGGACGGGGTACTGCGATACTTCCGAACGCCGAACGCAATCCTTACCTCTGATTATTCGGAGGCTCAAGGGCAGGGGTGGTTCGAATCAAAAATCGAGCCGATACTCCTTCAGGCCGGGCAAGCATTTACAAACGGTTCGTTCACTAAGCGTGAATACGACGTTGGAAACCGGATTATATTCACGCATGCATCGGTTATGAGTGCGAATTTGTCTACCAGAATCCAGCTACTGAACGCAACAAAAGAAAGCGGCGAGCTGTCTCCGAACGAACGGCGCGAGCTGATGGGTTACTCGCCGGTCGAGGGCGGAGATGAACGTCAGGTGAGCCTTAATTATGTTAAGGCGAAAGACCAAACCAAATATCAAACAGGGAGCGACCCAAAGGAGGAAAACAATGGACAGAACGAGCCTGATGGAACGACAGTTTGAAGTTCAAGCGAGGATCGTACAAGACGAAGGACAAGACTCGCAGGAGATGTGGGTCGAGGGCTACGCCGTAAGGTTTAACTCTCCGACGGTTCTGTTTGAATACGACGGAATCGAATACAAAGAGCAGGTTGCAAATGACGCATTCTCCGAGGCTCGGATGGATGACGTCATTTTTAATTACAACCACGCGGGCAGAGTGTTCGCAAGAACGAGGAACAGGACGCTCCAGCTTACGGTGGACGCGCAAGGACTTTTCATTCGAGCGAGGCTTGACGGGACAGCCGAAGGACGCACCCTCTACGATGACATCAAGAACGGGTTCGTGGACAGGATGAGCTTCCGGTTCACGGTGGCAAAAGAGTCCTACGAGAACGACAAGAGGCTCTGGACAGTCGAGCGCATCAAGAAACTATACGACGTTGCAGCGGTGGACATTCCCGCTTATGACGATACATCCATTGAAGCACGCAAGGCTTTTGCCCTGGAGGCGGACGCTCAGGAGCAGAAGCGTAAGGCGGATGCCGAACTTGCGAAACAAAAACTCAAATTAAAATTACAACTGGAGGGTTAAACGAAATGCAGAAGCGTTTGAACGAAATCAGAGAACGCAAGGCCGCGCTCGCATCCGAGGTCGACAGTGCTGACGAAAAGCGCGTCGCGGAGATCACGACCGAAACCAACGCGCTGCTCGCCGAGGAGCAGCAGATTCGATCCAAAATGGATCTTGCCGGAAGGCTCGGAAAAACCGAGGAAAAACCCGAAGAGCGCAAAGAAGCCTCTGAGGCTGAGAAGCGAGGCAAGGAGCTCCTTGCAATGCGGTCTGTTACCATCGCTACCACGGGCGTCATCCTGCCGGACTATCAAGCGGCGGACATCAAGCCGACATTCGAGCAGGTGTCGGGCATTGTTGACCGCGTTACGATCAAGAACTTTGTTGGGGGCGAAAGCTTCAAACAGTCCTATGTGACCGGCTACGGCACGGGCGGATACACCACCGAGGGCGGGAACCCGACCGAAGCAGAGCCGACGTTTGGGTATGCGACGATTTCCAAATCAAAGGTCACCGCGTACGCCGAAGATTCGGAAGAGTTGGTCAAACTTCCCGCCGCGCAGTATGACGGCGAAGTACGCAAGGGTATTTCCGTTGCGGTTCGCAGAAAGCTCGCGCGCGAGATCCTGTTCGGAGACGGAGCGGCCGGCCACTTCACCGGGATCTTTGACGACGGCGCGACGGCGATCGACCCGGCGACGGACATCAGCTTTTCCGAAATCAACGAAGAAACGCTCGACGAGATCATCTTCTCTTACGGCGGAGATGAGGCCGTCGAAGACGTCGCCGTTCTGATCCTCAACAAAGTCGACCTGAAGGCGTTTGCAAAGCTGCGCGACTCCAATGGTCGAAAGATTCACGAGGTCAAGAGGATGGGAAACAGCGGAACCATCGACGACATGCCGTTCATCATCAACTCGAACTGCAAGGCAATTTCCAACCCGGCGACGGCCAGCGGCGAGTTTTCGATGTGCTATGGCCCGCTGGCCAACTACACCATGGGCGTGTTCTCCCAGCTCGAGATCGCGCGCTCCATGGAGTACAAGTTTAAGGAAGGCATGGTCGCGCATCGCGGCGTCGTGTTCGCGGGCGGAAACGTGACGGCCTACAACGGCTTCCTGCGTGTAAAGCGCACCTAACAACAACCCAACGAATACAGGGGCGCCTAACTAAGCGCCCCTTCCTGCAGGAGGGAATATGGCAAGAGTACCTTTTAATCCAAAGATTGGAACCATTAAAACTGATGCGAACACTTCGACAGATCGCGGATTTATCGCGCACTACCAGGTGCCGAACGCCGCGGCGGAATCGAACGTCGCCATCATGGCGCTCACCGCGCTTGGCGCGAGCGCGTCCGAAGTGTCGACCGGCCTAACTGATCCCGATGCTCCGAGAAACGTCAAGGCGGTCGCAAGCAAGGCTGGTATCACGACTAAAGTCACCGTCAACGGCGTGAACTTCGCTGGAGATGCGATTTCGGAAGAGATCACGCTCAACGGGTTAACTGCCGTTGCGGGCAGCCTCGCATTCATGGCGATCACGAGCGTGGAGCTTCCGGCGCGCACCAACGCTCCGGCGAAGCAGAAAGCCACCGTGGCGGTTACACAAGGCGCACAGGCGGCCGGAACGACCGTATTCACGTTCACTTCGGCGGCTACGGGAGCGGCTTATGACATCTCCGTCGCGTTCCTTGCGGCGGACGACACGACAGCAGAAGCGGCTACAAAGCTCGCTGCTGGTCTGAATGCCGACGCAACGTTTGCTGCGAAGTGGCTCGCGGCATCTTCTGACGCAAACGTCACCATCGAATCGCTGACCTACGAGGCGCAGGACGCGACAATCAACCTGGTCGTCAAGACGGCCGGAGACTCGGCCATCACGCTGGGCTCCATTACGGTCAACACGGTTGCAGGCGTTGCCGAGGATAAGGTTTCGGTTGGCGTTGGCAAGAAGTTCGGAATCCCGTATATGCTGACCGCCGACGAGCTTGTATTCATCAAACTCTTCGACAATTCGGCAGACACCGGGACCGTCACTGCAGACGATGACGAACTCGAAAAGAACGTCATTAGTCTGAACGGAACGCCGAATGGCGCAAAGAACATTGATCTCTACATCGTTGTTTAAGGAGGGCTTATGGCGGTCAGCGAAGGATATCTGGCGAAGCTGCGGAGAGCAGTTCGACGTAACAGCTCGACCGATGTTGACGCAGAGGTCACCGAGCTGATCGAAGAATGCCGGGGCGATATGATTCGCCTCGGCGTTCTGCCCGAGAAGGCAAACGATGAAGATGATCCATTAATACTCGGGACGATGAAGTGCTTTGTGCGTAGTAGATTCGGACTTAGCAACCCGGATTCAGAAAAAGACAAAGAGAACTACGCACAACGCGTTGACGAAATCAGGAAAACGACCGGATATATGACGGAGGTGTGACCATGTTTTTTTCAGACAAGATCACACTTCGCACTCCGGCGGCGACGGTCACGGCGGGGTTTTCGGCTCCCGGAACGCCAGTGGACGTTGAGGTATTTGCGGATGCGCAAAGCGTCTACCGCGAGGAACACTACTCCGCTCTTGCAGCCGGAAGAAAAGTCGAACGCACGTTTGTTGTCCACGCAGAAGATTACTCCGGCCAGATGGTTGTCGTCCACGAGTCGAAGGAGTACCGGGTTGAGCGCGCGCCCGCAAAAGGGCTTGGCGATGTCGTCTTGATCTGCTCGCTGCTGGAGGCCTAGATGGCAACCGTAAAATTTGAGGGAATGGACGATTACGTGCAGATGCTCGCGAAACTCGGCAATGAGTCGGACAGAATCTTTAAAGAAATGGTCAAGGCTGGACTGCGCGTCGTTTATCTAAAGGTAAGAAGCGCAAGCGCAAAGTTCGCCAAATACGCGAAGGCGAAGGCGCCGAAGAAGAATCAATATGGCTGGTTTGCGCAGGTGCAATTTCGCGGACGAACAGGGTCTGGCGCTCCGGCAGGTCTCGTGTTGAGCGTTTACGAACACGGGCGATCAGCGGGCGAGAAAAACGGGCACAAGTATCCGGCTCAACCAGCGCGCCCGTGGCTCGATGCAGCCTGCGCGTCCGCAGAAGGCGAGGCCGTGGAGGCTATGCAGAAAGTATTTGACGAGGAGGCGGCGAAGCTTGGATCTCATTGAAACAATCGTATCCGCGCTTGCTCCGCTTAGTCTCGACCACGGAAAAAACGTCGTCGGCTACTTCGACGGAGGCGCAACGCTGGATCACTACGTGGTTGTACCGGATTATGACGAATCCGTGGACGCGGACAACGACGAATACATCGCGTTCTCACACGCAAACATCGAGTTTTACATCGCGGGCGACTATCGGCCAAAGATAGCGTCCGCGAAAACGTATCTAAAGACCGCAGGAATCGCGGTGCTCGAAAGCAAGTATGTCGAGTACGACGAGGCGGTTAAAAAACACCACCACTACATATCCGTCAATGGATAAGGAGGACACATGGCAGAAAACAAATATAAGTATGGTCTTAGCCGCTGCGCGATCTCGCTTCTCACCGAACCGCTCGGCGTTCTGACCTACGCTACCCCAATTCTGATCCCCGGCGCGGTGACGATGACTGCGACACCCAAGGGTGACGCAGAGCCGTTCGAAGCCGACAACGTGGATTACGTGGGCATCGACAAGAGCGAGGGCTATGAAGTCGAGGCGGAGTTTGTCGACCTACCGGAAGCCGTCGAAGAAGCGCTTTTCGGGCTTACGGAAGACAGTAAAAAGGTCGGCGTGGAAAAAACGGGCATTTCGTTCCCCCGGTTCGCGTTCCTTGGCCAGATTCAGGGCGACGCTTACAACCGCCGGTTCGCGTTCATGGATTGCATTGTGACCGCTCGCCCGGAAATCTCGCAGAAGACCTCCAAGGCAAAGGAGCCGTCCACGACTAAGATTAAGTTCAAGGCGCGGCCTCGCGTCGCCGACGACATCGTGCGCCTCTACACCAAGAGCGACACGGACGCGACGGTCTACGGCAACTGGTTCACCGCCGTACAGGACTACGTAGCGGGGGCGTAACATGGAAAAAATCATCCTGATTGACGGGAGAGACGTGGGGTTTAAAGTCCCCGCGTCTCTCCCTATTCGCTACCGGAACATGACCGGGCGCGATTACTACGTTGATATGCAGCGCATGGCTGAATCGATGGAGGAAGAAACGGAGCCGAATAAGGTTGCCGCGCGGCGTAAGGCCAAAGAGCTTTTTGCGAAAAAGCCGAAAGATGCCAAGGAAGAACCCGAAAAGGTCATGCGTTTCACGGATCAGTGGGACACGACTATTATGTACTTCCTGATCCACGCGATGGCAAAGGCGGCTGACCCGTCCATTAATCCGGACACAATCGAATGGGTTGACTCGTTCGAAGACTTCCCCGTGTTCGAGATTTTTGCATCCCTTCAAGATTTGCTCGTTAAGAGCACGGAAACGACAAAAAAATAGACGGCGGCGGTGGAGACGTTGACACGACCATGTACCTTCTTGCGGCCAAGAAGCTTGGTTTCACCGTCGCCGACCTAGACGAAATATCAATCGGTGCGTTTTTGGACGTGTGCGCAGAGTCAACGGGCGAGACGATCAAGGACGCGACGCAATCCGACATCGACAAATTCTTTGGTTAAGGAGGATCGCCTATGGGCTACAACATCGGGCCGACAATCGCAGTAAAAGGCGAATCCGATTTTAACGCCGCGATGGTCAAGATCAAGGCCAATATGAAGCTTGTTGCCTCGGAGGCTGGAGTAATGGCGGCGCAGTTTCAGGGCAGCGAGAAATCGACTGAGGCACTTACGGCAAAAGGGAAAGTGCTTGCAAGCGCTCTCGATCAACAAAAGCAGGCGGTCAAAGAGGCTGAAAATGCCTTAAAGCGTATGAAAGAGGGCGGAGTTGATCCGTCATCGACCGCTTACGTATCGATGGAAACAAATCTCAATAACGCGCGCGCAGCAATGATTTCGACCGAGCGAGAAATCAAGAAAAACGAAGACGCCCTTAGGAGCGCAAATCGGCAAACAAGCGATTTCTCCAATGGATGGAAAAACTTTGCGTCTGGAGCCGGAAGAATGGCCGTTGGAGCGCTGAGGAGTATTGCAGTTGCGGCGGGAGCTGTCGCAGTAGCCGCCGGGGCGGCGCTTATTTCGGCCACAAAGGTGGCGTTCGAGTTCAACAAAGAAATGGAAGGATACGCAACGAACTTCGAGGTTATGCTCGGAAGCTACGAGCTTGCAATCCAAAAAACGGACGAACTCAAAAAACTGGCCGCATCGACCCCGTTCGCGATGGCTGATTTAGCGCAGGGTACGCAGACGCTGCTCGCATTTGGGGTATCGAACAAGTTGAGCACGAGCTATCTAAAGATGACCGGGGATATCGCCCTCGGCAACGCGGAAAAATTTCAGCGGCTTAATCTGGCGCTAGGAAAAGCACAAAGCCTCGGAAAACTAACCGGAGAAACATACCAGCAAATGGTAGAGGCTGGGTTCAACCCTCTGAGTATCATCTCAAAGCAAACCGGAGAGAGCATGGAAGAACTGCAAAAACGCATGAGTTCCGGCAAGGTCTCAGTGGAAGAATTAATCTCGGCTATGAGTGTTGCAACGTCAAAGGGCGGGCAGTTTTATCAAGGTATGGAGAAAGCGTCTCAAACAACGGACGGACTAATTTCAACACTGAAAGATAATGCGAAAACTCTTCTTGGCAGTGTTTTAAGCCCGATTACCGAATCTATTCGGACTGATTACCTTCCGGCCATAATCGGATACGTGGGAAGACTGCAAGAGGCGTTTGATTTAAGCGGATTCACAGGGCTAACTCAGGAGGCCGGAAATATTGCGCAAGAGGTCTCGAAACAAATCAATAAATCAATCCCAAGCGTAATTGAGTCGATCTCAAGCAAACTCCCGAATCTCATACAAATGCTGACCGATACGTTAACGACGTTTGCGGCGTCTGCCGCGACGGCGATTCCCGCACTGCTCCCAATTCTATTTGGAGCGGCGATGCAGTTGTTTTCGGGCGTCTTGTCAGCAATCCAGCAAAACGCGCAACCCATTTCCGACGCGATCATTCAGGTGATGAACATGATGGTTCAATTCCTTACCGTGAATCTGCCGCTAATCGCATCCACCGGAATGACGATTCTTATGGCTCTTGCACAAGGGCTCGTGGATAACCTGCCGCAGATTATGCCGCAGATATACCAGATGATATTCCAGATCGCCGACATGCTTACGCAGCCGGAGCAGCTCACGCAGTTGATCACGGTTGGGATTAAGCTCACGGTGGCGATGGTGCAAGGATTCATCGAAGCACAACCGCAAATCATTGCGGCGGCGCTTCAGGTCGTCGTAAACCTGCTGATTACGTTTGCGCAGCTCGCCCCGCAATTGTGGGAGAGCGGCAAAGAGTTCATCGTCCAGCTCGGCGAAGGTATCTGGGCGCAGTTCTCGGAGCTGTTCGCGGTCATCGGAGAGTGGGCGCAGGAAAGCATCTTGCAACCAATCGCCGATCTCGCAAAGAGCGTCGTGTCCATCGGAAGAAACATTGTCGAGGGCGTTTGGGAGGGCATCACAAACAGCACGGCGTGGATTTACGACAAGATTTCAGGCTGGGTCGGTTCCGTGCTTGACTGGATAAAGCGCAAGTTCGGCATCCGCAGCCCGTCCACGCTCATGCGTGACGAGGTCGGCAAATACCTTGCAATGGGCGTTGGCGTTGGAATCACAGATAACATCGGATACGTCAAGACGGCAATGCAGGGCATGATCGACGTAACGTCCGGCGCAATCGGAAACGTCGGGTCGAGTGTGACCGCAAACGGCTCTTCCGCTCCGGCTACGCAGTCGGTGTTTTCCCCGGTGTTCAACATCTACGCAAGAGACAAGGATACCGGGCTAGAAGTCGCCGACGCTACCGTGGCTATGCTGCAACAGGCAAGGTGGGTGACAGCATGATTGACGTTTTTTCTTACGTAAACGCGAACGGGCGGTCGCTCGAATTGAGCGTGTCGAACGGCTATAAGGTAGAGACGGTCACCGGGGCAAACGGAATCCCGGTTTCCGTCTCTACCGCGCAGGGCGTTGGGCAGGTCGGCGAGACCATCCAATCGGAGGTTCCGTCGAAAGTCCCGATGACAATCAGCGGGATGATCCTCGGCACTCCTTCGGAAGTCAACGACCGCGCGAATGCGCTCATGGAGATCATCCTCCCAGCGGTAAGGGGAAAGCTCTACCACAACGGAACCTACTACCGGAACGTAACGCCTACAACGACGCCGACAATCGAGCATATTTTGCGGTGGCCACACTTTCAGTTTTCACTGATCGCGGCCTACCCTTACTGGCTCAAAGACCAGTCAACCAAGACGTTTCTAACCGGCGTTGTGCCAAAGTTCAAATTTCCGTGGAACATCAGCAAGCCCTACCGGTTCGGCGAATTCATTGAAACCGCGTTTATCAACATTCAGAATTCCGGTCAAATCCCGTGCACATTCACGGCGACGTTTACCGGGAAGGGAACCTGCGTCAATCCGCGGATCATCAACGCCGTTACCGGACAGTATATGAAGCTGAACCGAACCATCGTGACGGGCGAGATCGTGACCGTGGAGATCACGCACGACCTGACCTACGTCACCTCGTCCATCGATGGCGATATTCGCGGAGACTTGGACATCACCAACACTCTGTGGCGCATGGCGGCGGGCGACAACCTCATCAAAACAGAGGCGGACTCCGGCGCGGCAAACGTCACGGTTAGTATTGATTCGACGATTGAAAAGGTGGGGATCAGGCTATGCTAGTCGTTTACGACCCCGCCTTATCGGGTTATCACGAAATTCGCCCGATCTCGTATCAGACGGAAGAATGGTACAACGACATCGGGAAGTTCACCTTGATCGTCGCGATCTCGGACTACAACATCGCGCACCTGGTCAAGCGCGGAATCCTATATCGCCCCGAAATCGATCAGACAATGGTTATTACAAGGGTCAGCCCGGACACGTCGCAAGACCGCATCACGATCAACGGCTATACGGCAAACTGGCTCTTAAACAAGCGGTCGATCTCTTCTGGATCGACGCTTACGACCGTCGAAACGGGGCTTTATTCGGCGCTGACGAGCAATCTGCGCAGCCTTTCAAACATTCAAAACGCCAGCGCAGCTGGATATACGGAAACCTATAACGCGGCATTGCTCGGCGGCGACTTTATGGATGTGGCAATTCCGATCCTTGACGCAGCAGGGCTAGGACAAGGACTCTCGCTCAATACGAACACCATGAAACTCGTCTGGACGATCTACAAGGGGACGGACTTGACCACCGGATCGCATGCGGTGATCTTCTCTGACGAGCAAGGAACCGCGCGAGACCTGAAGATTGAGGACGACGAGAGCATCTTTAAAAATGTGTTCTACGTCTCCGGGACACTGACTGACGGAACAACTGTTGTTCGCGAGATTGGCTCTGCAACGGGAGACGATAGATTTGAGTGCTGGTTTGACTCCAAGCTCAAACAGTCGTCCGGCGAGACGCTTTCCGCGTTTCAGGCGAGGCTTGACAGCGCTGGAGCGGCGGAGCTTGCAAAGCGCGTCCGAAAGCTTGGGTTCTCCGTCCGAATTGATCCGGGCGATTATGGCGTTGCCTACACGATGGGCGACGCGGTGAGATGCGTTTCCAAGCGGTTCGGGTTTTCGTTTACTGCGAAAATCAACGGGGTCAAGCGAACCTTGCAGGCGCAGAGCGAGACGGTGAACATCGTTCTTGGCGAGCCACAACTTACCTTGATTGGAGATATTAAACTATGGCTCAAATAAAGTCTTACCCAAATAACGTAAACGAGGAAATCGGCGCGGAACATGTCATGCGCTGGCACCACGGGCGCACCTCTGGCGTTTACGGAGCTACCGGAGAACTGGCCGTAGCAGCATTGTTGTCCCCCGGTATGGCTGTTACCGTTTCCGACGGCGAAGGGTGGCTGTCTGACGGAAACTACAACGGCATCCACTTTTGGAACGACCTTTATGCCACCACGTCGGCAAAGCTCCAACTCTCCGTTGACACGGCGGACGGCGTTTTAAATCGCATTGATCGCGTCATCGTTGAGTGGTCTATGCCCAACTACACGCAATTGCCCGAAATCAAAATCCTTAAGGGCACCGCCGCGCTCACGCCGTCCGCGCCTGCCTTGACTAACAACACGTCGACCAGACAGATTTCCCTCGCGAAAATCGCTGTTGCGGCTGGTACGTTGTCGATCACGTCCGGGATGATTACGGACGAGCGAGCTGACGCGACCGTGTGCGGGGTCGTGACCGAGACCACAAATGTTGATACGTCTGTAGCGCAGGCGCAGTTTGCAGAGACGCTCGAAAACGCCCAAAATCTTGTGGAGCAGCTCCAAGGCAATGCGGTTATTGACCACGCAAGCACACACGCGATAGGTGGCGACGACGAGCTTCCCCCTGCCGCAATTGGCGCGGAGCCTGTCACGTTACGATTTACCGACCAAAGCGTCTCTACGTCCGGCTGGGCGACCTACGCGGCGGCGGCTGGTGAAGAGACTGATATCCAAAACGACGGCTATACCTACCGCAAGTCGCTGGCGCTCACCGGAGTTCTCGCGACCATGCACGCTGTCATGATCGCTGGAAAAAACAAAAAGTCGTGCGGCGCGTCGATCAATGAAAACGGGATCACTTACGACGGCGGAATCAAACTATACGCAAAGTCCGTCCCGACGGCGGCGTTTACGCTCCGATGGGTGGCTTGCTTTAAGGGGTTGAGCTGATGGGATATGCGGCATTTTTAGGGGGCGGCGGCACGGACTATCTCTACTCTGTAAAAGCATACGCATTAGAGAGTTCGATTCCGGCCAGCGGGCTTTCGAACGATATTGCGGTCGTCACATCGACCGCCATTCCGTCGATAGACAGCGGGGGGGTCATCTTCGCTCCAATTACCCAAACGCCCACCGCTCGAACAAATGGAGGCGCGCTCCAAACCGGGGACTTGTGGTTCGCAACTGGAAACGAGTCAAACTTTCCGTTTGCAGCAATCGCCGGGGTTAAGCTGTACGGGGTAGCTTGTTTTCAGTGGACGGGTAGCGCGTGGGTAGATCGGGTTGCGAAAATCTGGTATGGCGGCGCGTGGGTCTACTGGTCGTTATATCTCTATAGATACGGTAACAAGTATACCGATCTGACCGGCGGTTGGGATATGTTTTCGTCGGCAGACCAGCTATCCGACAGTTTATATATATCCTGCAATAGCACCATTAATGGCGCGCAAGTTACGCACAATAAGATAGACCTTACCCCGTACTCAACGCTCAAGGTTTTGAGCAAAAGGTATCCTGCGTTTGCAAATGGCGGCGGCGCGCTTATAACCAACTACAACGACTCTATCGCCAACATAATCAGCGGATCGGTCGCGGCTGTCTCGTTGACCAACGATGCCGTTAATCCGCAATGGACGTCGCTCGACATATCTGCGTTAAACGGGCAGTACTACATATCCGTTTATGCGGTCTATGTAAGCGAGACCAGAGGCGCATACGCTTATGAGGTTAAATTGATATGACGAGCGACGAAGAACAGGCGATTATCGCAGAACCTGTGACATTTTATATCGACAGCGATTATCAGTGCTACCCGGAACCCGGAGACGGAAGGCGTGAAATGCAGTCGGTATTTTTTGCGGGGCGCGAATCCATACTGACGTCGTACCGGTTCGTGCCTCAAGGCGAGAGCTGGACTCATTCAAACGGCACGACGTTTACCGGGGAAATGATCTCGCTGATATGACATCGACAACATTGATCGGCATGACCGTCGTGCTCGTTGCGGCGGTCATTTTGTATGCAGTATTATCCCGCCCACCGCGGGACTAGGAGGATAACGGCGGATGGATGAGGCCTTTGAAGTAGTTTACAAGTTCTTGCAGATTATCGCGATTGCTGGCGGTTTACTTGGTGCGGGCGCCATAATCTCGCACCGAGTAAACAAAAACTATGACAAGCGGTTTGAGCAAGAAAAGGAAGCTCGCGAGCTCGCGGCGCGCGATGCCGAAAAGCGTGAGAATGCAAGGATCGAATCTGAGCTGCTCATTCACGAGGGGCTTTGCGCGACGGGTCATCTTGCTGAGGCAACGGCGATTGCCGTAAAAGAAGGCAAATCGAATGGAAAGACCGATAAAGCGCTTGAATACTATCGAATCTACAGGGATAAGGAGGACGCTTTTATGCGGCGCCAAGCTACCGAGCGCCTGCACGAGGCGGGATGATATGGGGATTAAGATTGTCCACGCAAAAATGAACGAACTGCGAACCACAACGGGCGGAAAAGTCGGAGACCAGACGGGGAAAGAGATTTCCAGCGAACCTTTTTACCTGAACGACTCCAAGTATCTGCTCATCTGCCGAGACCCGGCAATGGCGGCTCGCGCTCTGTCGTTTATGGTTCAGATCGCCGAGAATAACGCATTTGGATATTCGCAAGATTCTGGAGAGCGCTGGAGCGGCTACAAGTCGATTGTGGCCAACGGATGGCGCGTTGACGGTGCTGGCGGGAGCTTTGACTGCGCGTCGGCCATCATCACAGCGTACATCCTCGCGGGTCTAAGGATTGCGCCGGAAGGGTACACGGGCAGCATGTACTCCCAGTTTAAGGCGACGGGGTTATTTGATATCTATAAGGGTGCGCCATATACCACGAGCGATGCATACGCAAAAGCCGGGTGCCTCTATCTACGCCCGAAAACAAGCAAGCGCGGTGGGCATGTGTTTATGGCAATGCAAGACGGATCTCGCGACGCATCCGGCGAAGAAACGAACGAGTTGGAGAGCGCGGCGGGTCAGCCGGTGCTCGTGCGCATCCGTGTAGATGAGATTAAAGAGTGGTGCAACGTCCGAAAAGGTCCCAGCACCAACGATGATATCATCGGGCATGCATACAAGGACGACGAATACGACGTTCTTGGCGTCGACGAGGAGTGGTATCGCATCAATTACAACGGCGTTGTAGGGTTTATCTATGGGGGTCTTGCCTCTGAGATCAGGCCGGGGAACGTTTGAGGACAGCATGAAAATACCAACGCTCACCAAATTTATCATTCTCTCCATGGTAGCAATCGTCGTGTATACCGCGGTTCTATTGTGGTTGCGTGTTTGCTACGATTTTTGGATTGACACGGAGTTTTCGAAGCTCTGGTATGCGTATTGGGGCTCTGAGATATTCCTTTGTGCTGGGCTAAAAACAGGCAAGCTGATCCTCGGTCGTGCGAACCCGTTCACCGGCCAGGCAACTGGGACAAATTCAAACGGCAATGATGCCGTGGGATAGAAAGGAAATCATATGAATCTCACTTACCTTATCCTTATCGCCTTGTTTGTCGAGGCCATCGTCAACGTGCTCAAACCCATCTGGGACAAGAGCGCAGGGAAAATCACCGTCGCCGAGCTCGTCAGCATGGGTGTCGGCGTCGCGATCGCGCTAGTTGCGAAGCTCAACTTTATGGCGGGCGTGGTCAACATCACCGAGCCGGTGCTGCTGTACCTCATGTACGTGCTCACTGGCGTTGCTCTCGGGCGCGGTCCGTCGTTCGTTTACGATTTGTGGCAGAAGATCAGGGCGCAACAGACAACCAAGTAAGCAAAAGCCCCGTTCCGTTT
>DAIRTE010000012.1:0-37720 GCA_036804025.1 Clostridia bacterium | reverse complement strand
GATTGTTTCCCAAGGGAGATTTGCGGCGAGGCTGGAGCCAAAGGAAATCAGGTCCGAGCTAATTCGATACAGCCGGATTCCGTTGGCTATGTTGTAGTCGACCATGCGCTCCAGCGCGAGCAGGTTTTCACCCGCGAGCGAGAGGAGCGTTTCCGGCGTGGCATGTTTCAGCGTGCAGGTGCGAATGCCGGTTTGCTCAACCGCAACGGTCAGGCAGGCGTAGCCGATGCGCATGTGGAAAGTTCCTCCATTCAAAGTAGGTCGTTCTCCGTAAAACGCACGCAGAATTCGGCATTGTTGCAATTGTTTTGCAAACAGGCCGCCCGGTTTGTGGTAAAATCGATGGCATAGTATTTATTTTTCACAAACGGAGGGCCCATGCAACAGAATCCAACGGATCAGGATTTAATCGAAGTACCCGTCTCTTCGGAGGAGATTTACAACGGAAAGATCGTGCACCTGTTTCGGGACACGGTGCGCCTGCCAAACGGCAAGACCGCCATCCGCGAGGTGATGCGTCACCCCGGCGCGGTCTGCATCGTTCCGCTGACCGAGCAAAACGAGGTGCTCATGGTGCGCCAGTTTCGTCATCCGTTTTCGAAGGTGCTACTGGAAGCGCCCGCGGGCAAGCTCGACCCGAACGAAGCACCGGAGGACTGCGCACGCCGCGAGCTTTCGGAAGAGACCGGCGCCGAGGCGGGCGAGCTGATGTACATTGGCGATTATTACCCATCCGTCGCCGTGCTGGACGAGAACATCCGCCTCTATATCGCGCGAAAGTTGTCGTTCCATAGCCAGCATACGGACGACGACGAATTCCTGCGCGTTGAGCGGATTCCGCTCAAGACGCTGGTGGAGCAGGTACTCTCCGGCGAAATCTGCGACGGAAAGACACAGGCGGCAATCCTGAAAACCTGTTTTCTGGAGCAGAACCGGTAAACAAAGAAAGAGCGGACGTCCGCTCTTTTTTTACTTACTCAGGCCGGTTGCTCGTCCTTGGGCGACGCAACGCAGTATTTCCCGCTATACGGCTTCGAAGGGAGCACGCCCTTTTGAACCAGAACCAGCAGAACGATTCCAACGAGAATCAAAATGCCGGAGAGCAGCTGCGAAACGCGGATGCTGCCAAAGAGGTAGAGGCTGTCCGTTCGAAATCCTTCCACGATCACGCGAATCAACCCGTAGCCGATGAAGTAAACGGCAAGCAGCGTGCCGTCCTTCGGTTGCTTTCGGCTGAGCAGCAGTGTAACACTCAGGAGGATTGCGTTGCCGAAGCTTTCGTAAAAGAACGTCGCCTGATGCCATTCGCCAAGCGCGTCAATGTACACTGAGAAGGGAAAGAACTGCAGCGCGGGATTGGAAACCAATCCGCCGAACGCTTCCTGATTGATAAAGTTGCCCCAGCGCCCGAGCATCTGCCCGAGAATCAGGCTCGGAATTACGAGATCGAGCAGCTTGAGAAACGGAAACTTCGCCGCGCGCGTAAAGAAAAACGCGGCGAGAAATCCGCCGATTACCGCACCGTAGATGGCGAGGCCACCCTCATTGATTGCGAATACCTTGATGAGGTTTTGCGCGTACTGCTCCCATTCGAACGCGACGTAATAGAGCCGCGCGCCGATGACCGCCAGTGGAATCGCGAGCAGTATGAAGTCCAGCACCAGATCGGACTTCCAGCCGCGGCGCTTGGCGCGAACGCCGGCGAGCAATATGCCAAGCAGCATGCCGGAGGCGATGATCACCCCATACCAAGTGATGTTTAATCCTTGAACGCCAAACAAGCTCTCTACGACAAAACGATTCATTGAAACCCTTTCCGATTACGAATGTTTCCCAGTGGGAAACAATGCGGTTGATACGAATCCTCTAATCGATATTCTATCAAATCTGATCCAGAAGATCAAAGCGCTCTAAACAGGCAATGTACTCCGCAACGCTGTAGTAGTTGTCTAGATCGCGTTCGTTGAGCCCGCGAAACGCGTAGAGTTCGTCCCAAAGGCGGCTGCTTCCTTCCACGACGAAATAGCCGGTGACTCGATCGATGCCAACGAAGATTTCGATGCCCGCAAAGCATGCGTCCTGCTCCTGATAGAGCGCCTCGCCTGCGTCAACGGGTTCGACAATGCAGCAAACAGGGCTTGGCGCGGTGTCTGGTGGGAGTTCGCGCGCGAGCGATTCATTGAGCAATATATTCTGAATGACCACCTGATCCGCATCCGAATCGTGCAGCATGCGAAGCGAATAGCGCGAGCGAAGATAGGCGAGCAATTCCTCGCCGCTCTTGCGATTTGGCTTCAGGCGGGGGCGGTAGGCGGCGAACACCTGCTTCCAGCTTGCGATTTCCTCTGCGGAAGGCTCATGTGTCAACACAAAAAAGCGTCCTCTTTCGATTCAAAACTTTGTATCCACTGGGAAATATGATACCATCTTTTCGAGCATAATAGCGTATATTTCGAAAAATCGCTCTTCGAAAAGGCAAAGTTGTGAAGAAAAAAGAAAATTATACTCCAGTTGATCTTCCGTTCATAATTTCGCGTTACAATGCGCAGGCATAAAAAGAAGATTTGTTTATTATTTAGGAAACGGTTGTAGGAAACAACCTGGAGGAATATGGATGGCACCATACGTACAGTTTGAAAACGTCGCCAAGGTCTATCGCACCGAGGGGGAAGCGGTGCACGCGCTGCGCGACGTGAACTTCTCCATTGAGCAGGGCGAGGTCTGCGTGATCGTCGGCCAGTCCGGCGCGGGCAAGACGACGCTGCTGAACATTCTCGGCGGCATGGACACGCTCACGAGCGGCAAGGCCTTTCTTGGCGGCGAGGAAATCTCCGCCTACAGTAAACGACAACTGACCCGTTATCGCCGCGAGGACGTCGGGTTTGTGTTTCAGTTTTACAATTTAATTCCGAACCTGACCGCGCTGGAAAACGTGGAGATGGCGACGGAACTGGCAAAGACGCCGTTCTCCGCCGTCGAAACGCTGAAGGACGTTGGCCTCGGCGAGCGCATGAACAACTTTCCCGCGCAGCTTTCGGGCGGCGAACAGCAGCGCGTCGCGATTGCGCGCGCGCTGGCGAAGAACCCAAAGCTGCTGCTCTGCGACGAGCCGACCGGCGCGCTCGACGACAGCACCGGCAAGCAGGTGCTTAAGGTGCTCTCCGATCTTGGCCGGGTCAAAGGAAAGACGGTTGTGATCATTACGCATAACTCCGCGATCACGCAGATGGCGGATCGCGTGGTGCGCGTGAAAAACGGAACGGTGGTCTCTGTGCAGATCAACGAGCATCCGAAATCGGTAGAGGAGATCGACTGGTGATGCGCGTTCGTTCCGCTTGGAGAAAAAACAGAACACGGGAAGTACTACAGTCCCTTGGGCGTTTTCTGGCGATTCTTTCCATCGTCGCGCTTGGAGTCGGCGTATTTTCGGGACTCAAGGTCACGCAGCGGGCAATGGTTGACACCGCGGATCGCTACATCAAGCAAAACACGATGTACGACGACAAGCTGATTTCCACCGTTGGCTGGGAAACGCAGGATGTAGGCGAAGTGGCCAAAATCAAGGGCGTCACCGCGGCGGAGGGTTCCGTCAGCATGGACGTAATCATCGACATGGAGAACGACGGTTCCTATGTGGTCAGCGCGCATGCGATATTGAACCGGCTCAATCAGCTCGACCTCACGAAAGGGCGGATGCCGCAGGCAGCGAACGAGTGCGTTGGCGATGCGGACATGCTCGACAAAAGCAGCCTTGGCAAAAAGATCCATATTTCCAGCGAGAACGACCAGGACACGCTGGACGCGTTTGCGTACGACGAATACACGATTGTCGGGCTCGTGAATTCCACCGAGTACCTCAACATTGAACGCGGAACAACGAAGCTCTCCGGCGGAAAGATCAGCGCGTTTGTCTATCTGCCGGCGGACGGGTTCTCGACCGATTATTATACCGAGATCTATGTTTCGCTGGAAGGCACCGAACAACGGATGTTCAGCGACGCGTATCAAAGCGCGATGGATGCGATGGAGCAGCCGCTCAAAGACGACATCCAACAGCTGGCCGACACGCGCTACGACAATCTGGTTGCGGACGCGAACCAGAAAATAGCGGACGGCGAGCAGGAATACAACGACGGTCTGGACGAATACAACACCAAGAAGGCGGACGCGGACAAGGAGCTCGGCGAGGCGGAGGACGCGCTGGCAAGCGCGAAGTCGCAGATTGAAGCGGGCTGGGGACGCATCTATAAATACGAAGACGACCTGAACGAAGCCGAACAGGAATATCAGGCAGGCTTGCCCGCCTGGCAGCAGGCATACGCGGACTATACCGCGTCCCGCGCAAACGCCGAAGCGCAGCTGGCTGCGAGCCAGTCGACCATCGACTCCCAACGCTCGTCGCTGAACTCGGCACTGCTTGCCGCGCAGGCGGCGGGCGACACGGCGCAGGAAGCGATCATTCAGGGACAGCTCACCGCGCTGGACACCGCGCAGTCCCAACTGGACAGCCAGAAGGCCGCCGCGGCAGCGCAGTTCAACGCGGCAGAAGCGCAGCTCAACGCAAACAAGGCACAGCTGGACGCGGCGCCCGCGCAGATTGCGGCAGGGCGCTCGCAGATCGACTCCGGAAAGCACGACCTCGCGGTTGCGCAGGATCAGTACGACAGGGGCATGCAGGAGTACCTCGACGCAAAGGCTGAGGCGGACCAAAAGCTCAGCGACGCGAAACAGAAGCTCGACGACGCAAAGCAGAAGATTGACGACGCGAAGGCCGACCTGGCGGATCTGGAGCGGCCGGACGTCTACGTGCTCGACCGCGAGATGAACAGCGGCTATGTCGGGTTTGAAAACGACTCCGCCATCGTCGCCGGAATTGCGAAGGTCTTTCCGCTGTTCTTTTTCCTGATTGCCGCGCTGGTCTGCATGACGACGATGACGCGCATGGTGGAGGAACAGCGCACCCAGATCGGTACGCTCAAGGCGCTTGGCTATAGCGACACCACCATCGCCATGAAATTCATCACCTATGCCGCGAGCGCGGCGGGCCTTGGCTGTCTGATTGGCTTTTTTGGTGGAATCAAGCTCTTTCCGTGGGTCATTTGGCAGGCATACGGCATGCTCTACGGCTTTGCGCCGATTCTCTACGTGGTGGACTGGAATCTGCTCGCGATTCTGTTTGTTTCGTCGATTGTGGGACTCTCCGGCGTGACGTTTTTGACCTGTCGCGCGGAGCTGAGCCTCATGCCCGCGGAACTCATGCGCCCGAAAGCGCCAAAGGAAGGCAAGCGCGTGTTTCTGGAGCGGATTCCGTTTTTCTGGAACCGCTTGAGTTTCATGAAGAAGATTTCGTTCCGCAATGTCTTTCGCTACACCAAGCGGCTGATCATGATGGTGCTCGGAATCGGCGGCTGCACGGCGCTGCTGATGACGGGCTTTGGCATAAGGGACTCGATTGCCAACATCGCGGACGACCAGTTTGACAACATCATGGTCTACGACTTTGCCGTGCTGTTTGACGAGCCAAAGAACACGACAGAACAGCAAACCTTCCAAACGGACACGGCTAGCCTGCTGTCGAAGTGCGTATTTGTTACGACGGATTCCCTCAAGGTGGATACGCGCGACGGTGCGAAGACGACGAACGTTATCGCAACGGGTGATCCGAAGATCGGCGAGCTGATGAACCTGCATACGCTCAAGCAGGAGAAGCTAAGCTTTCCGACGGATGGCGGCGTGCTCATCAGCGAAAAACTCGCGCAGCTCAACGGCATTGCCGCAGGGGATACCATCCACGTGACGCTGGACGATGCACGCGAGCTGGACTTAACGGTCAACGGCGTGTTTGAAAACTTCGTGTATAACTACGTGCTGATGTCGCCTGAAACGTATGCATCGGTCTATCAGCACAGCGGAGAATACGACACCGCGTTTGCCAACGCCGCCGGGGCGGACAAGCATGCCGCTGCCGCCGCACTGCTGGACGACTACGGTGCGGCAAACGTCACCGTAACGGCGGACATCCGCGAGCGCGTGGACAACATGATGGCCAGCCTCAACCTCGTGATCTTTGCGGTGATCATCAGCGCGGGCGCGTTGGCATTTGTCGTGCTGTTTAACCTGAGCAACATCAACATTACGGAGCGCATTCGCGAAATTGCGACGATCAAGGTGCTGGGGTTCTACGCGCCGGAGGTTGGCGCCTACGTGTTCCGCGAGAATCTGGTGCTGACGCTGCTTGGCGCGCTGGCGGGCATTCCGCTCGGGCTCTGGCTGCATGCGTTCGTCATGAGCCAGCTGAACTTCGAAATGGTGAACTTCCACGCCGTGATCAAGCCCATCAGCTATCTCTTCGCGGTTGCGCTGACGTTTGTATTCGCGTTTTGCGTGGACATCATCATGCGCCCGAAGCTCGAAAAGATCAACATGGTCGAGTCGCTCAAGGCGATTGAGTAAAGCGAAAACTGCTTTTTCGGAACAAAGCGGGCGGGATCCAATGGATTCCGTCCGTTTCTTGTTTACGCCAAAGAATTGTCGCAGCAAATGCCAAAAAGCTTTTCGGTATATACACATTCCGGCTCTTGAAGACGCGTGAATCGACGGTTACAATAGGTACTAGATTCCACATAATTGTATTTATATCGTTCCCAACAGGAGGTGTTGCGCTTGAGCACTCCAACGCCCATCGACGGCACCCTCCGCAAGTTCGCTCTGCGAATTCCGGAGGCGATTCATTCCTGCAGCGGGATTCCCATCTTCGGCAAATGCATTCGTTCCATCGTATTTTCCACCGATCTTGCCATCATTCGAAACATCAACGCAGACGCGATTATGGCGGTGTATCCGTTTACGCCGCAGCCGGTCATTACGCAGGCGATTCTCTCGGCGGCGGATATTCCTGTGTTCGCGGGCGTCGGCGGCGGACTGACGCAGGGCAAGCGCGTGGTGCACATGGCTTCCTACGCGGAGATGCAGGGGGCGATTGGTGTCGTGGTCAATGCACCGACGGCGAACGAGGTCATTCGCGAGGTGGCGGACACCATCGATATTCCGGTCATCGTGACCGTTGCCCGCGCGGATACGGACATCTCCGCGCGACTGCTTGCGGGCACGTCGATCCTAAACGTATCCGCCGCGGCACAAACCGCCGAGGTGGTGCGTTCGATTCGCGCGCGCTATCCCGATTTGCCGATCATCGCGACCGGCGGGCCGAGCGCGGAGTCGATTCAGCAGACGATTGACGCGGGCGCGAACGCAATCACCTGGACGCCGCCTTCGAGCGCCGAAATATTCAAGAGCATTATGGCGGCTTACCGCGCGGGTGAACAGCACCCGTAAGCCACGCAACCGAGAACGATTCGTTCGAAACGATATTCTAACTGTTTAAAGGGGTACACTATGCCGAACAAACGCGTCTATGAATGGGAGAATCTAGAGATCATCGCTCGAAACAAGGAAGAGGGACACGCGTTTGCGTTTGGCTATGACGACGCCGAAAGCGCGTTGTCGCGCGGAACTTCGCCCTATCGCGTATCACTAAGCGGCACGTGGCGGTTTTTATATGTGCGCGGCGACGAGGTGCCGCAGGGCGTAACCGATCCAGCGACGGACGATTCCGGTTGGGATTCCATTCGCGTTCCGGGCGTCTGGCAGCTGCAAGGCTACGGCGAGCCGTGTTATTACGCAATGTCCTACCCGCAGGCGATTGGTACAAACCCGCGCAAGATTCCGCAGATCAGCCACGGTTTACAGGAAATCGGCGTTTACCGGCGGACGTTTACGTTACCGGGGTCGTTTCGGGAGCAGGAGGTGTTCCTCTGCTTCGGCGCGGCGAAGGCGGCGCTGGCGGTCTACATCAACGGCCGCGAGGTCGGCTACTCGCAGGGCTCGATGACGCCGCATGAGTTTCGCGTGTCCGAGTATCTGCACGCGGGCGAGAACCAGTTGACCGCGATCGTCTGGCGCTACAGCGATGGAACCTATCTGGAAGACCAGGATATGTGGTTTTTCAGCGGTATCTATCGGGATGTGTTTCTCTACGCGGAGCCGAAAGCCTGCATGCGGGACTACTACCTGCGCGCAGAGCTGGACGAGTCGCTGACCAAGGCGAGCCTGAGCCTGATGATTCGGCTGAACCAATACGGCGAGAGCAGGGAGCTTCGCGTTCGCGCGAGTATTCCGGCGCTGGGGCTGACGATTGGCGAGGGGACGGCAGTGCTCGGCGGAGAGGCGGAGATGCACTTCGCAGCCGAAGCACTCAACCCGCTGCTCTGGAGCCACGAAACACCGAATCTGTATTCCGTTTTGCTGGAGTGCACCACCGGCGGGAAAACACGATATTACTCATACCGATTCGGCTTTCGCAAGATCGAGATTCGTAAGAACCGGCTGTATCTGAACAATCAGCCGCTGATTCTGCGCGGCGTGAACCGGCACGATTTTGACCCGGACACCGGCTGGGCTCTGACGGACGAGCGGTATATTGAGGACGTCCGCCTCATGAAACGGCACAACATCAACGCGGTGCGTACGAGCCATTATCCGAACGATCCGCGGCTTTACGAAGCCTGCGACGAATACGGAATTCTCGTGATGGACGAAAACGATCTGGAGTCGCACGGCGTTCGCCCGCACCTGCCCGCGAGCGATCCGCGCTGGACGAATGCCTGTGTGGATCGCATGCGCCGTATGGTGCTGCGGGATCGCAACCACGCCTGCGTCGTAATCTGGAGCCTCGGTAATGAGGCGGGCACGGGCACAAACTTTGCCGCGATGCGCGAGGCGGCGGAAGCGCTGGACGGCACGCGCGTGTTCCACTACGAAGGCGAGGTCAACCCGCGCAGCAGCGACCTGATCAGCCGCATGTATCCGGATCAGAAGCTGTTTGGAAAACTCTGCCGTCAGGAGACGGCGCGCTTTGGCGCGAACGTAGGCTACCCTTCGCTGCGCTACTTCGAAATCACGAAGGAGCACTACGCAAAGATGCCCGTCGTGCTCTGCGAATTTGCGCACAGCATGGAAAACAGCCTTGGCAATTTTTCGGAATATACGGACGCGTTTGAACGCTACGACCATCTCTGCGGCGGGTTCATCTGGGACTTCGTCGACCAGTCCATTCACAAGAAGGACGAACAGGGCGACCGCTGGCTGCACGGCGAGGACTATATGGAGCGGTTCGACCCGAAGAACGGGCTTAAAAACCGGCTGACCGTCGGCGGCAATCGCTACTTCTGCGCAAACGGAATCGTTGCCGCAAACCGGACGCCGCACCCCGCAGCCGTGGAGGTCAAGAAGTGCTATCAGGTGCTGCGCGTGCGCGCGCTGGATTTATCCAAGGGCGAGTTCGCGCTGGAAAACCGGCAGATGTTCTGCGACCTATCAAAGTATCGCGTGCTCTGGTCGCTGGAGGCGGACGGCACCGCGCTGCAATCCGGCGAGATTCCGGCGGAGCAGTTTGCGCGCACCGCGCCGGGCGACAACGCCACGATTACGCTGCCGCCGGAGGTCAAGCATGACGGACTGGCGACGCTGACCTTCCACTGGGTGCTCAAGTCGAACACGCGTTGGGCAGACGCGGGGTACGAGCAGGCATTTGATCAGTTTGTGCTGCAAAACCGGACGCCAATGGCGCAGATTCCGCAGCCGGGCAAGCTGACGCTGACGACCATCGGCAATACGGCTGTGGTCGAGGGAGACGGTTTTTATCTGCGCTTCGAGGACGGCGCGCTCGCGAGCTGGCAGCGCGAGGGCGAGGAGTTCGTCGCGAGAGCGTTCCTGCCGAATTACTACCGCGCCATGACGGACAACGACCGCGGTCTTTCCAACTTCGTTCCGCAGCTGCTGCCGTTCCTTTCGGAAAGCGCGTGGAAACGAAAGAACACCCGCCTCACCGGAACGATGTTTGCCGCGGCGGAGGGGGATACCGTCGCGATCCACGTACGCTGGCATCATCCGTTCTTCCGGCGCGAGGAAACGGTATACCGCGTCTTCTCGGATGGAACCGTTGAGCTGCTGCATTCTGCGAGCACGCGTCGTAAAAAGCCGATTCGCATCGGGCTGCAAGGCACGCTGACGAAGGGGTTTGAGACGGTCGAGTGGGTTGGCCGCGGGCCGGAGGAGAACTATCTCGATCGCAAGAGTGGCAGTCCGCTCGGACGATACCGCCGCGCGATTGCCGAGATGGAGCATCCCTACATGCGCCCGCAGGAAAACGGCGCGCGCTGCGACGTGGAAACGCTTCTGCTCGAAGGGACGGGCAAGCAGTTCTTCGTGGAACGGCTGTCGGACTCGCTCCAGTTCTCCGCATGGAACTATTCCCAACGCGCGCTTGACGACGCGGAACACCAGCACGAGCTGATCCGCGAACCGGAGACGACGTTGAGCCTCGACGGAGCCATGCGCGGGGTCGGCGGCGATTTGCCGGGCGTGCTGGAGCTGCATCCGCCGTATGAACTCAAGGCGAATACGGAATACCGCCTGCACCTGCGCATTCGGGCGGACAAACGGTAAGAAACAAGAGCAAACAAAGAGGGACGCGGAGTGATTTGCGTCCCTTTGTGTTGGAGAAAATTCTAAGGCTGATTACGGTTCCTGCGTAGCGGGCAGCGTGTAATAGCGAACGTAGTCAACGAGCATTTGCTGCGGAAAGACCGAGTCGTCTACGCCCTTTGCGCCGCCCCAGGTGCCGCCGACCGCCAGGTTCAGAATCAGATGAAACGGAACGTCAAACGGCCATGTTTCCGAAGAGGCGTTCTCTGTTCTAGGGTAATTTAGCGATTCCACACCGTCAAAATAGACTCGCAGGGAATCCTCCGTCCAGAGCAGACCGTAGATATGGAACGCGTCGTCCTTTTTTGTCAGGCGCGAGGAGGCCGTAATCGCGTTGTTTGAAACAGCATTGTTCTGGAAGGTGTGGATGGAATGATGTACGCGCTTTGCGTCGTACCCAACCCGCTCCGCCACGTCGATTTCGCCGGAATGCAGGTATCCGCCGTAGCGTAAATCGGTTGGCAGCAGCCAGACGGCCGACCAGGTGCCCTTGCCGACGGGCAGCGCCGCGCGCACCTCGATATAGCCATAGGTGAGGTCGAGCTTACCCTGCGTTGTCAGCCGCGCGGCGGTATAGGAACGTCCTTCAAACGCTTCCGCGCGCGCTTCGATCACGAGATTGCCATCCTTGACCCATGCGTTTTCCGGACGGTAGTACTCCAGTTCCTCGTTGTAAGGCCAAGGCCCCGTTTCGAAGTTCCAAACGGTTTCGTCGATCTGCGGTTGGTCAAACTCGTCCGCAAAGGCGAGCACGTAACCCTCCGGCGGGCCCGGCGTCGGCGAGGGGGACGGTGTTGGGGACGGGGTGGGCGAGGGAGTTGGCGTTGGCGAGAGGGTTGGGGACGGCGATGGCGTTTGAATCGATGGCTTTGGCGCTTCTGCCACGGGCAGATTTGGCGCGCAGGCGGCACATGCGGCAAACAACAGAACAACCGCAAGGCGAAACACGGTTTGTTTCATCGAATCCTCCTCACAACTGGATTTGGGTGTCGATCGAACTTGGGTGGGCAGAGTTCGCTGACACCACCCGTTCTCTTATTTATGCTCAAATACCCGCTCGGTATTAAACCACGCGCGCTCATCGAATGGCTTTTTCACAGGGCGCTTGACGGGTTCCGCGGCGACGCCGATGGGCAGATAGCAAACCAGCTCATAATCCTGTGGAATGCCGAGGAAGTCCGCCATCTGGCGGCCAATGCGATCCACGTCGGTAACCTGCCCTTCGACCCAGCAGCTTTCATAACCAAGCGAAACCGCCGCCAGCAGAATGTTTTGAATCGCGGCGGAATAGTCCTGAATATAAAAAGTGCGGTCGCGATAAGCGATGGTCTTCTGCGCGAGCACGAGAATCATCGCGGGGGCGGTGTCGCCAATGCGTTTCTGCGTCAACGCGACGAGCGGTTTGAGCAGCGCGGGATTGTCGATGGCGACGAGGCTGGTCGTCTGCTTGTTGCAGCCGGAGGGTGCGGATAACCCCGCTTCGAGCAACTGCTGCAGGTGCTCGCGCGGAACGGGAGTTGGTTCGTATTTGCCGCGATAACTGGTGCGGGCGAAAATTGTGTCTAAGGTGTCCATTGTGTCGCTCCTTCTGGTATATGGATGAACTGAAAAAACGGAGTTCGAATTCTTCTTCTATCATAACGCGTAGAAAGCAAAGCATGCAAATGAAAGGAGATGTTTCTTATGCTCAATTATCAAAAAAACGCGAAGCCGATAGAATGCTTCGACTTCGCGCTCCTTTTGCAGTTGGTGAATTGTAAACTACGGATGCGTACCGCTAAAACGATGCTCGATCCGTGCTGTCGTCGTTTATATACGTTGCATCTTTTGAATCGCGCGTGGAGATCTCGTAGATGTATTCGCTTTCCAGCGTGAATTCGTAGGTGTCTCCGAAAAGCTGGCGATTATATACGCCCTCGTCGCCAAACATATCCTCCGGACCGAACCAGCGCGTGCCATACGCCTGGTTGAGCGTATAGGTACCTTCGGGTATGCGGACGGTCGCCTTCTTCTCGGAGGCGATGTAGAACGTGCAGACGAGATCGCCGTTGACGGCATAGAGCTTGAGGAACGAATCATTGGAACTGGAATTGTAAACCGTAAGCTGCGTTTGGCTGAAGTTGTAATTCTCGTTGTGGTAGAGCTCACCGTTCTTTGGCGCGGCGAGGACGCAGGCATCCGCACGCAGAAATGCGCCTTCAAAGTCTCCCAGCGCGGCAAACGCCTTGTAGGCCTCGTAGTTTTTACCATCGGCGAGCAACTGCTCGGCGGCGGCGAAGTCGATCTTGTTGTCGCAGAGTTCCAATTGATCGTCCGCGTCCTCAAAATGGTTCTTCGCGGGTGCCGCAAGCTTTTCTGCGGCGGCGGTGTAGTCGCCCTGCTCTATGAGCGCGCAACCGGCTTGATAGTCCAGCGTGTCCGAACAGTAGCGGGCGCGCTGCTTGGCGTTGTTGAACGATCCGAGCGCTTCAAACGCGGCCTGCGCACCGGCGACATCGCCCGCGGTTTCCAGATCGTCCGCCGCGGCATAATCGATCCGGTTCTGGCAGTACACCGCCATGTCCGCCGAATCCTGAAAGTCGCCAAGCGAGAGGAAAATCTGCTTCGCTTCGGTCGTGTCGTCGAGGCGATACGGTTCAATCAGGTTGCTCGCGCGGCTATAGGACGCCCAGTTCTGGCTTTCGATCGTGCGATCGGCGGAATCCTTAAAGTGCCCCAGCTTGGCAAACGCCTCCGCCGCCTGGGAGTATTTTTCGGAGTCGAACAGCGCGGAAGCCTCCTCATAGTTCTTCTGGCGAATCGATCCGCCGATAATCAGAAAGAGAATAACGAGCATCGATAGCCCAACGACGGCGAGAACCGTGCGCCGCAACTTGGTTGCCGCTTGGTCATGCAAACCGGTGGACGCGTCCTGCGTCTGGGTCAAAAGCGCCGAGAGGTCGGGCGCGGGGGAAGGGGCGTTGGCAGGAGTGACGGGATTCGAGGGGGTGTTGTCGGGTAGGTTGGGTTCGGTTGTCTTGAAGGCCATTGTGTGTTCTCCTCCATAGAATAAAGTAAAAACAATATGCCAGCATGGTTCATCGTAGATTCAATATTTAAATCGAAAGGGCAGAAATATAAAAAGCATGTGATTCTGGTAGAGGAATAAATAATACACGCAAAGTATCTTTTCTACCAGTATATCGAGTATAGATTAGGAAGACAAGAGTACAGAAGGATTTGGGTGGGAAGATTGTATTTACAACCAATAATGCAATATCTTGTCAGGAAATGATCGTTACACAGAAGAAGATAGCAATTGATTCGACTATGATGTATGGCAAACTTCCTGATTTTCCTCCGTTGCTTTCCCATTCCCATTGTGTTAAACTCACGGGAACAAAACATATATTATCTTTCGGATTGGAGCCCAATACCCATGCATGCCATTGTTACCGTCATCGGCCGCGACCGCGTAGGCATTATCGCGGGCATCTGCGTCGCGCTCGCCAACATCAACGTAAACGTTCTGGACATCAGTCAGACGATTCTCGGCGGCATGTTCACGATGATTATGCTCGTGGACGTTCAGGACGCCAGCGTTCCGTTCGACCGGATTGCCACCGCGCTCGACGAAGAGGGCGAGCGGCTCGGCGTGAACATTCGCATTCAGCGGGAAGACATCTTCAACGCCATGCACCGCGTCTAAGGGGGCGTTAACCATGATCGACCTCAAGGAAATCTTCGAAACACAGCACATGATCGACCGCGAGCACCTCGACATTCGCACGATCACGATGGGCATTTCCCTTCGCGACTGCGCGCATAGCGACGTAAACACCGCGACTCGAAAGATATACGACAAGATTACGCATTGCGCGGAACGGCTCGTCTCCGTCGGCACGGACATTGAGCGCGAAATGGGAATCCCGATCGTCCATAAGCGCATCTCGGTGACGCCCATGGCGCTGGTCGCCGAGGCGAGCGAGACCGAGGATTACGTTCCGTTTGCAAAGGCGATGGATCGCGCGGCGGAGACCTGCGGCGTGAACTTCATCGGCGGGTTTTCCGCGCTTGTGCAGAAGGGCTTTACCGTGGGCGACCGGCGGCTGATCATGTCCATTCCGGAAGCGCTCGCAACCACGAAATACGTCTGCTCGTCCATCAACGTCGCCTCCACGCGCGCGGGCATCAATATGGACGCCGTGCGCCTCATGGGCGAAATCATCAAGGAAACTGCGGAGCGCACCGCCGATCAAGGTGGCTTGGGCTGCGCAAAGCTCGTGGTCTTCTGCAACGCCGTGGAGGACAACCCTTTCATGGCGGGCGCGTTCCACGGAACGGGCGAGGCGGAATGCGTTATCAACGTTGGCGTGTCCGGCCCCGGCGTGGTGCACCATGCGCTCAAGGAAGTGCGCGGCGCGTCGATTGACGTCGTTGCCGAAACGGTCAAGAAGACCGCGTTTAAGGTGACGCGCATGGGACAGCTCATTGCGCGCGAAGCGAGCACGCGGCTCAACGTTCCCTTTGGCATCGTCGATCTCAGCCTGGCGCCGACGCCCGCGCAGGGGGACTCCGTTGCGCGGATTCTCGAGGAGATGGGGTTGGAACGCTGCGGCACCCACGGAACCACAGCGGCGCTCGCGCTGCTTAACGACGCGGTGAAAAAGGGCGGGGTCATGGCCTCGTCGCAGGTTGGCGGGCTCTCCGGCGCGTTCATTCCGGTCTCGGAGGACGAGGGGATGATTGCCGCCGCGCAGGCGGGCACGCTCACGATTGACAAGCTCGAAGCGATGACCTGTGTCTGCTCCGTCGGGCTGGACATGATCGCCGTTCCCGGCGACACGCCCGCCGAAACGCTCTCCGCAATCATTGCGGATGAAGCCGCGATTGGCATGATCAACAACAAAACCACCGCCGTGCGCATCATTCCCGCGCCGGGCAAACAGGTTGGCGATCTCATCGAGATGGGCGGACTGCTCGGCAGCGCGCCGGTGATGCCGGTGCATACGGAATCCAGCGCGGCGTTTATTCAACGCGGCGGGCGCATTCCCGCGCCGCTCAACGCGCTGCGCAATTAACCGAACAAGCAACACAAAAAGCAGCCCGCCGGAAGGCGGGCTGTCGTGCTTAGAGGCGAATTTAGTCTTGCGGAAAATCGATTTCCGCCGGATCGTCCTCGCGCGGGTACACGCGCCAGCTATCGCCGGTCGCATCAAAATCCGCAATGTTCGGCAGCGGCATCTTCATGTATTTTCCCGTTGCGGTTGCGGCGACTTCGCCGCCGGGCAGCAGGAGTTCCCCTTCGCCGGTGAACACGCGCCGATTGTTCGCAGTGATTCGGCCAACGACCTTGAGCTCAACGTCGTACGGCACGGGCTTCTTATATTGTAGCGAGAGCTCCGCGGTCACAGCCCAGGTATCCGGCTCGGCAATGTTGATTGCGCGGCCAATCGTCTCGTCCAGCAGCGCGGCGATGATTCCACCGTGCAACCGCCCGGGATAGCTCTGGTGCTCGCTGTGTGGGGTTACGAGCGCGGCGAGCGAACCGTCCTCCAGTTCGTAAAAATCGGTGTGCAGTCCAAAGGGATTCTTGACACCGCAGATGAAGCAATGGGTTGCGGCGTTTTGCTTTTTTAAGACGGTTTTCTTCAAACTTTTTACCTCGTTATCTGGGGGATGGAGTCATCGGCGTTTCGAACGGAACCGATTGGGCAGATCATAACAAATTTGGATGCTTCGTGCAAGAAAAAGTGGGCGACATTCGTTTTTAGCCCCGACAGAAAACTTTCGCAAGTCGGAGGTTGACAGGAAATTGCGCGTTACGATACGATAGACCGAACAAAACAATCCGCGTGCCCGAATAGAAGGAGAACTGGAATGACGAACCGAACCGACATTGAAATTGCACAGGAATCGCAGATGCAACCAATATTCGAGATTGCAAAGGGATTGGGCATCGACGAGCGGTATCTGGAGCAATACGGCAAGTACAAAGCGAAGATTGACTACAATCTTCTCAACGAATACAGCGCGCGACCGGATGGGAAGCTGATTCTCGTTACGGCGATTTCGCCGACCCCGGCGGGCGAAGGAAAGACGACCACGACGGTCGGCCTCGCGGACGGACTGCGCAAAATCGGCAAAAGGGCGGTCGTCGCACTGCGCGAACCGTCGCTTGGGCCGGTGTTCGGGATCAAGGGCGGCGCGGCGGGCGGCGGCTATGCGCAGGTTGTCCCCATGGAGGACATCAACCTGCACTTTACGGGGGATTTTCACGCCATCGGCGCGGCAAACAACCTGCTCGCGGCCATGCTGGACAACCACATCTATCAGGGCAACGCGCTGGGCATCGACCCGCGGCGGATCACATGGCGGCGCTGCGTGGACATGAACGACCGGCAGCTGCGCTTCGTCGTGGACGGTCTTGGCGGGCGCGTCAACGGCGTGCCCCGCGAGGACGGCTACGACATCACCGTCGCCAGCGAGGTCATGGCGGTGCTCTGCCTTGCGTCAGACATTGCGGACTTGAAACAGCGGCTCAGCCGCATCATCGTCGGCTACACCTATGCCGAGCAGCCCGTGACCGCGGGCGACCTGCACGCCGAGGGCGCGATGACCGCGCTGCTGAAAGATGCGCTTAAGCCGAATCTCGTGCAGACGCTCGAACACACGCCCGCGTTTGTGCACGGCGGGCCGTTTGCCAACATTGCGCACGGCTGCAACTCGCTCTTAGCCACGCGCATGGCGCTCAAGCTCGGCGAATACGCGGTGACCGAGGCGGGCTTTGGCGCGGACCTCGGCGCGGAGAAATTCCTGGACATCAAGTGCCGCATGGCGGGGCTCAAGCCCGCGGCGGTGGTCGTCGTCGCGACGGTTCGCGCGCTCAAGCATCACGGCGGCGTGCCGAAGGATCAACTCAACGTTGAGAATCTCGACGCGCTCGAAAAAGGGCTGCCGAACCTGCTCCAGCACGTGAGCAACATCAGGAACGTGTTCCATCTGCCCTGCGTGGTGGCGATCAACGCGTTTCCGACGGACACGAAGGCGGAACTGGATCTCGTGGAAGCGCGTTGCAAGAAACTCGGCGTAAACGCTGCGCTCTCCGAGGTTTGGGCAAAGGGCGGCGAGGGTGGAAAGGCGCTTGCCGAAGAGGTCTGCCGCATCGCAGAGCAGCCGAATGAGTTTTCCCAGAGCTATGAGCTGGATTTGACGATTGAAGAAAAGATTTCTGCCATTGTAAAGCAGGTTTACCACGGCGAGGGTGCCGTGCTGACCCCGCAGGCGCGTCAGCAGGCGCAGAAACTCACGGAGCTTGGCTTTGACGGGCTGCCGATCTGCATGGCGAAGACGCAGTATTCTTTTTCGGACAACGCCGCGCTGCTCGGCGCGCCAAGCGAGTTTACCGTGACGGTGCGCAACCTCAAGGTCAGCGCGGGCGCGGGCTTCATCGTTGCGCTCACGGGGGACATCATGACCATGCCGGGGCTGCCGAAGTCGCCCGCCGCGGAGCGGATCGACGTGGACGAAAACGGAAAGATCAGCGGACTGTTCTAAGCAAGTAGTTGCGGAACGGAAGACGGAGGAAACGATGGCGAAGATTCTCAAGGGCGCGGAGGTGGTTTCCGCCTTACATGCGCGGTTGATTCCGCAGGTGGAGGAGTTAAAGGCAAGAGGCGTTGTGCCGACGCTCGGCATTGTTCGCGTGGGCGAGCGGGCGGACGACGTTGCCTATGAAAAGGGCGCAACCAAGCGCGCGGAGACGCTTGGCGTCAGCGTGCAAAAGTTTGTGCTTCCCGCGGACGCATCGCAGCAGGAGCTGATCGATACCATTCAACAGATCAACGCGGATGCATCAATTCACGGCGTGCTGCTCTTTCGCCCGCTGCCGAAGCACATCAACGACGAGGCGGTTCGCGCGACTCTGCTGCCGGAAAAGGACGTGGACGGCATTACGGACGGTTCGCTCGCAGGCGTGTTCGCGGGCACGAAACGCGGTTTTCCACCCTGTACGGCGCAGGGTTGCATGGAGATATTGGAGCACTTCGAAATTCCCGTTGCCGGCAAAAGCGCGGTGGTCATCGGCCGGAGCCTCGTGGTCGGCAAACCCGCCGCGATGATGCTGCTGCAGAAAAATGCGACGGTCACGGTTTGCCACACGAAGACGGTGGACATGCCGTCCGTCACGAGAAAGGCGGACATCCTGATCGTCGCCGCCGGGCGCGCGGGGGTCATCGGCGCGGAGTATGTGAGCGCGGGGCAGACGGTCATCGATGTCGGCATCAACTTTACGCCGGAGGGAACGATGGTTGGCGACGCGGACTACGCCGCGCTGGAGCCGATCGTCGAGGCGATCACTCCGGTTCCGGGCGGGGTTGGCACCGTAACGACCACCGTGCTGATCGGGCACGTCATCGAAGCGGCGCGGCGCGCGGGGGAGCGCGCTTAACCGTCGGGCGGTCGCATCTTTGGTTGGGGGGATTTTCTCGTGAAACAGAGCAGAGGGCTTAGTTTTCTATTCACTGTTTTGGTGTATCTGGCTGCCATTGCCGTTGGGCTCTATGTTTACCGGTTGCTGTCGTTTGAACCGATGGTTCGGCTGTTCTTTGCCGACGTTGCGGCAACGGTGTTTGTTTATCTCGTGAGCGTTCCGCTTGGCAACGCTTCGGTGTACGATCCGTATTGGTCGGTCGCGCCGGTCGTGCTGCTGCCGTTCGCGATCTCAGAATTCGGCGTGTGGAATGCGGGCAGCATTGCGCTCTTGGTCTGCGTCGTCTACTGGGGCATTCGCCTGACCGCGAACTGGGCGTATACCTTCCATGGCTACGCGCATCAGGATTGGCGCTATACGATGCTCCGCGAGAAATCCGGCGCGCTCTTTCCGCTCGTGAGCCTGATGGGGATTATGCTGTTTCCGACGCTCGTCGTGTTCTTTTGCCTGCTGCCCGCGTTGTTCTATGTGCAGACGGGCGGCATCAACGCGGTTACCTGCGTCGGATTCGCGCTGTGTATTTCCGCGGCGACGTTGCAGCTCGTTGCGGATATGCAGCTGCATCGCTTTCAGCAAACGTCGAACCATCGCGGGGCGATCATTCGAACGGGCGTCTGGAAGAACGCGCGGCACCCGAACTATCTCGGCGAAATCCTGATGTGGTGGGGTGTGTACGTCGTGCTGCTCTCCGTCTCCCCGCGGCTCTGGCCGCTGGGCATTGGCGCACTGACCAACACGCTGATGTTTCTGTTCATCAGCATTCCGATGGCGGAAACGCGACTCGCCGGGTATAAGGAAGGGTTTTCCGATTACATCGCGGAGACGAATCGCCTGCTGCCGATCAAGCGAAACAAATAGGAGCGCTTACAGAAGCGCCCCCAGTTCGGATCATCACTTTCTTGTTGAACGAGCGAGAATCTTACTTCGCTGTTTGCACAAGAAATTCGTGAACCATCGGATTCACAACCTCCGGCTGCTCCAGCGGCAGGATGTGCCCCGCTTGCGGAACGACCGTAAGCTCGGCGAGTTGCCCGCTTTCGCGTGCCAGCGAAACAGCGCGCTCCATTTCGCTCTGCTTGACAAGCTTGCTCTCTGCACCCCGCAGCCAGAGCGTTGGGCACGAGATCCGCGTAATCTGGTCGAGCAGGTTCCAGTACAGCCGAAACGGGCCGATCACACCGTCCAACTGCCAGTCGTCCATATCGTTCTCGTGACAGTCGAATTTACCCTTGATCTCGTCCATCAAAATCGAAACCAGCCGATCCGGATCGGTGGGCGTTGACCCGCCGACGTAGATCGTATCAAGAAGCTTTCGGACCGCAGCGCGGTCCTTTTTTACGTAGCTTTTGCTTAAGATGCGCAGCATGCCGGGCGTTTTGATGTAAAGCCAGGTCACAAACTGCGCGTCCAGCTTCTCGCCAAGTCCACCTGGCTCGAAAAGCACCATGGATTGCACCCGATCCGGGTGCTGCGTGGCGTAGCCGATGCTGAGAGCGCCGCCCATCGAGAGACCGACGAGCTGAAAACGAAGCAACTGCAGCGCGTCGAACACGCCGTCCAATATCTCTATTAGCTTTGCCTGATTCAGCACGCCTTCCCATGGGCGCGACTTTCCGTGCCGCGGCGTGTCGATGGCAAACACGTGATGGCTCACCGCCAGATACGGAAAAAGCTGGTCCCAAATGAACCGCGATTCGTCGTACATTGCTCCGTGCAGCAGCACGACGGCGGGGGATTCGGGATCGCCCGCCTCGTAAACGCAGACCGGCCCGCCGCAGACGGTGAGCAGGTGGGTCTGCAAACCTGGCACGCCCTCAATACCGCCAGAATACATTGATCTATCCTTATTAGTAGACATATCGTTCGCCTATCTTTCTGTCGGCGCATCTGCCGGCTGTCGATCTTTACGTAGTAGCGTCTCCAGCACGTCGACCCAACGCGCAAAGCCCTGCTCCAACGAATCCGGGTCGTCACTGGTTTGGTGCAGCATCTGCTCCAGATATCCCTGTGAAACCCAATAGATCAGCTGCGAGGCGGTCTCCGACGAGACGTCCGGGCGCAGGGTTCGATACAGAGCGGCACTCGATGCAGCGTTCGCGCCGCCCTGAGAGGACGGATAGCGGGCGAGTTCCTGTCGAACCAGCTCCTGTACGAACGGATCGGGGTCGAACGCGGCAGTATACGAGAACCGGTAAATCCACGGATATTGTCGAAACAGGGTAAGTCGGGATTTCGCGTTGTTACGCAATACGGAGAACACGTCGTCCTCCGCGCTTCCTTGCGCGCGGGCGAGCGCGTCCGCCTCCAGAATGCTGTCCGAGGCGAGGCGAAACAGCCGAAGGTAGAGGTTCTCCTTGGTCGAAAAGTACTTAAACAGTACGCTTTTCGACACCTGCGCGGCGTCCGCTATGTCCCGCATGGAGGCTTTCTGGTAGCCGTGCTTGGCAAACACCTCGCAGGCGGCGTTGAGGATCGATAGCTGTTTTTCCTGTTCCAACTTCTCAAAGGCCATAGGCGACGACCAGCTCCTTTCGAACGCACCAAACCGTGACCGAAACGGTCACGATAAGAATATAGCACTTGGCTGAATATCTGTAAAGAATAATCTAAGATCGAGTAAAAAGAAAAACCGGGCAACAAGCCCGGATAATAACAACGCAATGTTCAGATCATTTCTTTTTTCGAAAGATACAGCTGCACCAATTGCGGGACTTCGATTGTTCCACCGTTTTGATTGAGATATGCGGCGGTTTCTGTTAGAATTGCCACCTGCTGCTCGGGGCGGATCGAGTGGAAGTCCGAGTAGGAATTGATGAGCTTGCAGTAGCGCTCGGTCGAATAGGAATCCACCCAGCGGTACTCTTTGTAGACCGGCTCGCCAAAGAGGTTTTGCGTTTGCGAAAGCTGCAACCGTTTTTGATGCACTTCGTTCGCCTGCTCTTCGGTGAAGTCTTCCAGCTCCGGCGCATGCTTGCGTTCGATCGCGCGAACGCTTTTCTCTCGCTCGGTCTGCGTCTCAACGACGGACTCCATGTGCCAGAATGCCGCGAGCACACCGTTCTCCTTCAAGAGTCGATACGCTTTCGGGTAGCCAACTTGCGGGTCGATCCAATGAAACGCGGTTGCGGAGAAGACCAGATCAACGATCCATCCTCCGCCGCGAAATCCTCAAACGGCGAGCAGACACAACGCAGATTGGAGCATCCGGCAAACTTTTGCTCCAGATACTCAACCTGTGGTAATGAGATTTCGAGCGCGGTCACGTCGTACCCGTTCTGCACGAAGTAACCGGTCGCCTGACCCGGCCCCGCGCCGATTTCGAGAATCCGCGCATGCTTTGGCAGGTTCGCGAACGCGACGATATCGCGAAACAGCGCGTCCGGATAGCCGGGACGCGCCACCGCGTAATCCTCGATGATGGTTTGAAACACATCCTTGTTTCGCATAGATCGCCTTATGTGAATATTTGGAATTGAGAGAAGGAGAACGATTCTTCTCGCTTACTCGACCGATTTTTTCTCCAGATAGACAAACGTCAATCCGGGAGCCGCCTGCCGCTCGGCAAAGCGTCGGTAGCCCAGTCGCTCGTAGAGGCGAAGATTGCGCTCGCTTTTGCTGCTTGTAAAGAGCTCATAGCGAGCACATGGACAAACCTCTTCCACGGCGAGCAGCAGCGAAGAACCAATTCCCTTGCCCTGATGCGACGGGAGCACAATCAGCTTGCCGACATACACGGTGCCGTCCTGCTCATAGGCGCGAACGGAGCCGAGGATTGTTTCGCCCTCCGTCGCTTTGAGGATCTTGCCGCGGGAGAACTCCTCCTGCACGCTTTCGAGCGATTGCGTGAGCGGCGGAATCGAGAAATTCTGGAGAAGCGCCGCCTCGCTTTGGTATGCGAGGTACTGCAACGCCAAAATCTCCGGCAAATCGTCGTAGGCGGCTTGCGAAATCATGTAGCGCTCCTTCCTGTTGGTAGAATCTTCAAGAGCTTACAGGCTCCATTCCACACAGCAGTTTCCGCTGCTGTTTTTCGCCTGATACATCGCCTGATCCGCGGATTTGAGCATGGCGTCCTCCGACGCGGCACACGCGTTGTCGCAAATGCCAATGCTGACGACCAGCGGAATCTCAGCTTCCGTTCCGCAGGAAACGTGCTCCGCTTCGGCGGATCGAAGAATGCGGTTGGCAATTTCGCCCGCCTCGCGCTTTGCGATGCCGGGCAAAAGCGCAACGAACTCGTCGCCGCCCAGCCGCGCAAAGGTGTCCTCATGGCGAAGCGTCGCTTTCAACACCTCTGCAAACGCGACCAACACTTGATCGCCCACGTCGTGACCGTAGGTATCGTTGATGTTTTTGAATTTGTCGAGGTCCATCATCAAAACCGAGAGGGAAGCGCCCGATACCGCGCACTGCTGAAATTGCGCGGCGAATGCCTCCTGAAAACTCTCGCGATTGAGCAGACCCGTCAGGCTGTCCGTTTCGGCCTTCGCTTTCAGCGCGAACTCCTGGAGCCGCTCGGCGGTGTTGTCGTTCATAATCGAAACCGAGCCGACAAACACGCCCTTGCCGGACTGCAGCGGATAGACGCGAATATGGATGTAGCGCTCGTTTGGCTGCAACAGGTGCAGTTCGGCCTCGCCGACCGCATTTTCCTTAGTTTGATGTAACCAGTCTGGAAACGACGCAAACACCACGTCCATCGGCTTGCCGCCGATGTGCTCGGCGATGCCAAAGGTCGTGCGGAGCAGGTGATTCGCAAAGGGGTTGATGTCCGCAATCATGCCGGAAGCATCCGTAACCAGAATGCCCATCTCCACCACATCGAACACCTTTTCCCGCGCAATGGGGGAGACGCGGAAGAAGTTGTTCTTAAACAGGTTGTAAAAGAGAATGATGCTGCCGGGCAGGTAGATGATTACGATGGGAATATTGATGTTCGTCCCTTCGATAAATGCGGATTTTAAGAACCCGAGCACGAAGACCATGCCGGTTGCAATCAGGATAAACCAAACCTGGCGGCGAAGCGCGCGGGACACCTGCCGGGAAAAGATGAACAGAATCACAAGCGAGATCAGCGCAAGCAGGTAATTATAGGTCACCAGAATTTTGCCAAGAAGCGTCTGCCGAACGGAGAGCGCTTTTCCAAAGAACGGGCTGTAGCTCACGAGATAGCCGGTGCGCATCAGATGCAACTTTGAATCGGTAAAGATCAACACGATTGCCGATACGGAAATAATCAGAAGCAGGGGGATATATTTTCGCAGTTTGTGATACTGCGCGTAATCAATCGAAAAATAGACGCAGGCGACTGGGATGAGAAACACGCCGATCTGCTGAATATTTCGCCAGAGGAGCATCTGGTGTTCGGTTTGCGAAAGCATCTCCAAAAGCGAGCCGATGGACCAGATGGTGACACAGACGATCTGGAGAATGTACGCCTTTGCGCCGGCGATGGTTCGATTCTGAATGGCATAGGTCGCGACGACGAACAGGAAGGCCAGAGCACAACCAACGATAAAGATATAAGCTATCGACATTTGAAAACCGATCCTTTACGAGAAGTAAGGACGAATCAATGGAGAAAGCGCACAACGAAAGACGGCTCGACCCGAATTCCGATGAAAATCATCGAATGGATTCGATTGATCGAGCGCGACATAGAACGCTGCAATTCATCTGGAGTCATCACATCATAACATGCGAGATAATTGACTTCAATGTATTGGAACCAAAAAGTGCCTCAAAACGGGTTATTTTGGCGTTTTTGGAGGAATCACACTTCTTTTTCGGCGAACGAAGAGCCTCACGACCGATTCGTTTTCTTGCGGAACTCGGCATACTGCGTACCCCAAACCTGAATGCTCTCGAGCACCGGTTCGAATTTTCGGCCAATGTCGCTGAGCTCGTATTCCACCTTGGGCGGCACCTGCGCATACTCCGTTCGGAGCACCAAACCCTCCGCTTCGAGCTGCTTGAGTTGGACGGAGAGCGTTGCATGCGTCATCTTTGGCATGCGCCGCTGCAGCTCGTTGAAGCGGAGCTTTCCGCCGTTGAGATGGTGCATGATTAAAATCGCCCATTTTCCCTGAATCAACCGCTGCGCTGTTGCATACGGGCAAATACAAAACAAATCCTGTTCCATAAGACCTCCACGGTATGTTTCACAATCGTACTTGCAGATATCTTTATAGGATATATAATTGAACTACGATAGAAATCCACACCAATATACCACACAAAAACAGGGGGATCAAGAGACCATGAGCAACGCGGAACGAGTGAACGAATTTTTTACGAAATCGCAGACCTTTTACCTCGCAACCGAGGACGGAAACCAGCCAAAGTGCAGGCCGATGGGGCTGCATCTGTTGCTGGATGGCGTCGTGTACTTCGGCGTCGGCGGGTTCAAGGAGGTATTCAAGCAGATGCAGGCCAATCCGCTGGTCGAAATCTGCGCAACGGTGGAAAGTGACTTTCTGCGTTACTATGGGAAGGCGGTCTTCGAAACGGATGATCGAATTGCGGAACGGATGCTGGACGATTCGCCGTACCTGAAGTCGATCTACAACGAGCAGACCGGAAAGAAACTCAAGGTCTTCCATCTGGAAGGTGGAACCGCGGAGTTCCACGCGATGAGCGGCGCGATCGAGAAGTTCTCGCTGTAACGATAAGCGTACGTAACAACAGGCAGGGGCGAACGCGCTCCTGCCTGTTTAATTTCGTTTCGACTCGCTTGAGATAGCCCAGCTTACCCGTTGTTTTTCGCTCGGATTTTGACTTCGAATTGAGCTACGAAACCGAGCGTACCATTTCCAGCGCAAAGTCGGTTGCGTTCTGCAAGTCCTTCGCGTTTGGATGGGGGAGGGATACGAACAAGATGGCGCCCTTACAAACGAACTCACCCAACACACGAACGCCCTTCTCTTCGAGGATTGCCCTCGCGGTGTTTTGCAGTTGCTTGCCGGAGGCGCAGCTGGTTATGAGCGCGGCGTGTTTCAGAGCGGGGGCATCCATCTCCTTTAAATAGACCAACAACTCCGGCATGCTGACCCCGCCATAGATACCGCCCACGAGGAAAAGCAGATCAACGTCATGCAAACCCGGATGATCCGCGATGTTTGCCGCTTTACAACCCAAAGCCGAACCGACTGCACCCGCAAGCTTCTTTGAGTGATTTGTTTTCGTTGCATACAGAACCGCGATGTGCGCCATATCCAATACCTCCTGTGAAATAGACAATACACGATTGTGATCGCTGAATATCATCAGTCTAATCGGACGATTCCAACAACGCAAGTGTAATCTGTTCAAACACCGCTATGACGATCAAACGGACGCTTGCAACAGGTCGTCGAGCCGAAGGACGCTGCTGCCAACGCTCGCGTAATAACGAAGCATTTCGTCGATCTTTCGCTTATCGTAGCTGGTAATGCAATCGGAGAGAACACTCACGATATACCCAGCTTTGCATAGATTGTAGCAGGTTGATTTAACGCAGGCGACCGCGTCCGCGCCGGTGAGGAAAATTTCGCGAATCTCATTCTTGTGAATGAATTCTGCAAATTCTTCGCTGGTCAGCGCGTTTCCCTTGCTCTTGGTAAACACATGATCGGAGGCGAGTTTTAATTCAGGAACGAGTTCAAACCCGCGGGTGTTTGACTTAAACGTCCGTGTACCGCCCGACAGGTTTTCGTGTCGGATGTAAACAACAGGAATCTGCTGCAATACCGCCCAGTCCACCGCGCGGTTGATGTTGCCAATGATCTCTTTGTAGTTCTTGGTGATGTCGTTTTGAATGTCGATGACGACCAGTGCTTTGTTCTGCATAGCGCTTTCTCCTGACGAGTGATTGATTTTCTTACGGTTCTATGATACCTTGCAATTGATGACAACACTATGGCAACAATCCATCGCGTTGAGCGCGAAATTTGGGAGGCGAATAATCAATGAAGGTCGACAGGCTGGTCAGCATGATTCTGATTCTGCTGGAGCAACAGCGGGTCGGCGCGCAAGAGCTGGCGGATCGGTTTGAAGTCTCTGTGCGAACCATCTACCGGGACATGGAAGCCATCAACCAGGCGGGGATTCCGGTTCGTTCCACATCCGGCGTCGGCGGTGGATTTGAAATCATGGAGCAATACAAACTGGATCGAACGGTATTTTCGACCGACGATCTTTCCGCCATTCTGATGGGGCTTTCCAGCCTTTCCGGCATGATGCGAGGGGAGGAGCTGGTCAACGCGCTCGCGAAGGTTCGCAGCTTTATCCCTGCCGACCGGGCAAAGAGCATCGAGTTGCGAGCGAACCAGATCTACATAGACCTTAGCCCGTGGATCGGCAACCGGAATGTCCAGCCCTATCTGGAGCGGATCAAGACAGCGTTACAGCAAAGCAGGTTGCTTTCGTTTGATTATGCGGGCCGCTACGGAACCAAGACCGCGAGAATTGCAGAACCGTATCAGCTTGTACTGAAAGGCAATCACTGGTATTTACAGGCTTACTGCCATATGCGGAATGATTTCCGCTTGTTCAAGCTAGCCCGCATGTCAGGACTGCGAGTAGAGGAAGAGGAGTTTTCGCCGCGGGAGTTTCCAAAGCCGCAGCTCGATGCTTCTGAAGTGATCGCAAAGATGCAGGCGATCATCAAAATCCGAATTCATCCATCGATTCTGGAACGAGTGCTGGATTTTTGCGCGCGGGAGGACGTTTCGCCGGACGGCGACGAACACTACACCGTTCAATTTCCGTTCATCGATAACGACTACTATTACGGTATTCTACTCAGCTTTGGGGACAAATGCGAATGTCTGGAGCCGCTGCCGATTCGCGCGGAGATGCAGCGGAGAATACGAAACATTGCGACGATCTACGAATCTTAACGCAGAAAAAACGAAGAATAAAAACAGGGGAACAGAACGCTCTGCTCCCCCGTATTTAGATGCATTTTAACTTTGTCCGGCTTACTCCTCGTCTTCTTTGTAGAGAAGCGGCCACGTTTTGCGGATGCGATCCAGCATTCGCGCAATCTGGATCGTTTCGTCCAGCGGCATTTCGGGCGCTTCCTTGAGCCCGTTCAAGTAATGCTGCTGTACGGCCCGCGCTTCAAACTGGAAGCCGGAGGAGGGATACGGCTGCTCAAACACATCTCGATCCGGCGAAATTCCGGTATTCGTGTTGCCCCAAGGCGCGAACTCCGCGCGATCCGGATGCCACCAGCCCTCGCCGAGCAGCACGGAGCCTTTCGCTCCGCCGACGAACACGTGGTTATCGAGCTTGACGCCGATTCCGCTGGACAGCACCGCGATGCGCCCGTCCGCATACTCAAACGTAAACGTGTTATATTCGTCAACACCGTTTACGATGCAGGCGGAGGTCGATACCTTGATTGGGTCGGGGCCGAACATCGCGAACGTCAGCGCGAGCGGATAGATGCCGACGTCGAGCAGCGCGCCGCCCGCCATATCGTGCTGAAAGCGCCACTGTTCCTTATTGGCGCTGTCGTCGTACCCGAAGACCGCATGGAGCATTTTCGGCTCGCCGATTCGTCCAGACCGCACCCATTCCAGCGCCTGCTGAAACGCGGGGAAGAACCGCGTCCACATGCCTTCCAGAAAGAAGACGTTCTTTTCGCGCGCCTTGGCAATCATCTGTTCGGTCTGCGCCGCGTTGACGCCCAGCGGCTTTTCGCAGACCACCGCAAACCCCGCTTCCAGAAACAGCATTACGTTTTCATAGTGCTGCGGGTGGGGTGTGCCGATGTAGATGATGTCCAGACTTGTGTTCTCGGCCATATCCGCATAGCTGCCGTAACGCATGGGAATATCAAACTGCGCGGCAAAAGCCATTGCGCTGTCGAGATTGCGCGAGGCAATCGCGGCAATTTCCGCGTGTTCCACCTGCTGCAATCCCTGCGCAAATTGGGTCGATATTCTACCGGTGCCCACGATGCCCCATTTCACCTGCTTCATAAACATCCTCCTTTTGGTATGTGTTCCAGATGGATTCGTTCTTTCTTTAAAAGATGATTTTTCTGTGTAGAAACGACGCGTAGAAAAAGTATTCTCAGCGCTAACGATCCAGATCGTCGGAGATTACGTCGGCATACGAATCGCGATGCTTGTTGAGCCATGCGTTTGCGTAGGAGCAGGTGGCGACCGCCTTCAGCCCGTCACGACGCAGACGTTGCACAACGGCTTCCATCATTTCTCCGGCGACGCCCTGTCCGCGAAGCGAAGCGTCCACGTAGGTATGGTTGATATCGACCGTATCCTTGTCCAAGAAGACATACGTCGCTTCCGCGAGGCACGTATTTGTTTCGTCTACGCCGTAGACGCGTCCGGGTTCATAAATCCAGTTCATAATTCACCTCGCGATATTGGTCTTAGATAGACTGTTTTACGCTAACAGCGACATCGTTCTACATTGCAAATCTGCGGGAACATATTCACAGGGAGGACGGCGGAGTGGGGAAACGAATCCAGCAAGCGAACCATGATCCTGTTAAGTCCTATCTCAGACAATCCTACTGGATGCATGGATTACCTACCAAGCAGGTTTTACATATTCATCTTTGATCTCAATATGATGATCATCGATTGTTTTCATAAATTCAGGGTTGCGGGATATATCTTCGTTGAGTGATAATTCTGTTCCGTTCTTTAGAATCACGGTATAACCGGAAGTATCGTCGCGATAGAAGCTATGCTCAATGTAATTCACATCAGAATAGGAGTAGACTGTTTCGCGGCTTGATAAAGCCGATTTCACGGTAATCTGTTCGTCGCTAAAGTAACGATAACTGTTGAAGCCTAGCATCATAAGCGGAAGACCGATCAACAATAAAACTCCTGATATCAAGATATTTATTCTCTTCGGGTACTCCTGAAACGAACCTAGTTGATAGAGCAAATCTGCCTTTCGAATGATTCCGCGATTGGTCAAGTAACTGTATGCGACAAGCACCGGTATTCCGCTCAAAAAGGCACCGACGCCAAAAACCAATAAGGATGGAGTGTTCAAATCGATACAGAAAGCGTTCTCAGGAACAAAGAAGTAATCAATCAAATAGTAACGAGCAATACTGAGTACAATGGCCGGAACAACAATCATTGCTATTATGCTGGAAAACCATAGCCAATATAAGAATCTTTGATACAGAGGAAGGATCTTGACTCTTTTTTTGCGTGATCGAACATCGGACTTTGTGAAACCCTTCATCATTTCATCGACAAGAACCCCTTTGAACTGGCGTTTTTCCATCTTACTCGGGGTCATTACATATAATACAAAAAGAAGAACGATCAGGGAGTAAATCAAAAACGAAATCAGATAGTACATAGAGTCAAATACCCTTTTTAACAGTTACTACATTCATCTAGCGCGCGGATTCATGACAAAAATCGATTCTGTTAACTACGTAGTTCTCTTTCCGATAGAAGCTTATTGTTATGCGGGTCTCCCATATCTTCATCTTCGATGACAGTAACTTCATCGCCTAAAGAATACGGTAATCGTGCCTTTAGTTCAGAAATCGATTTGCATTCATTTTCATCAAAGTAATAGAGAATATCAAAATATTCCCCTCCACGGGTCATATCTGCCGAAACGCCAATCTTATGAACCTGATTATCAACTCGAATGATCAATCTTGTGATAGGCGCTTCAATACGAACCGACTCTTCCATCAGGTCAAATAAATCCTGAAAATTGCATATCAGCTCTGTGTTCTTTTTCTTAAATAAATTATCTAAGAAGCCCATCCGAAACCGACCTTTCTTATTTCCGTGAATTATATCTCTTGCATGACAATAGTTCTAAATTCTTCACCTAGGCTTGAGACATCCATACCACCGTCTCCATTTCACTCGTCCGCGAGAACATGTCAACAGGACGGACGACGTAGAAGGAGAAACAAGATACTTGCAGCCCCGCGTGAGGGCGAAGGGGGGTAAAGCAAACGGAAAACAGCCCGAACAGTGAAACGGAAGAGCTTGTGATTTCCGGGTTCAGGCTCAACCGTTCACTTTCTGTTACACGAAGCACAGAATGATCGAAACCACCATAAACAGGGCGTAAACTGCAACGAATAACAGCGGTATAAGCGTTTCTCGGCTCGTATATGATCTATACCGTGAAGTTGTCTTCTTTAGTACTACCCATTCTGAAGCGAACATGGAAGCGGGGAATTGCTTCTCCATCTCCTCCAAAATTGCGAATTTTGCGGCATTTGACTTACCGTACGAATCAATGGCGTTGTGCCAGGAAAAGCAAAGCAGAATACTGATCAAAGAGATGATCGCGCATCCGATGTTCATGAAAGCCATTTTCTGGGAAAGCATGAAGGTAAGTACGGGAAGTAACGCGCTAAATATAGTTAAATAAGTTGTCGTGAGTTTTTGACGGCGTTCAATCAAAGATTCTGATGTGGACAACAGCATTCTATACTGCTCAACAAGCGTTTTATTGTCGATCACACCCGTTTCAAACAGTTTATTATGCAGATGCTCCCGATCACCTTTGACCAAGTCCGCGATTTTCTCGAAAGAGACAGGTTCGACCTTCAATGTTAATTTGCTATCGTAATCATCATATATCTTCAGGCGCTCGTCTTTTAGTTCAACGTCATCACGCAGCTTGAGGCAGAATACTTTATGACCGATTTTCTTCGCTTCATTGATTTCCCAGTCAATATTATCACTATAGTGTTCGCCAGCGAGATATATGACCATATCTGAGTCTTTTAAGTAATCGAGCGTCATCCTTTTCCATTTTCGGTTTTGCCTTAATATGGACACCTTCACATCCGGAGAAAGTTCCCTTAATCGATCGACTACTTTTTCGACTTCTTTCATGTCTTCGCTTTTAAAAGATAAAAAGATCTTCATTGTTTCCCCCACCAAAAACCTTTCATTTCTTTTTTCTTCCACAAGCTGTTTCCGTGACGAAACAGGAGAACTAACGCTTCCCCATTCGAACCACCGTCTTCACCGCACACGTCTGCGGGAAATGTCCACGGGGCGTATGGCGGAGAGGGCAAAGCTTGGGTCGGGTATAAATTCTCACAAGTATTGTCATTGAACCCGCCAAACAGGTTCCTTTTGCTTGCTGCCGATACTGGAAAACGGATACCTCAGCCACTTGAAGATTAGTTCGCCTTTTCTTGCTTTTTGGGGGCATTTTTTAACGCAGGCAAAACAGCGAATGCACTTGCTTTCGTTGATGATAAGAGTATCGGTATCAATTGCCTTTGTTGGGCAAATTCTAGCGCAAGCTCCGCAGCGGTTACAATCGCCGATTATGACAGGCTTTTTCACCACAGGTCTGAGCGTGCTTTCAGGCAATTTTGTAAGCAACAACGGGAACCACGAAGGAGGCAAAGTAACATTGGTTGTATCGTTTGCGCTTAATTTGTTTTGTACAGCCTGCCCAAACAGTGTTGCTTGCTCCAGATCGCGAGCGCTCGGTCTACCCTCCGCAATCGGCGCATCCTTGAAAGAATATGTATGTTCAGCGATGAAAGCTCCCGCTCCTACGAATGAACAATGATGTTTTTTTGCCAACTCACGAAGCTGCGCGAGACTTGCACCGAAATGCATGTTGCCGTATACGGCTATTCCGACTACCGGTTTCCCTTCCGTACACTTTTTCTCAAAACATTTCATGATGCGTTCAGGAATTCGACCGCCGTATACCGGAGATGCAAATACGAGCAGATCGGCATCAGATAATGCAGCGTATTCGTGAGAGAACATATCGATTTTAGTATAAGTTACTTCATCCGAAAGATCTTTTGAAAACGCCTTTACGATATTCTCGGTCGCGCCCGTTGCGGAGTAATAAACGATTTCACAGGTCATTCTTTCGATTTCCAATCCATTCTGCATGCTTATTTCTACATTAACAGCAGCGAATATCGTTCCGTTTTGCTGATTGAAGCGTCTCCGAATACCGCATTCTATGAGAACTTGCGTTAATACGCGCGCTCCATTTCAAGAATCGTTTCATAAATCTTTCGGTTCACTGGCACGTCGATTCCATGCTTCTCCGCCAAAGCGAGAACCGTGCCCGCAAACAGCTCTACCTCGGATTTTCTTTGCGCCAAACCGTCCTGCCGCATGGAGGGCATACCGGCTGGATTGAGGGTATCAAGGAGACTTACGTATTCGTCAAAATCCGCCTGTGTGATGGTAACGTTCTCCTTTTGCGCAACCAGAATGACTTCCTGCATGGCGGCTAGCATGAGATCCCGCGCGATTCCGGGCCGCTGCACCGTTTCGTATGTTCCCTCGTGGATCATGACGGACTGATTCACGCCGACGTTGAGCATGAGTTTGCACCACATTCTTCGGAGAATGTCGTCTTCTACCGCGTAGGGCATATCGATCCGGTCAAACAAATCCACCACGGCCTGTAAATTCTGCTTCTTTACGTCGTTTTCGTCGTGGACACCCAAACAGATTTTCCCAAAGTGCGCGTAGGTCACACGATTGTTTTCCTTGATTGTATCCATCCCCTGAACGATGCAATGAAGGATCGGGTCCATTCCGTATTCTTTGCCGATGATTTCTTCACTGGTGATTCCGTTGAGCAGTGAAAGGATGATCGTGTGCCGGGATATCTTATTTCGAACCGAATGGATCGCGGATTGCAAGCCGGTTGCCTTAACCGCGAAGATCAGCAAATCTGCGGGTCGCCCGGTCTCATCTGCCTCGTCCGCCATAGAAAAATCGCAAGAGCGTTCGTTACAAAACATGCCTTCCTGTTGGAAACGATCGATTCTGGCTTTGTCGGCGATAAACTCGACGTGTTCTTTGCCCAGCTTTGCGACAAAAAAGTCGCCGTACATCACACCGAGCGCACCCATTCCAACAATGGAGACGTTATGTATTCTCATTTAAAAATTCCTTTGCCGTTTTTGATGATTTATATGAAGCATTTTTTACCCTTCAACGAATTCTGAAAAATTTGTTAAACAAGGTTGGGGTCGGGACGCATAAACCCTGCAAGACTATTTAGAAATCGCGTCGAATGCTTAGGCTCTTTTCATTCGGACCACCGTCTCAACGTGGCACGTCTGCGGGAACATGTCCACGGGGCGGACGGCGGAGAGGGTAAAGCCGTGTTCGGCCAGATACTTGCAGTCCCGCGCGAGGGTGGCGGGGTTGCAGGAAACATAGACCACGCGGTTTGCACTGCTCTTGACAATTGCCGCAAGCGCGGCTTCTTCGCAGCCCTTGCGCGGCGGGTCGAGCACGATTGCGTCAATCTTCGTCTCTTCGGAAATCAGGCGGGGAAGCACGTCTTCGACATTGCCGCAGACGAACTCCGCGTTGGTCACGCCGTTGGCCTGCGCGTTTGCCTTTGCGTCCTCAATGGCCGGGGCAACCTGCTCTACACCGATGACTCGTTTGCAATCCCCCGCGATGAACAGCGAGATGGTGCCGACGCCGCAGTATGCGTCCACGACGGTTTCCTCCGGCTTGGCCGCGAGAAACTCCCGCGCGGTTTCGTAGAGCGCCTGCGTCTGCACACGGTTGACCTGCAAGAACGACTGCGGGCTGACGGAGAAGCGCTTTTCGCCAATCGTTTCGGTCAGCGCCTGCTTGCCGGAGAGCAGGGTAAACTTGTCGCCAAAGATGACGTTGGTGTCCTTTGCGTTCTCGTTGTGCCAAACGCTGTCAACGTCTTCGAGGAAGGAGAGCAGATCGTTCTTCTTCTTGAGCTGGCCTTTCGTGACGACAACGACCATCCGCTCGCCGTTCGCGGTCGTCCGTGCGACGACGTGCCGGAGCTGACCTTCGCCGGTGGTTTCGTCGTAAACGGGAACCCCGCAGGCGTTCGCCCAGGCGGCAACACGGCGCGCGGCGTCCACAATCTGCTCGTCCTGAATCAAACAATCCGAAAACGGAACGAGCCGGTGGCTACGTTCGGCGTAAAACCCGAACACGGCGCCGTTACCCACCACGCCAAACGGAAAACTGCCCTTGTTGCGATAGCGAGTCGGGTCGTCCATGCCGACGATGGGCTGCATGGGCACACCGGCGAATCCGCCGAGGCGGGTGAGCGCGTCCTCAACCCACTGCTGCTTTTGGCGCAGCTGGGCGGGGTAGGAAAGGTGCCAGAGCGAGCAGCCGCCGCATTGCGCAAAAACGGGGCAGGCGGGGCGGACGCGATCCGGCGAGGGCTTTAGAATCGAAATCGCCTTGGCAATCGCATAGGTCGGCATGACCTTGATGATGTGCGCTTTGACCTCCTCGCCGACGAGTGCGCCGACGATGAAGACCGCGTAGCCATCCACGCGGGCAACGCCCTGACCTTCGTTGGTCAGCGCATCAATGGTGACGACGAGCTCGTCGTTTTTCTGGACGGGAGGGCGTAATTTCTGTGCCATGTGAAAATTCCTTTCGGCGCGAACTGCGCCCGGTCAAATTTGATTCCTGTTGGTAGCTTCATTTTCTAATCGGCGTGAACTGCGCCCGGTAAATTTCTGAATATCGAATTAGACTATTTTACTTTGATCGACTCTTTTCCAAAGCAATCTTCCGCGGCGGCAAGAAACGCGTCCGAGAGGTCGACATAGTACTCCTTCGGAACGCCCTTACCCGTGCGCTTTGCCGCGTCGCAGAGCACGACCGGCGTTTTGCCCGGATACTTTTTCAAAAACGCGCAGGCGAGTGAAGTCGTTTGATCGGTCAGCATCGGAAACTGAATGTAGATGCTCTTGCCCGCTTCGCCGAGCGGCAAAAGCTCCTCGATTAAGAGCGAATTTGCGCGGTCGTCGCGAATGTTGAGCTTGCCGCGCGCGAGCACCGCCGCGTCGTCCACGAACAGCGAGCCGACCTGCTGAAGCGTCCGCGGAAAGAGCACGGCTTCCACACTTCCCGTGATGCCCTCTAGCACGGCGTAGCCCATCAGCCCCGTTCCCGCGCGGGTGGGCTTTTGCTTGCACTGGGTCAAGAGCCCAGCTACGGTGACCATATCGTTGTCCTTGACCGCGCTGGTGCCGTCTGCTTCCGCAAGATCGTCAATCGTATAGGAAAGCTTTTTCATCTGCTCCTGATAGTTGTCCAGCGGGTGGCCGGAAAGATACAGCCCCGTGGATTCGCGCTCCTTGGCGAGCACGATCTGGTGCGACAGATCCGCAATGTTCGGCAGCGGAATCTGCTGCATTTGCAGTTCGCTTCCGCCGTCGAGATCGAACAGCGAAATTTGCCCCGTTCCGCGCGCTTTCCGCGCGGCGGTGGAGGCGTCCAGCGCGCGCTCGTAGACGGCGAGCAGCTTCGCGCGCCGTGCGCCCGTGGAATCAAAGCAGCCCGCACTGATGAGCGCTTCGAGCATGCGCTTGTTCAGCCCGTCCACGCGGTCACAAAAATCGAAGATGCTCGAGAAACGCCCGCGCTCCGTGCGCTCTTGCACCATCGCCTCCATCACGGCGGAGCCGACGTTTCGCACCGCTGATAGCCCGAATCGAATCGCGCCCTGTTCCGGCGAGAAGCGCGAGCGGGAAAAGTTTACATCCGGCGGGAGCACCTTGATGCCGTGGTTTCGCGCGCTGTAGACGTACTTCGCGACGGTTTCCACCGAACCTAAAAAGCTGTTGATCAACGCGGTTAAAAACTCCACCGGAAAATAGTACTTGAGGTAGGCCGTCCGGTAGGCGAGCACCGCGTAGGCAGCCGCGTGGGATTTGTTGAACGCGTAGGACGCGAAGTCCATCATTTCGTCGAAGATCTTGTTCGCGACCGCCTCCGGAACGCCGTTTGCAACCGCGCCGACGACGCCTTCCGTCCCGTGGACGAAATACTCGCGCTCCTTGGCCATGACCTCGTGTTTTTTCTTGGACATGGCGCGGCGAACGAGATCGCTCCGTCCGTAGGAATACCCCGCGAGCGTGCGGACGATCTCCATAACCTGCTCCTGATAGACCATGCACCCATAGGTGGTGCAGAGAATCGGTTCGAGCAAAGGGTGCGCATAGGCAACGCTCGAAGGATCGTGCTTGCCCTTGACGTAGCGCGGAATCTGCTCCATGGGGCCGGGGCGATAGAGCGAAATGCCTGCGATGAGATCCTCAAAACAGTCCGGCTTGAGCTGCTGCAAGAACTGCCGCATGCCGCCGGACTCGAGCTGGAACACCCCGTCCGTATCGCCGAGTGCAATCATTTTGTAGACTGCGGGATCGGTGAACGGGAGCCGGTCAAGATCGGGCGCGGGCTTGCCGCCGTCCGCGATGAAGCCGAGCGTGTCGCGAATGACCGTCAGCGTCCTGAGCCCCAGAAAGTCCATCTTGAGCAATCCCAGCTCTTCGAGCGTGGTCATTGGGAACTGCGTTGTGACCACGGAGTCGTTCACCTGCAGCGGCACGACCTCGGTGATCGGTACGCTGGAGATGACGACGCCAGCGGCGTGCGTGGAGCTATGCCGAGGCAGGCCTTCGAGACGCAGGCAGAGGTCGATGATCTTTTTCGTAGTCTCGTCGCTCTCGTATTGTTTCTTGAGGTCGGGCGAAATCTGCAAGGCGCGTTCGAGCGTCATGTTCAGCTCGAATGGGACCATCTTGCTGAGTTTGTCCACGTCCGCATACGGCACGCGGAGCACACGCCCAACGTCGCGGATGACCGCGCGCGCCGCCATGGTGCCAAACGTGATGATCTGGCTGACGTGACCCGCGCCGTACTTCGCGGCAACGTAATCGATGACCTCCTG